>JBFHME010000019.1:0-32416 GCA_041594435.1 Acidimicrobiales bacterium
GCCTCGCTCGTCGAGTACGCCCTCCTGGTCGCCCTCATCGCCGTCGTCTGCATCGGCGCCATCACCTTCCTCGGCAACGAGGCCGCCGACAACTTCAGCGAAATCGGCAACTCCATCAACTAGACGCTCGGCTCCGGCCGACCCCTGTTGAGCTTCGTGGGCGGGGCCCCGTGCCCCGCCCTCGGCGCGCTCGGAGGATCCGACGGTGCCGATGCCGCCGGCTCGTCGAGTCGTGTGACCGGCTTCACGTCTTTGTCGCCACGGCCGCTGGTCGGCTGTAGTAGCTTCAAGACTGATGGGGAACCTGAACCACCAACTGCTCGCGGAGGGCCTCGATCACATCCAGGACTCACCGACCAACGCCGGATTGGTCGAGATGCTGGTGCTCCGACCGGACGTCGACGAGCGGCGTGTGGTCGAGCACGCCGAGTTCGCGGTTGGGGCGGGCCTGGTCGGCGACAACTATCTTGCTCGAGGAAACGTCCAGACCGAGGACGGCAAGGCGGATCCCGAGGCGCAGATCACCATCATGAATTCCCGGGTGCTGAACCTGGTCTCCGGCGGCGACCGGGAACGTTGGCCGCTGGCCGGCGATCAGATCCTGGTCGACATGGACCTGAGCGTGAGCAACCTGCCGACCGGAACCAGACTCGCCGTGGGCACGGCCGTACTCGAGGTGTCGGCCAAACCCCATACCGGGTGCGCCAAGTTCGCCCAGCGATTCGGGCTCGAAGCGGCGAAGTGGATCAACTCCGACCCCGAGCTCCGGCTTCGTGGGATCAACGCCATGGTGGTCACCGCCGGTTCGTGCTCGGTCGGTGACGTGATCACCAAAGGCTGATCACGCGAGATCGATCAGCGAGATCCGAGAAGACCTTCGAGTTCGTAGTCGACGAGGTTCTCCAGTTCGGATCTGCTGAACGTCTCGTTGCGGAACATCAGTCGAAAGAGCACGGGTCCGATCAGAAGTTCGGTGACGAGTCGTGTGTCGATGTCGTCATGCAATTCGCCGCGGGCCTTGGCTCGCGTGACCACCGACTCGACGGGCACGCAGCGGCTGGTCACCAGCCGGTCGAACAGTTCGGCCAGCCGTTGATCACCCACGGAGGCCGCGAACAGACCGGAGAACAGTTGGCGGCGAGCCGCTCGCTCGGCGTCCGGTATCGACACCAGATGATCGGCAAGGCCGAGGAGGTCGCCCCGAAGCGAGCCGGTGTCGGGCTCGGGGTCGGGTTTGATCGTTGCGTTGAGTGCATCGAAGAGCAGGTCGTCGACGGAGGACCAGTTGCGGTAGATGGTGGTCTTGGCCACTCTCGACCGTCTGGCCACGGCTTCGACGGTGAATCCGGCGACACCGTCGTCGACCAAGACCTGGACAGCGGCCTCGAGCGCCTTCCTGCGGGCTTCAGCGCTTCGTGGTCGAGCCATGGTCTGATGGTGCTGTTTCGTGCCGCAAAATCGTCGCCTTGCTGTGTCCGACGTCTCAGGAATCCCTCCGGGCGTTCCCGTGCTTTCGTGGTAGGGTACGTTACGCTACTATACAGTAGCGTAACTCCGGAACCACTTCTCTTCGAGCCCGTCCGAACGACACGAAGACCGGCAAGAATCACCGAGACGTGCCGATGACGGAGTTGGCCGTCCCTTCGTGGGGTCGTATCGAAGAACTGGAGAAGCCCTATGCTCGCCTCGATCGGTAGGTGGTCGTTCAGCAACCCGAAGGCCGCGCTGGCCGCCTGGATTGCCGCGTTCATCGGTGTCCTCGGACTGGCTGGAGGCCTCGGACCGGCGTTCAACGCCACCTTCGAGGTTCCCGAGTCGGAGACGTCGGCCGGGTTCGAAATCCTCGACACCTACTTCGACGGTCTCGGTGCCGGCGCACCCGGATCAATCGTCTTCAAGACCGATCGCGGGATCGACGACCCCGAGGTTCAGGCGGCGATGTCTGAGGTGTTCGCGGACGTGCAGGAGATCGACGGGGTGACCGTGGTCAGTCCGTACGGACCCACCGGTCGGAATCAGATCTCCCCCGACGGCACCATTGCCTTCGCTCAGCTCAGCCTGGCCGAATCGGTCAACCAGTCCCGGGCGGTCGAGATCGGCCAGGAGATCGAAACCCTCCTGCCCGAGGACCTCGCCGACACCCAGATCGAGATCGGCGGCGCCATACTGGCCGAGTTCGAGCCGCCCGAGTCCGAACTCATCGGTCTCTCGTTCGCCGTCGTCATCCTGATCGTGTCGTTCGGTTCGGTCATGGCCATGGGTCTCCCCATCGGAACAGCGGTATTCGGCGTCGGCATCGGCATCGGCACCATCACACTTCTCAGCCGCCTCATCGACATGCCGGACTTCTCCATCCAGATCGGCGCCATGATCGGCCTCGGCGTCGGCATCGACTACGCCCTGTTCATCGTCACCCGCTACCGCGAAAGCCTCCACCGCGACAACACACCGATCGTGGCCGCCGCCGAAGCCATCGACACCGCCGGTCGCGCGGTGCTGTTCGCCGGCATCACGGTGGTGATCTCCCTGCTCGGCATGGTTCTCATGGGCCTCCCGTTCATCGCCGGGCTCGGTATCGGTGCGTCGGTCACCGTCCTGATCACCATGATCGCCTCCGTCACGCTGCTGCCGGCCTTCCTCGGGTTCGCCGGTGAGAAGGTCGAGCGGACCCGCCTGGGCCAGCTGGTCGCCGCCGGACTGCTGTCGTTGGCCCTGCTGATTGCCGGCCTCGGCCTGGCAGAGGGCCCCGTGATCGGAGGTGTGGCTCTCGCCGCCGTGGCCGTCTTCGTTCTCTCCTTCTTCCTTCCACCTCTCAACCGCTTCCTCCCCGAGCGGAGGCCCAAGCCCATCCGGGACAGCATCTGGTATCGCTGGAGCCGGCTGATTCAGGCTCGACCGTGGCTGTTCGCCATCGGCGGCACCATCCTTCTGCTGACCATGGCCTACCCCGTGCTCGACCTTCGTCTCGGGTTCAGCGACGAAGGCAACTTCCCGGAGGAGACCACCACGAGGCAGGCCTACGACCTGCTGGCTGAAGGCTTCGGTCCCGGCTTCAACGGTCCCTTCCTGGCCGCCGTCGAGATCGACGATCCGACCGACGCATCGGCCATGGCCAAGTTGGCCGGCCTGGCCCAGGCCATCGGGTCCGAGCCCGGCGTTCAAACCGTGTCCGGGCCGATTCCCGACAACTTCGCCAACCCGTCGGCCCCGCCCGAGGCCGCCATCATCCAGATCATTCCCACGACCTCGCCGCAGGACGAAGCAACCGAGGACCTCGTCGAGCGTCTCCGGACCGACGTCATCCCCGCCGCCGACACGGAGGGACTCACCATCAACGTGACCGGAGGCGTCCCGGCCAACATCGACTTCACCGACTATCTTGCTCAACGCATCGTGATCTTCTTCGGCGCCGTGCTCGGACTCAGCTTCCTGCTCCTGATGATGGTGTTCCGTTCCGTGCTGGTACCGCTCAAAGCGGTCATCATGAACGTGCTGTCGATCGGCGCCGCCTACGGCGTCGTGGTGGCCATCTTCCAGTGGGGTTGGGGCGGCCAACTCCTCGGCATCGAGCCTGCACCGATCGAGCCGTTCATCCCGATGATGCTGTTCGCCATCGTGTTCGGTCTCTCCATGGACTACGAGGTGTTCCTGCTGTCACGGGTCAAGGAGGAATACGACGCCAGCGGCGATCCGGTGAACTCGGTCGCCGACGGCCTGGCGGCGACGGCCCGGGTCATCTCGGCGGCCGCGGCCATCATGGTCGTGGTGTTCGGCGCGTTCCTCCTGGAGGACATGCGGGTCATCAAGATCTTCGGGATCGGGCTGGCCACTGCTGTGCTCCTCGACGCCACCCTCGTCCGTATGCTGCTCGTACCGGCGACGATGGAGCTCCTGGGTGCGAAGAACTGGTGGCTGCCCAGCCGGCTCGACCGCATCCTGCCCTCGATCAACGTCGAAGGGCGGCCGGCCCACGGCCACGCCGGCCCGCACGACGAAGGCCCGACCGGCGCCGAGGCCGTCTCAGCGGACGAAGTGGCGGGTCCTCCGCCCGAGACGATCTCGGTCGGCTGATCCGTCGACTAGTCTTGGTCGAGGGCGGCACCGGTGCCGGGCGGCACGTCGGGCCAGCCGAGTCAAGTGTGATCCATGACCAACATTTCGGCCGAAGCCAAGAAGTGGGGCCGTCTAGCCGATACCTCGGCTCGATCGGTTCTCGTCACGATCCTGGGTGACAGCGTCGCGCCGCTGGGTGGTCAGATCTGGCTGGGCGACCTGTTCACCCTGACCCAACCGTTCGGTTTCAACCAACGCCTGGTACGAACGTCGATGTACCGCCTGGTCAACGAGAACTGGGTGATCAACGAACGGGTGGGGCGCCGGAGTCGCTACCGGCTCACGCCCTACGCGGCGCTCGAAACCGCCGATGCCGACCGGCGCATCTACCAGCAGAAACCACCGGCCTGGAACGAGGTCTGGTCGCTGGTGTTCACCGACACGCTCCTGTCCGGTTATGGAGACGGAGAGCAACGGCTCGCCAAGCACCTCCGTTGGCACGGCTTCGTGGAGATCGCCCGTGGTGTCTGGGCCACACCCGAATCCGACCTGGCATCAACCGACGAGCTGTTCGATCGGCTCGACCTCGACGTTCGACCACCCGTTGCCCACGCTCGATTCGATCGGCTCGACGAGCTGGTGCGAGGTGGGTTGTTCCGTTCGTCGTTCGACCTGGCCGAAACCGAGAAGGTGTACCAGTCGTTCATCGATCGCTATCGGCACTTCGGGGAGTTCGATCTGTCGTCGATCCGTCCGATCGATGCCTTCGCACTCCGCACGATGGTCGTTCACGATCTTCGGCGGGCCCGCTTGGGCGACCCTGATCTTCCGGCGGCGTTGCTACCCGATGGCTGGGTCGGGGTCGAGGCGTTCGAACTGGCCGCGCACCTCTACCGGAGCGTCGACGGCGGAGCCTGGACGGCCGTCGAACAGGCCACCGACCTGGTGGTGGCCGACGGCGACGCTCGTCTCGGCCTCCGCTTCGCCGTCTGAATCATCGCCGACCAAGCGGCGAATCGACTCGCCCTCTCGGATGACCGGCGCTACGTTGGCATCCATGAGCAGCTCGACTCCGGTACTCGACAGCTACGTTCTCGGCGGGTGGCGCACACCACCGGCGGACGACGGGGGAGGCCGCACCCTGGCCAGTGCGGTTACGGGCGACCCGGTGGCCACCCTCGTCGACCATCGCATCGACATGGCGGCCGTCCGCCGGTACGCCATCGACACCGCGGGGCCCGAGCTACGAGCGTTGACCTTCCACCAACGGGCCACGATTCTGCGATCGCTCGGCAAGTACCTGATGGAGCACAAGGGCGAGCTCTACCCGGTCTCCACCGCCACGGGTGCCACCCGATCCGATTCGTGGTTCGACATCGACGGCGGCATCGGGGTGCTCCTGAGCTACGCGTCGAAGGCCCGTCGCGAGCTGCCCGATTCGGCGGTCCTGATCGACGGCGACGTGGAGCCGCTTGCCCGCGACGGTTCGTTTCTCGGCGCCCACATCGGCACGTCCCGTACCGGAGTCGCCGTTCAGATCAACGCCTTCAACTTCCCCTGCTGGGGCATGTTGGAGAAGTTCGCCCCGGCCTTCCTGGCCGGCGTCCCCACCATCGCCAAGCCCGCCTCCCCCACCGCCTATCTCACCGAGGCCGTGATGCGCCGCATCGTCGAGTCGGGGCTGTTACCCGATGGATCGCTGCAGTTGATCTGCGGTGGCACGGGGGACCTCCTCGATCAGCTCGACGGCCAGGACAGCCTGGCCTTCACCGGCTCGGCCGCCACCGCCGCGCTGCTTCGAGCTCACCCCAGGGTCATCGATCAGGCGGTGCGGTTCACCGCCGAAGCCGACTCGCTGAACTGCGCGATCCTCGGGTCGGGCGCCGCCCCCGGTTCGGCCACCTTTGCCGGCTTCGTGTCGGAGGTCGTTGCGGAGATGACGACCAAGGCAGGTCAGAAGTGCACGGCCATTCGCCGCATTCTGGTACCGGAGCAGCACCGGCAGGCCACGATCGAAGCACTCGAGGCGGCGCTCGCTGAGGTGGTCGTCGGTGATCCGGCCGACAAGGCGACGACCATGGGCGCCCTGGCCGGCGTCGATCAGCGGGCGGAGGTCCGAGACGCCGTCGAGCGCCTCAAGGCGGTGACCACCGTCGTCATCGACCACTGTGACTTCTCCGGCGTCGATCCGGAACGAGGGGCCTTCATGGCACCCACACTGCTCCAGGCCGTCGACAAACGAGCCGACGCCATCCATCAGGTCGAAGCGTTCGGTCCGGTCTCGACCGTCGTCGGTTATGACTCGGCCACCGAAGCCGTCGAGCTGGCGGCGCTCGGTCGGGGCAGCCTCGTGGCGTCGGTCTTCACCGATGACCCGGCCGAAGCGGCCGCCTTCACCGTGGCCCTCGGTTCCCACCATGGTCGCGTCCAGGTGGTCGACGAAACCAGCCTCGAGTCGCACACGGGCCACGGTGCGCCGCTGCCGACGCTCGTTCACGGCGGACCCGGTCGGGCCGGTGGCGGTGAGGAACTCGGCGGTATGCGGGCCGTGAGGCACCACCTGCAGATCAGCGCGGTACAGGCATCACCGTCGGCCATGACCGCCATCACCGGCGAGTACCAGGCCGGCGCGCCCCGCAACGAGGGCAAAGGTCACCCGTTCCGCCTGTACTTCGACGACCTGGAGATCGGCGACTCGATCGTCACCGCCGGCCGCACCGTGACCCTCGACGACATCGAGCGGTTTGCCGACTTGACCGGCGACACGTTCTACGCCCACATGGACGACGAAGCGGCGAAGGCGTCACCCATCTTCGAGGGTCGGGTGGCCCACGGCTACTTCGTGCTCTCGGCTGCCGCCGGTTTGTTCGTCGACCCCGATCCGGGTCCCGTGCTCGCCAACTACGGCCTCGACAAACTCCGCTTCGCCAAACCCACCTATCCCGGTGACACGCTCACCGTCACACTCACCTGCAAACGCAAGACACTGCGCGCCGGATCAGGGTATGGCGAGGTGGCGTGGGACACCCGGGTCGTCAACCAGAACGGTGAAATCGCCGCGGCGTACGATGTCCTGACGATGGTGGCCACCCGCGACCAACCGACCTAGACGAGACACCGCCGACGTTGCGGCACACGTCAACATCGGCCGGGTCAGAGGCGCCGGGACGAGGTGGAGGCACGTAGCGGCGGGTCGGTGCCTCCACCTCTGATCGGGGCGACGCCCCAGGCGGTTGTTGGAGCGTCACTTTTGATTGTGCTCAGAAACGAATCAAAAAGCGAGCCCAACCCCAAGAAATCCCTGGACGCGCGTCATCGGCGACCGTGAGACGAAGACGGTGGACCCGGAGGGTCGATCAGGTGGGATCGATGACGAACTCGATGCGCCGGTTGCGGCGACGCCCCTCGGGCGTATCGTTGTCGGCGATCGGCTGCTCAGGACCGTAGCCCGCAATCTTGAGGACGTCGGTGGCGACCCCGAGATCCTCGAGGGCTTGACGAACGTTGATCGCCCGCCGCTGGGAGAGCTCCAGGTTGTTGACCCTCGTGCCGGTGTTGTCGGTATGACCGGCGACCGTGAGCTTCCAGTCCGGATTGGCGGCCAAGACCTGGGCCATGGCCTCCAAGACGGCACTGTTGTCGCCCTCGTGTTGATCGCTGCCGACCGCGAACGTGAGACCGTCGGTGGCGATGAAACGACCGGAGGGCGGCGGTGAGCCCGGCACCACCAGCAGTTCGTTGAGGACGGGCACGCCCGACGCCTCGAGCGACGAGATCAAGGCGTCCATGACCTCCTGGCTGTCGACCTCGCCGGTCGCCACCAATGTCGAACCCTCGAAACGGACCCGGGCTCCGTTCAACAGCGGATCAGGGTCGGTGTCGAACGCCGCAGCACCGCTGTCGATTTCCGGGATCAACGCGGGGTCTCGTTGGTCGTCGAAGGGATTGGCCTCCGACAGCTGACCACGAACGGTGTACTCGCCACCGGCGTCGTGCATCTCACCGTAGTACTCGGATCGGTCGGCCAGAATCTCGTTGATGTCGTCGAGATCGTTGGCGACGCAATTCTCGACTCCGTCGTTCATGTCACCGAAGTTCACGACAACCGGGCCCCGTTCCCTGAAGGAACCGAGGTGGATATGCGAGGCGTAGGTCGCCGACACCCCGTCGGTCGACACCAGGGCGCAGGCTTCACCCGTGTTGGCGTCGATCGTGAAGGTCACCGAGCCGGTTGCGTTGGTGGTGTCACCGGTGAAGATGTCCCGCATCGGCACCTCCATCGTGACGATGCCCGAGTAGTCACCTGAGGGGGCATCAGTGTCACCGGCTTCAACTGCGGCCGCATCACCGCTCGCGTCCGTGGCGCCGGGCTCCTCGACACCATCCTCGGCGGTGGTTCCGACCGCTTCACCCTGGGCTGAATCGACGTCGGTGTCGTCACCGCGACTGATCAGCCACCACGCTCCGCCGGCCAGCAGCAGGACCGCGGCGAGCGCCGCCGCAATCGGCCAGCGACGGGGCTCGGGTTCGGGCGCCGGTGTCCGGGGCCGGGTGTGTCGATGGGCGGGCTGAGGGGCCGACATCGGCCGCCGACGGCCTGATGCCAGACGCGGATCGGGATAATCAGGGCCACGTCCGGCGCCGAAGTCGAACGGAGCAGGACCACGGTCGGGCCGTTCGGGCGGCGCATAGCCGCCGAGACCGACTCTCGGCGCCGCGCCCGGCTCGTAGCCCTCGGTTTGGCGATCCGGCGCCAACGGCTCGGAGGAAAAGCCGGTACCGGGCGCGTCACCACGATCGCTGCGGCTGACCGGGGGCGGGTATCGACCGGAGCGATCTCCGGCGCTGGCAGGGTTTGGGGAGGTGGTCGACGAGGTGGTCGGGGGCATCGGGATGGAATCGGCGAAGAGGGTCTCGCTGCCACTGACGGCGTCGGTCTCCCATTCGACGGAACGGATCCAGGGATCCCAACCCTGCTCGGAGAGCAGCCGGCGCTCCTCGTCGGCCACCCGAAGGAGTGTCTGACGATCGAGCGAGCGGCTGTAACGATTGACGAGCACGGCCAGCAGCATCCAGGAGCAGGAACCGAGGATCCCCCGCGCCGTGTCCCCGCTGATGCGAGCCCGATCGGCAAGCTTGGCGATGACCGTTTCGTGGGTTCCCTGGCCGTTGCCGTCCTGGAACAGAATCTCGCTGAGATCGGGGCCCATGACCGTACGGTGGGAGGTACGGCTCCACATCGCGTCGGTTCCGAGTTGGCTCGTGTCGAGCGACCGAACAAGATTCAAGAGGTTGACGATTCCGGCCGAATCCTCGGCCCGGCGTTTCAGACCCGCCACCACCAGCGGCAGGCCGTAGTCGATGGCCGACGACGTCGAGGCGATCGTCGGCGAGCCGTACTGCGACATCAGTGCCGCCTTTGCCACGTCGCCGGTGAGGAAGCCCCTCGCTTCCTCGTTCAGCTCCACCATGCATCAACTCCTGAACGTTCCGACCGCCAGCCCCCGACCCCGGACCACCAGCGGCCCGTGCGTCGAACGTCTTCTCTGGACGGTTGTTGCTTCCACCGCTCGTGCCTGCTCCGGCCTCCCAACCGCAGAGCCGTCACCGAGCCGATTTCCTAGCTCCTCCATATGGCGTTACGACGCGTCTGGCGACTCAGCCGCAGCCTGAATCACCGTTCGCTGCTCCGAGCCTAGCGTCAGCCTGCTTGCATGTCGTAGTCGAATCGTGGGATTTGATCACGCTTGCCAAACAACAATGAAGTTACCAAGCACCTGGCCCGGGCGCCCGACGAACCGTCTCGAACCCCTTGCGATTCGACGTCACCCGCCGGGGCCACGAGCCCGAACCTTACGGAATGGCGTCGAAGGCGCCGCAACATGACACACGCAAGGGCCCCGGATCAGGCTTGCTTGAGTCGTAATGTTTCATCGCGATGACAACATCGTTAGGCATCGAATGTTTGGGGCTGCTGGTGGTTTCAGGTTGACAGATGCCGATAAGACGCTAATCTATGCGTTGTCGCAAGAGACAGCGACACACCTCACCCGCCGACAAAGGAGCGCCACCTCCGGACCTATTCGTGGATGATCTGCCGCACACTCGGGTTTCCCGCAAGGGTGGTCCGGTCTCACCCGATTGAGACGAACAGGTATCTCTGTGGATGATCCGCCGCAAACCAGGACTCAGAAGAGGTTCTCCTTCGAACGTTGTGACAGTTAACTGAGCAGCGATCGACCGTCGAAATCCAACCTCAGAACTCCCCGATTTTCTCAACCGGAAACGTCCACGTGGCGTTCAGGAAAATACTGCGTGTGCTTCTGAAGTTGGACGTGTGCCCGGGCCATTCGGTCCGGGCACATGGGCGTTCCGGGGTCGACTCAGAGCTGGTTGATCAGTTCACCCAACGAATCGGTGAGCCACAGGACCACAAGGATGACGGCGGTCCCGGCGAGGAACACGAAAGCGGCCGCAAGCCAACCACCCTGCCGTGGCGGTTCGTCCCAGCTCTCGATGGCGTCCATGGCAATGACGAAAGCGTCATACCACTCGTCGATCGTCTCGAAGCGATCGTCCGGGTCGTCGGCAAGCCCCTCCAACAGAAACGGTTCGAGCGCCTTCGCGAACGGTCCGTCGAAGACCGTCCAATCGATCACCGCCGAAGCACTGAAGATATCGGTTCGATGATCGACGACGGTCACCTCGTTCAATTGTTCCGGGGAGGCGAAGCCCCTCGTCCCCCCGCCGGCGGTGAATCCCGACGCCCACTCCAGATCCTTGGCGAAGCCGAGATCGGACAGGATGAATCGCTCGCCGGGCTCGAGAAGATTGGCGGCCGCCAACCCTGACAACTCACTGCGATGCTGAATCAGGATGTTCCCGGGCGACACGTCACGATGGATGATGCCCCGCTGGTGGAGCGAACTGAGCGCTTCATGGAGATGGCGGCCCAGCGCCCACAGATCGGTCCAGTCGATCGACTCGCCCCGGGCCCGCAGCTCCTCGACCCGACGACGCAGGTCGCCCCGATCGGCCAGCTCCAGAACCATGAACGGTTGCCCTGTATCGGTCGCTCCCACATGGTAGATACGAGCGATCGCGGGGCTGTCGATCGACAGGAGGATCTCCGCCTCGTCGTAGAAGCGCTGGCGGGGCTCCGGGAGAAGGCTGAGGTTCTCCGCCAGCACCTTGATCGCCACCTCGTAGCCGCTGGCCTGGTCAATGGCCCGGTACACCGTGGCCGACGAGCCGACGCCGATCGGCGCGACGATTCTGTAGTTGCCGATTCGCTTCGATCGAGCGGTCGGCAGGTCGGTCATAGCCCTCGGAACGCGGCGAGCTCCGTGGCGAGAAGCGCTCGACCCCGTGAAAGCCGGGAACGCACGGTGTTGAGGGCGATTCCTTCCCTGTCGGCGATGTCCTCGTAGCTCAGACGCTGGATGTCGCGCAAGTAGACGATCTCACGAAAGATCGCCGGCAGTTGGGCGATCGCCGACTGGATGATCTGCCGGTCGGTGGCCCGGGAGCTGAACCGAAGTGCATCCTGTTCGGAGGTCGACCCGTCGTCGTAGGAGACCGACGGTCGGCTACGCCGCAGCTCGGCCACTGCGGTGTTCCGGGCCACGGTGAAGAGCCACGTGGTGAACTTGGAGTCGCCGCGATAGCGATGGATTGAGCGGGACACCGCGATCAGCACCTCCTGGGCAACGTCCTCCTGCACCGACAGCGAGAGTACGTGCCGGCTGATTCCGGGATAGGCCAACCGGTGCTCGGAGATGAGGTTGAGCAACAGCTGCAGCGCGTAGGGCGAACCACCGGCCGCCTGGAGGGCCACGCTGTCGAGTAATCGATCGGCGAGTTCGGGGGCGGCGTCGGCGTACGTCGTGGCCAGGCGCGCGCCGACAACCGGCGAGCCCGAATGCAGGAAGGCTACGAGTTCATCAACTATCGCGGCGTCATTGTGAATGATGGAAGTCCCTACGCTAACCGCCTACACGTTTGCCCCTACACGATATTGGATGGGGCCCGACGGCCGCTAGGCCGGATCAGGATTTCCGCTTGCCGATCCGACGGGTTGTCGCCCCACCGAGCGAAAACGCGAACAAACGCCCCGCGCCAGGACGTTCATTCGATGTACCACAGTCGTGGTCCGGCCGAAGCCGGTCTTCGTGGATGTTCGGTTACACGGCCCTCCGACGGCGAGAGGAAGGACCACGTACAAGTCCGGGGAGGAACGCCGTCGGAGAGAGTGTGACATCTGGCAGCCCTTGTTCAGCGGTTTGCGTAAGGTCCGGTAAGCCCGCCTTAGGTCCGCCGCGTGGTCCAAGGCCGACTCATCGGATCGAGGAACTCCGACTGCCAGATGTCAGAACTATGTTTCGAGCGGGCAGTTCGGCAACCGTTCGACGTTCCCACCCGAGGGCGGTCTCACCCGAGGGCGATCGCACACGAAGACGATGCCTTGCTGTCCGTTCGAAGAATGAGTCGCGAACCCGGTGGGAAAAGTTCCCGGATCGGCGATATTTTCCCGAGCGATCGCTTCGACGCTCGGCCGCCGACATCGCTGTATCGTGGGGCAAGATGATCGAGGCCGAGCAAGTGGTCAAGCATTTCGGTGATGTTCACGCCTTGAACGGGATCACACTCTCGGTCGACGAAGGCGAGATCTTCGGGCTGCTCGGGCCGAACGGCGCCGGCAAGACAACCCTGGTCCGGATCCTGGCCACGCTGCTCAAGCCTACCTCCGGCCGCTGCCGCCTCGGTGGCATCGACGCCCACCGCGATCCCATGGCCGTGCGGGCACTCATCGGACTCGCCGGACAGAACGCCGCGGTCGACAACCTTCTGACCGGGCGGGAGAACCTCGAGATCGTCGGCCGCCTCTACCAGCTCAGCCGCTCCGAGGCCCGCCGTCGAGCCGACGACATCCTGGAGCGGCTCTCCCTGACCGACGCCGCCGACCGTCAGGTCCGCACCTACTCCGGTGGCATGCGTCGCCGCATCGATCTCGGAGCCAGTCTCGTGGGCCGGCCCCGCATTCTCATCCTCGACGAGCCCACCACAGGACTCGATCCCCGTACTCGTAACGACCTGTGGCAACTCATCCGGGACCTCGTCGTCGACGGAGCCACGCTGCTGCTGACCACCCAGTACCTGGACGAGGCCGACGAACTGGCCGACCGTCTCGCCGTCATCGACCACGGCCACATCATCGCCGAGGGCACACCCGACGAGCTGAAGGAACGGCTCGGAGGCGACCGGCTGATGGCGAGTCCGGCCGAGGCCGACGACATGGGGCGTGTGGTCTCCGTTCTGGAACAGGTGGGATCGACCGCCCCCTACGTCGACGACCGGCGCCAGCAGGCCTCGATACCGGTCACCAACCGGATCGAGGCCCTCCTGGCCGCCGGCCAACTGTTCGAGACCGAACAGATCCCGCTTCGGGATCTCGCGGTGACCAGACCGTCGCTCGACGATGTGTTCCTGTCGATCACCGGCAAGCGGGCGGAACAGGACGAACCGGAGGCCGATGCGGCCGGGTCCCGCGGCGGACGTCGACGATGACCACCGACACCAACGGCGTTTCCACGGAGACCGCGACCCTCCGACCGGCGGACGTCGGGAGGTCAGGACCACGCGAGCGATCGGTCCTCGGCCGCTTCGTGAGCGACACGCTCACCATGACCCGACGAAACGTGCTCTACCTCGTGCGCCGGCCCCAGGTGATCGTGTTCGCGCTCATCTCCCCGATCATGTTCGTTGCTCTGTTCAATTTCGTGTTCGGCGGGTCACTCGATGTGCCCGGCCTCGACTACGCCGACTATCTGATTCCCGGCATCATGGTGCAGACCGTGATGTTCGGCGGTGGCAACACCGCGATCGGGTTGGCCGAGGATATGACCCAGGGGGTGATCGACCGATTCCGATCGCTTCCGATGTCCCGCCTGGCGGTCCTCAGCGGTCGCACCCTGGCCGATGCCATGCGGGGCATCATCACCAACACCGTGATCATCGTCATGGGCTATGTGATCGGCTTCCGCTTCAACAACGGGCTCGGCTGGGCAATCGCCAGCTTCTGCCTCGTACTCCTCTTCGGCTACTCGATCACCTGGTTCTACGCCTGGATGGGCTTGACACTGCGAAGCGTCGAAGCCGTGCAGGCCGCCACCTTCCTTCCCGCGTTCCCGCTGACGTTCGCGGCATCGACGTTCGCGCCGGTTGAAAACATGCCCGGCTGGCTTCAGGCGTTCTCGGCCAACCAACCGGTGACCCAGGTGGTCGACGCCACCCGGGCCATGATGCACGGGGGCGAGATCGCCGGCCCGCTCGTCCGGTCCCTGCTGTGGTGCGCCGGCATCATGGTCGTCTTCGGATTCCTCAGCGTGCGCCAGTACCGCAAGGGCTGATCGCCGGATCAAACCGGTGGGCTACCCGAACTCCGCTCGTACGGCGTCGGTGTCGGCGCCGACGGTCGGGACCCGCGGCGGCGCGGAAACCGTCGCGACCGAGTCGGTGGCATCGGGCCCCCTGCGCACCGGGTGGGCGGCCAGATCGACGACGGTGCCGGTGCTGGACACGATCGTGCGGCGTCGGAGCGCCGGATGGTCGGCCAGATCCGCCAGCGAGTTGACCGAACCGTACGCGATGGCGGCAGTGCCCAGTCGACGGTGGAACTCGGATCGATCGAGTTCCCCGATTCGCCGGTCCAGCTCCGCCTCCAACACGTCACGGTTGGCCACCCGATCGTTGTTCGACGCGAAACGAGGGTCGACGACCAGATCGGGAGCGGCCAGCACCTCGGCACACAGGCGCACCCACTCCCGCTCGTTCTGGATCGAGATCAGAGTGAGCGCACCCTCGGCCGTGGCGTAGGCTCCGTAGGGGGCGATCGTCGGATGACGAAGCCCGACCCTGGTCGGCCCGCCGCCGCCGTAGTCGTGCTGCACGAGTGGCACCGACATCCACTCGGCCATCATGTCGAACAGCGAGATCCGGATCCCGGTCCCTCGGCCGGTGGTCACCCGCTCGAGGAGGGCCTCCAGAACAGCGCCGTAGGCGGTGACGCCTGTGCCGATGTCACAGATCGACACGCCGACCCGTCCCAGTTCGGTGGGCCCGCCCGAGATGCCGATCAGACCGCTTTCCGCCTGCACGAGGAGATCGTAGGCTTTCCGGCCGGCCAGTTCCGGGGCCTCACCGTAGCCGCTGATGTCGACCGTGACGAGCGCCGGATGCTCGGATCGCAGCTCGTCGGATCCGAATCCCGCCCGTGCGAGCGCGCCCGGGGCCAGGTTCTGGACGAACACGTCGGCCGCGGCGATCATGCGGCGGAGCAGCGCCGCATCGTCACTGTTCTTGAAGTCGAGTACGGCCGATTCCTTGCCATGGTTGGCCCATGCGAAATAGGAGCTGTCACCACCGGCCGCGGTGTCGTAGCCTCGGGCGAAGTCGCCCTCGGGTCGCTCGACCTTGATCACCCGGGCCCCGGCGTCACGCAGACGGGCGGTACAGACCGGAGCGGCAACCGCCTGCTCGACCGCCACCACCAGGATCCCGTCAAGAGCGGCCATCAGCCGTTCGCCTCGGATGCGAACCCCACCTCGGCGATCGTCGGCTCGGACGGCTTGGCCTGTGTGCTGTTGTCGATCAAGGGGGTGCGCTCCTTCCACCACAACCCCGCATCGAGCGGCTCGGTTGCGCAATCGAGGATAGCGGCAGGCGGCGCCGGCAGCCGACCGGGCGATGGCGCCGCAACGACGAAACGACGACGACCTCCGGGGCGACAGACAGGTCGGGCTCCGGGCCGGCCAACTACTGTTGGTCATCGTGTCGACGGGAAGCGGATCCAACCACAATCGGTCGGATACCGGCGCACCGATCGGGTCGGAGCCGGTCAAGCGGGCGCTTCTGTCGCTCCGGATCGTCGGCTATCTGACGGCGCTGTCGATCGGTGTCGACGGGCATCCGATCTTTCAGATCCTCGCCGTGGAGAGCCTCGGTCTGGGCCCGCGGGCCATCGGTGTCGCCCTGGGACTCGGCACGCTGTCGATACCGGTCCAGATCTGGGCCGCCCGCATTCCCCTGGCCCGAGCCCGCCACAACGTGCGCCTCTTTCTCGTCGGTGTCGGGGCGATGGCGTTGATGACCGCCGGATTGATCGTCGGGGCCGAGCCCGGTTCCTGGGTGGCCGGTCTGGCGCTGGTCATCGCCATCGTGGCCGAGATCGCTGTCTCGGTCCTGATGGCGCCCGCGTTTCAGCCGTTGATCTCCTACAGTCTGACGCCGGCTCAGCGGCCGTTCATGCTGGGGCCGGCCCAGGCCTTGACCGGTATCGTCGTGCTGCTCACGACCGCACTGGTCGGCGCGCTCGACGACCGCGGTCGAGCGATGTTTCTGGTCGTCCTGGCCGTCGCCGCGTTCGTGGTGGCGGGGATGCTTCGGGTGTTGCCGGCCCCACCCGCTTCGCACCGGCGGCCGCACGTCGACACGGTCGATGGAGACGCCGAATCCGTTGATCAGGCGGTCGGGTCCGGGAGCGGCCAGAACGACGATCGACGAACCATCCGCCGGCTGTACCACATGATGGCGGCGCTGGCCGTCGGGTCGTGGCCGCTGCTGGTCACCTACGCCGCGTTGACGTTGTGGCCCGATGGCAACCTCGGCCTCCTCGGTGCCGCGTTGGCCGGAGGTTCGGTTGTGGCGTCATTCCTGTGGCGCGATCCGGGGTCGCACCTGATCCCGCTGATTCGCGCCGCCACGGTCGTGGCGGCGCTGTGCACGATCGGACTCGTCCTGCTCGATGCGCCGATCGAATCCGGCCCGGGCACCGCGACGCTTCTCGCCCTGGCCGCCGTCGGATCGGCGTCGCGGGCGGTGACGGTCACCGGGGTGATGGAGCTGATCCACCGCCGCATCGACACCACCAACTCGGTTCGGGTGATGACGATGGTCGACGTGATCGGTTCCACGTCCGGTCAGCTCAATCTCTTCGTGGCCGGATTCCTGATCGCCGCCGCCGGTTCAGGACCAACGCCGCTTGCCGGACTCGACGTGTACGAGATCTGGATTCTCGTCATGGCCGCCGTGCTGATGACGGCGGCCGCCCGACTACGGCCTCGGCACGGCACCCTCGACCCGGTCACCGGCCTCCGATAGCGTGGTCACCCTGCGAGAACCTCGCGCCGGTGACCGAACCCGACCCGCCGTGGTGACGGAGCTCCCGACTTGACGACGACGGTCACGGACCGAGTCGGCGTTGTGGCCTCTATCGTGTTGTCTCATGACCACGGCATCGTCGGCTGGCGACGACAATCTGGACTGTGTGATCGTCGGCGGGGGACTCCTCGGATTGGCGGTGGCGGCGGAGCTGTCGAAACGGCGGCCCAACGCCTCGATCACATTGGTCGAGAAGGAACCCGAGCTGGCCCTTCACCAGACGGGTCGCAACTCCGGCGTGATCCATTCCGGCATCTACTACGCGCCCGGAAGTCTGAAAGCCAAGCTGTGCCGAGACGGCCGCGACTCGATGGTCCGGTTCGCCGCCGAGCACGGCATCGCCCACGAGCTGTGCGGCAAGCTGATCGTGGCCACCCGGCCCGAACAACTGGACCGTATGCGGGCCCTCCACGACCGGGGCCGGGAGAACGGCCTCGACGTGTCGCTGATCCAACCCGAGGAAGCGGCGGAGATCGAGCCCCACGTCAACTGCGTCGGGGCGATCAGGGTGCCCAGCACCGGCATCGTCGACTTCGTCGAAGTCTGTCATGCGCTCGCCGACCAGGCCCGCGGCCGGGGTGTGACCATCCGGCTCGGCGAACGGGTCACCGGGATCGAAGCCGACACGGCCTCCCACCGGGTCGTCACCGATCAAGGCGACCTCCGCACCCGGTTCGTCATCACCTGCGGTGGCCAGTACTCGGATCGGCTGGCCCGGGCCGAGGGCGGCGATCCGAACGCCAAGATCGTCCCGTTCCGGGGCGAATACTACGAACTCGTGCCCGACCGTCAACATCTCGTGCGCACCCTCATCTATCCGGTTCCCGACCCGGCGTTCCCGTTTCTCGGTGTGCACTTCACCAAGATGATCGGCGGCGGGGTCCACGCCGGGCCCAACGCCGTGCTGGCCCTGGCCCGCGAGGGCTACGCGAAGACCGACGTGAACCTCGGCGAGCTGGCCGAGGTGCTGGCCTACCCCGGATTCCGACGTCTGGCCGCCAAACACTGGCGGATCGGGATCGATGAGGTGCTCCGATCGCTGAGTCGCAAACGTTTCACGGCCTCGCTGCAGGAGCTCATCCCCGAGGTGCGCTCGGAGGATCTGGTTCCCTCCCCCGCCGGTATCCGGGCCCAAGCGCTTCGACCCGACGGTTCACTGGTCGACGACTTCCTCCTCGTCGATCGTCCGAGGGCACTGCATGTGTGCAATGCCCCATCCCCGGCGGCAACGGCCTCCCTGGAGATCGCCGGTACCATTGTCGATCGAGCGCTACCGGCGATGGCCGATGCTGGCGTGGCCGACGAGCCGAGCGGCTAGCAGAGGCCAGGGGCGGGGCCCCGAACCGTTCAAACGGAGGACAGCACGTGCGAATCCTGGTTACCGGCACCGAGGGTTATCTGGGCTCACTGTTGGCCCCCCGTCTGATGGCCCGCGGCCACGAGGTCGTGGGGCTCGACACCGGCTACTACATGACCGGCTGGCTCTATCACGGGGTGGAGACCACCGCCCACACCCTGATCAAAGACCTACGACTCGTGGACGCCGCGGATCTCGAAGGCTTCGACGCCGTCGTCCACATGGCCGAGCTGTCGAACGACCCCACCGGTGAGTTGCGGCCCGGCATCACCCATGAGATCAACCACAAGGGTTCGATCAACCTGGCGAACCTGGCCAAGGCGGCCGGTGTGGAGCGGTTCGTGTACATGTCGTCGTGCTCGGTCTACGGCGTCGCCGACGGCGAGCTCGACGAGACCTCCCCCGTCAGCCCCCAAACCGCCTACGCCGAATGCAAGACGCTGGTGGAGCGCGACCTCGCGCCCATGGCCGACGACGACTTCTCCCCCACCTACCTGCGCAACGCCACGGCCTTCGGTGCATCGCCTCGGATGCGTTTCGACATCGTCTTGAACAACCTGTCGGGACTGGCCTGGACCACCAAGGAGATCGCCATGATCTCCGATGGTTCGCCGTGGCGGCCGCTCGTCCACGCCCTCGACATCGCCAAGGCCATCGAGTGCACCCTGGCCGCGCCCCGTGAGGCGGTTCACAACGAGGTGTTCAACGTCGGCTCCAACGAACAGAACTACCAGGTTCGCCAGATCGCCGAGATCGTGGCCGAGGTCTTTCCCGGCTGCGACCTGACATTCGGCCCGGCGTCGGACAACCGCAGCTATCGCGTCAATTTCGACAAGATCACCACGCAACTTCCCGGCTTCTCCTGTGAGTGGAACGCAGAGCGCGGTGCCCGTCAGCTCCTGAAGGTGTTCGAGGCGATCGATATGGGAGAGGCGATGTTCTTGGCGCCTCCGTTCACCCGCTTGAAGCGGTTGCAGCAGCTGCTGGAAACGAAACAGCTCAATCCGGACTTCTACTGGACAGAGATCGGCGAGGCCGCGACGACACCCCCGCCCACGGTCTGAGCACCGGTTGGATGTCCACGTCCCCACCGTTCGACGCCGCTTCCCCGTCGCTGATGGCGTTGCCGTCGGCGGGCCTCGGCACCTGGCCGACGCCGCTGCATCGCCTGGAGCGGTTCGGTGACGCCATCGGAGCCGAGATCTGGATCAAACGTGACGACGTACAGGGTGTGGCGCTGGCCGGCAACAAGATCCGCAAGTTCAACCTGGTGGTCGGCCGGGCGTTGGCCGACGGTTGCGACACGCTGGTGACCACCGGCGCGCTCCAATCGAACTCGGCCCGGACCGGCGCAGCGGCGGCCGCGGCGACCGGTATGGACTGCCATCTTGTGCTGAGCGGCGATCCAGGCGACGGCGGGTCGGCGCCAACAGCCAATCTGTTGCTCGACCATCTCGTCGGCGCGACCATCCACCACGCCGGAAACGCATCGTGGGTCGAGCTGAATCAACGGGTCGACGCCCTTGTCGCCGACCTGAACGCCTCAGGACGCCGGGCTTTCGCAGCCCCCGTCGGCTGCTCGTCCCCGCTGGGATCGCTCGGCTTCGCTCAGGCCTTCCTGGAACTGGAGGCTCAGCTGGCCGCAACCGGCATCACCCCGTCCGCCATCGTGCACGCCACGACCTCGGGCGGGACGCATGCCGGTCTGCTGGTCGGCCGGGCGCTGGTGGACTCAGGGTCGCCGCTCGCCCGCATCCCGATCATCGGGGTCGACGCCGGCCGCCTCTACGACGACGTCGCCGCCCAACACCATGCGCTCGCTGTCGAAGCGGCCGAGTTGCTGGGGTTCGATCTGGCCGCCGACCTGTCCGCCGATGACGTCGCCGTGGTCCACGATCAGGTCGGCGACGCCTACGGTGCCCACACCGACGCGGCCACCGACGCCATCGAGCTCCTGGCCCGCACGGAAGCCATCATCGTCGACCCCGTGTACTCCGCCAAGGGATTGGCCGGTCTCATCGCCCTCGTCCGCTCCGGAGAACTCGGCAGCGACACCGACCGGGGTCCGGTCGTGTTCTGGCACACCGGCGGATACCACGCCCTGTTCGATCCTGAACACGGCTCCCCGCTCGTCGGTCGATAGGGTCTTTGGCACCCTGTCGGTCAGCGCCGATCCGGGATTGACAACACCCGCTCCCCGGCTTCACAATCCGCGCCATGGACAACGTACGGCCGGGCCGTTGGAACCACGTCCCTCCTGTTCCGCTCCGCTCCTGGCCGCTCTTCCACTGGCCGGTCGAGCCCCGCGCCGCGCTCCACTTCTGGTTGCGAGGGTGGCGGGTAACCACCCCCCGGGTGCTCATGTTGGCCCTGGCCTTCGTGTTGTGGCAATGGGCCAGTCCGTCACTCGAGACCGCAGCCACGCTCGCTCCCGGCTGGATTGCCATGCTCTGGGTTCGCAACCTCGCGGTCGTCGCCGCTGCGGCGGGCGGCGCGCACCTCTATCTCTACACGTTCGCCCGCCAAGGCGACGACCTTCGCTACGACGCCCGCCCCCTCGGTCGCAACAAACGCATCTTCCTGTTCAACGACCAGGTCCGCGACAACACCCTCCTCACCCTCGGCCCGGCCGTCGTCTGTTGGACGATCTGGGAATCCTTCATGTGGTGGGCCTACGCCAACGGTTGGGCGACGATGATCACGTGGTCGTCGAATCCGGTGTGGTTCGTGGCCCTCCTCCTCATCGTGCCGTTGTGGTCCGCAGTCTACTTCTCGATCCAGCACTGGCTCCTGCACCGCCGCCCCGTCTACCGCCACGTGCACGCCTGGCATCACCGCAACGTCAACATCGGGCCGCTCTCCGGACTGGCGATGCATCCGGCCGAGCAGTTCCTCCTGTTCTCCGACGTCGTCCTGTTCCTGGTCGTCTCATCCCACCCGGTCCACATGCTGTTCGCCGTGCTCCATCACGGTGTCGGCGCCCCGCTGTCACACACCGGCTACGACGCCATCAAGCTCCCGCTCGGCCTCCGCCTCCACGTCGGCGACTTCCATCATCAACTCCACCATCGGCTCATCGAGTGCAATTACGGCGGTCTCGAGTCACCGCTCGACGACATCATCGACTCGTTTCACGACGGCACCCCGGAGGGCGACCGTCACATCGCGGCGCGGCGCAAGCGCCTCTCAGCCGGCAGCCTGGCCTGACCGGCCCCGGCTCGACCGTCGAACGTCGTCCGCCGGCTCGCTCAGGAAGACGTCGTCGACGGGAACCTTCAGCGCGTTGGCCAGAGCATTGGTCTGGGCCGCTATGGCGACGACGGCCAGGAGCTCCCCGTACTGTTCGTCGGTCATACCCCTGGCACGGGCCGAGGCGGTGTGGGAGTGGGCGCAGTAGTCGCAGTTGTTGGTCACCGACACCGCCAGGTAGATCATCTCCTTGGTGATCGGATCGAGCGCGCCCGGCGCCATGACCTCCTTGAGTCCCTCCCAGATGCGGCGCAGGTTGTCGGGCTGGTGAGCCAGTGCCTTCCAGAAGTTGTTGACGTCGTCGACACCGCGGGCCGCCTTGATGTCGTCGATGACCGCCTGGGCCTCGGGCGCCATGTCGTCGTAGTCGAGCAGTGCAACGGTAGCCATCGCCGCAGCTTAGACCGACCCCGTCGGTCTCCTCCGTTCGGCGCGCCCGGATGACGCTTCGGCGGTGTGATCATCGCCGGAGGCGCAATGGTTCCTACGGTCCCGGAGGATCCCCTGCGGGAGCACCGAATCGTTCCCGCCAGCGGCGGGAGAGGTGGTGGTCGCCGTCCCGGTCGATGATCAGGGCCGCCACCGCCACCCCGGCCGTCGCCTCCGCCCCCTCGACCAGGCCGATCGCCTCGGTGGGCGTGAGAATGCCCGCCGGAGTGGCGACGACGTCGGCCACCATCGCCGAGGGGGCCACGATCGAAACCGAGGCCGACACCTCGGCCGGTTGACCGGTTCGGGGATCGAGCACGTGGCTGATCCGACGGTCGCCGACCCGAAACCCCCGGCGACTGGCGCCGCTGGTTGCCACCGCCTCGTTGGCGATCTCGACAACGGTGAGAGGGGGCTCGTTGTCATACGGTCGCCGCGGGTTCTCGATCCCGACCCTGGCCGTCCCGGACCCGCGATGGCACAGGTCACCTCCGGCATTGACGAGCAGATTGTCGATCTCACCGTCGATCTCGCCGCCGAGCTGTTCGACCCCGCCGGCGAGGGCGCGGTCGACAATCCATCCCTTGGCCATGGCGTTGAGATTGAACCGGGAACAGTCGCCGGTGGCTTCGGGTCGGCCGTCGACCATCTCGAACCGGGGTTCGGCGATGGCCGACGCGATGTCGGACAGACGGCCGGGATCGGGTTCACGACCGTCGGCTTCGGCGTCGGCCCAGACCGCGGACAGCTCACCAACCAGGGGGTTGAACAAACCGCCGGACCAGCGCTGCCAGAACAGCACCCGGCCCATCAGGTCGGCGAACTCGTCGCTCGTCTCCGCGCCCGACAGCCGACCCGACCGCCAACGGCTGAGTTCGCTGCCGTCGTCGAATGCGCTGAACACCGCCTGCAGTCGATCGAACTCGGCGAAGAGCTTGTCGGCCACCGCATCGGCCACCTCGTCACCGGTGGCGTCAAGGGAGAACTCGACGACGGTTCCCAGCACGGCCGGGTTCTGATAACGGTGGCGGTTCGCCGTCATCCCGCAAGGCTACGTGGCGGCCAGGCCCGTGCAACGGGCACGCCGGGCGCCGGTAGCATACGACGGCAGTGACCGGGACCGACGCCAGATTGATCGACGCCATCCATGAAGATCGGCTGGCCGACCTCGATCATCCCGATGCCCGAGCGGTCTGCCGGAAGGTCGGTCGGCGGGTGTCCGGAGAGGTGGCCGACGCACGCTCCGCGCTGGCGAGCGCCGGTATCGACGCCGCCGTCGACGGAGACCCGGGCGCGCCCGGGCAACGGCACAGCGCAACCCTGCTACTCGCCGACGCGGACGCCGCCGTCGCCGCGGCCCGCGTGCTGGAAGCACAGGGCTACCGGCCGTGGGAACCGATCGACGGGCCGGCCGAGCCCGTGTTGCGCCGGTTCCGCAGCACCTTGACCGTGGCCCGCACCGACGACGTGACCATCGTGCTCGAACTGCGATGGCCGGGCTCTCCGATCGCCGCCCGGCTCCCGGCGATGCTGGTCCCCAATGAGAACGACTACGAAGCCATCGTCCTCCCGGCAGCCCTCTGGCCCCTGTACCTGCTGGTCCGCCCACTTCGTCTCGTGGCCGAACGACTGGGTCTTCGTCGATCGGCGGACCATGCGCTCGGTCCGTTCCTCAGCACTCCCACCGACCTCATCGGACCGCTGCTCGATCTGGCCGACGTCGGTCCCGCCGACACCCTTGTCGACCTCGGTTGCGGAGACGCACGCGTTCTGCGCCACGCCGTCGTCGAGCGGGGTTGCCGGGGTGTCGGCGTCGAGTCCAACTCGGACCTCGTTGCCGGCGCCCGGCGGCTGGTCGACGAAGCCGGACTCGCAGACCGCATCACCATCATCGAAGGCGACGCCAACGCCGAACGGCTGCCGGCGGAGGCGGCAAACGGATCCGTGTTCTTCCTGTTCGTGCCCGCCTCCGTCGTCGGGCCGGTGGCGGCCCGCGTCCTGGCCCAGGCCCGTCCCGGGAGCCGCCTCATCGTCCACGAGCAGCACCCGATTCCCAATCTGGTGAACGGTGTCGACGTGGTTTCGGTACCGCTGCTGTCGGGCCAGGGTGTCACGGTGGCCCACAGGGTGGACGTTCGGGATCCGAGCGACGTCACGGTCGATCGAGACCCATGATCACATGGAGGGGATCGTCGATCGGATTGTCCGGTTCGAGATCGACCTCACCCAACTGGGTGAATCCCGCTCCGGCCAGACACTTCCATGAGCCGACGTTGGCCGCCACCACCGGAACGACGAGCGTACCGACCGACGGGTGGATCGCCCAGAGCCGATCAACGTACGCAGCGATCATCGCCCGGCCGACTCCTCGACCGCGGCAGCCGGCCTCACCGATGAAGTAGTCGATGCTTCCGGCGTGAGGCGGCACAACCATCACGGCCGACAACTGCTCGACGTCTTCGGGATGGTCGGAGAGGACGTAGGACTGAATCAGGCCGATCGGTCGGGCCGACGGAGAATCGTCGTCGGCGAGCAGAACCAGGCTCACGGACGTCGGGTCGGTCCCGTCGACGGCCGGACCGAAATCGCGCTCGACAGCCGCCGCCGTGAACTCGTGATGCCACCATCGGTGCACCTCCGGTTCGGCCAGCCAACGGGCCAGCAGATCGAAGTCCGATCGTTGCAGCGGGCGAAACTCGAACCTCAACGCCGCTCGTCATCCTGGACGCGACGCCGGAGCCGTGAGCAGGGATACCCCGAGCCACAGAGGGACCGCCTGGGCTGCGGCGAAGGCGAGACCGGCGACGAGGATCAACCAGCGAAGAGCCGTCTGGTCCTGACGCAGATCGACCTGCGACGCCAAGGCCACCTCACGGGCTCGAGCCACGTCGGTCCGGTAGCCGACCAGCAGCTCCTCTCCGGACGCCAGTTCCTCGTTCACCTCACCGATGGTGACCACGAGCGCGTCGACGTCGGAGCGCAGATCGCTCAGCGAACCCTCGAACACCTCCAGGCTCCGAGCGGTGGCGGCCAGTTCCTCGTCGAGCGGATCGATGTCGTCGGCCAACCGCCCGAAGGTGGCACCGAGGCCATCCTCGGGATCGAAATCAGGGGTGAACGGAATGTTCGCCACGGCAGCGAGAAAGCTGTCGATGCGCTCACCCAACGACTCCACCTGCCGGAGCGTGACGGTGGCGTCGGCCAGGGCCGGGGCGGCGGTTTCGGTGAGTTGCCCGGTGTCGGCGATCACGTCGGCGCCGCTGCCGAGCGAAACGGCCAGCGTCGACAGGGTTCCTTCGAGTTCGGTCAGCGCCTCGGAGGTGGCGGCAACGGTTCCGTCGGCCACATCGATCGTGTCGGAGATCGAGTCGAGGGCGTCGACGGTGACGGCCAGGGTGTCGGCGGTCGCCGTGTTCAACCCGGCCAGCAGGCGCCAGGCCACGATCACCCCGGTCACGGCGGCCACGACGCCGACGAGTGACACGGTCATCATGAGCCACCCGACGCCGCGCTGAAACCGGGGATCGGACAGGCGGCGACCCCAGCCGACGCCGGGCCCGTCTCCGCCGCCCCCGCCATCTCCACCGTTCGGATCCGAGTTCACCACCAGCAAGGGTTCCAGTGTAGGCACAGCCCAACCGGAGACGGATTGGATCAGGGCGTTGGCACCGTTAACCGGCGGTTCCGGCGGGCGGGAGTCGACTGGCCGACCACGATGGCGGCCAGCGCACCGAGTACCACCGCCGTTCCCAGCATCTGAGCCGCGGTCAACGGTTCGCCCAGGAGCGCCCAGGCGATCAGCGACGCGGCCACCGGGATCATGAGGGTGAACGTCGAACCGACCCACAGTGGGATCTGGACGAGCGACCAATTCATGAGACTGTGGCCGAACACGCCGGCCACGAACGTGATGAGGAGGATCAGCACGAGATCCCGACCGGTCGGCATCGACAGATCCTGGCCGAACGCGACGGCCAGCGGCAGGTTCAAGGCCCCGGCCCACAGGGCGGCCCCGGCGGTGAACTCGGTGGAGGTCATCGTGTGTTTGGACCGCTTCGAGGCGATGAAATAGGCACTCCAGGACAGCAGAGCTCCGGCCGCCAGGAGGTCGCCCTTCACACTGGAAACCGCGCTGTCGGCGGCCGCCACGACCACGGCAACCACCCCGGCCAGAGCCACGATCGACCACAGCGCATCGCGGGAGCGGATCTTCTCGCCGAAGAATCGAGCGGCCACGACGCCGACGAGGATCGGCTGCAGTGCGCCGATCAGCGTGGCGTTGATCACCGATGTCTCCTTGATCGCGGTGAAGAAGAAGGCGACGTCGAGGGCCAGCGCGATGCCTCCGAAGGCGGACCGGCGAACCGCCCGAAGCGAGAACGGCGTGCCCCGGATCGACATCCAGATGGCGATGGCTCCGAAGTGAAGCAGGAATCGGTAGACGGCGACGGCGAGTCCGCCCATGTCGATCGCCTTGACCAGCACGCTGGCCGAACCCCACGCGGTGACCGCCAGCGCTGCGCCGATCAGGCCGGTCAGCGTTGATGCCCCGGTTTCATCGACGTTCTCGCGAACCGCGCCGCCGACGGGCGTGGTCGGCGACGCAGCCTCGGCCACTCAGCGCCCGTCCCGGGCGGCTAGATGGCGCGCCCACTCGGTCGTCGCGGCCACGAGGCGGTTGCAGTCATCATCGGAGATGACCTTGGAGAGCCCCATGAAGCCCCGCCGGGCCAGGTACAAACCCCGGGCCAACATGGCGTGGAAGTAGAGCTCGACGAGGCGGTCGTCGTCACTGTGGACGCACAGCATCGAACCGAGCCCGGTGACCCAGAGACCGACGCCGGCCCCCTCGAAGGCCGCCTGCAGATCGTCCCGAAGGCGGTCACCCCGGTCGTTGACCTCACCGAGGGTGTCGGCGTCGAGCTCGTGGCGCAAGGTGGTGATGGCGGCGGTCATGGAGACGATGTTGTTGTTGAAGGTGCCGGCCTGGGTCAAGGATCGTTCCGCCGACGGTTCGAACGCCGCCATGATCCCACGACGGCCACCGAACGCACCGAAGGTCATGCCGCCGGCCAGGTACTTCCCCAGCGTTGTCAGGTCGGGCATCACATCGAATCGTTGTTGGGCTCCGCCGGGGGCGAGACGCGAGGTCATCACCTCATCGAAAACGAGGAGCGCACCCGTCTCGTCGCATCGTCGGCGCAGCTCCACAAGAAATCCGGGGGAAGCGGGGCGACAACCGCCGGAGCCCTGCACCGCTTCGACCAGCACGCAGGCCAGATCGGGCTGGAAGAGATCATCGAGTCCGGCCATGTCGTTGAAGTGCCCCACCCGGAACCGGTGGGGCACGTTCATCGGGTTGTGGGGCCCGCCGTGGGGACCGAAGGAGAGCACGCCGCCGTGGTAGGCGTGATCGAACACGCCGATCGTGCGCCGCTCCTCGCCGCCGGAAGCGACATGGTGGAGTGCGGTGCCGATGGCCATCAGGTTGGCCTCGGTACCCGAATTGGTGAACCGAACCTGCTCGATCGACGGGAACCGATCGCAGATCAGTTGGGCCAACTCCACTTCCCGGGGGTGGGTGGCGCCCAGCGCCCATCCCTCGCCCAGCACATCGGCGACGGCGGCCCCGACGGTGGCCGGTGAATGACCGAGGAGACCGGCGGTGTAGTTACCACAGAAGTCGATGTAGTGGTGGCCGTCGACGTCGATCAGGGTCTGATCGTGGGCGGAGGCCACACGGAACGGGAACGGATCGAAGTGCAGGACCGATCGGGTGTTGCCTCCCGGCAGCACCCGGCAGGCATCCGCATGCCAGCGGGCGCTGACCGGGCGGGCGGATCGGTAGGCCGTGTGAGCCTCGGCGACCATCCGGTCCAGGGTCTGATCCACGGCCGTCGTCACCTGTTCATCGTGACACAGCCTGCCGGTAGCGGCCCATTCCGGACCGGATGACATCAAGGCGACCGCGGGACTCGACCAGGTCGGCGATCGGGGCGTCGGCCCGACGGAGATCCTCGTGGTGATTCCATCGGGTCAGCAGATCGGCGAGGTCGGCGTCGAACCGGGCACGGAAGGCGTCGAGTTCGATTCGGATCGAATCCCAGTCGGCACTGAGTCGGCTCAGCGCCCGGGCCCGTGCGATTTCCGGGTAGGCCCGGTCGGCCACGATGTCGAGAACGGGCCAGCCGGGCCGCACCTGGCGGGCCAGAAGGGCGATGTCGGCGAGGCGCTGTTCGTTGGCTGGAAACCCGTGATCGTGGATCGAGACTCCGAGGTCGGCGAGGTCTTGGGTGCTGGGAATGTTGTTCATGGTTCCACGCTACGGCCCCGTAGTGTCAATCGAAAGCGATGATTATTTGCTGTATCTATTAGATTACCTTATGATTGATGACATGTGGAATGAGCTGAGCACACGTCACCTTCTGGCTCTCCGAGCCGTCGCCGAGGAAGGCACCTTCGGCAAGGCCGCGGCACGCCTCGGCTTCACCCAGTCAGCGGTCTCCCAGCAGGTTGCGGCGTTGGAACAGATGGTGGGACAACCGCTGTTCGACCGGCCGTCGGGCCCCCGCCGTCCGGAACTCACGGCGGCCGGCGAGCTGATGCTGCAGCACGCCACGGCGCTGATCGAAGGGGTTGAGCGGGCCGAGCACGATCTCAACCGCTTCGGCCGGGGCGTCTCGGGCAAACTGGCGGTCGGAACGTTCCAGTCGATCTCGGCCAGGGTGCTGCCGCTGATCTTTCGCCGCCTCAACCAGGAGGCCCCCGATGTCGAGGTGACCGTCGTGGAGGAGGACGCCGATCAGGACATCCGGCTCACGTCACTCCGGCGGGGCGACGTCGACCTCGCGTTCGTCGTCGGGGAACCCCATCCCGACTGCGAGGCCCGGTACCTCGGTGCCGACCCCCACGTGGCCATGGTTCCCGCCGACCATCCACCGGGAGCCATCGAACTCGCCTCGCTCTCCGGGAAGCCGACGGTCGGCCAGCCGCCGGCCGACACCTGCGGGATCCTGGTCGACCGAGGCCTCGAGCGCCTCGGTGTCACCCCGAACTACGCCTTCCGTTCCCACGACAACGGAGCCATCCAGGGCATGGTCAGCGCCGGAGTCGGCGTTGCCATCGTGCCCCTGCTCACCATCGACGTTTCCGACCCGACGATCTCCGTGCGGTCCACCATTCCGGAGATCGAACCCCGCGAGATCAACCTCGTGTGGCTGGCCGATCGATCGCTGTCACCGGTCGCCCAGCGTTTCGTCGACATCGCCAGCGAGGTCTGCGAGCGTCTCCTGGCCGCCGCCCCCGAAGCGGAGGCCGTGGCCTAGAACCGCCTTCGAACACGATCCCACGGAAACGATAGGCAAAGGGATCAGCCGCCGTCGGGTGCGGCGCCCCCACCACCGCCGCCGCCGCCGTTCCCGTTTCCGTTGCCGTTCCCGGCCGCCGAGGTCGATGTGGCCTGGGCGGTGGTCGAGGAGGCGGCCGTGGTCACGGTCGTCGTCTGCTGAGCGGTGGTCGAGGTGGACTGCTGCGCCTCGGTGGTGCTCGACGTCGAGCTGCTGGTCTCGGTCGACGACGAGTTCGGGTCGACCGTCGACGGGCCGGCGGGATCCGTCGTCGTGGTGCCGCCCTCGATCAGGTTGCCGTTGAGATCGATGGGCAGGCACGGCTCGGTCGTCGGCACGGCGACACCACCGCCGGTGTTGCCATCGCCGTCCTGCAGCGGGACGAGCCCACGAAGTGGGAACGTGGGGAGGCGCATGTAGCCGAATCCGGTGCCGACACCGGTTCCGCCGCCGAGGACACCGAGCGCGCCCTCGTCGCCACCTTCGGGCTCGGACGTGGAGGTCGACTCGGCTTGAGCCCGAGCGGCGGCGACGAGGGCCGGATCGGGCTCCGCGCAGGGGACCAGGGTGGTCAGCAGGTCGATACCGAGGACGTGCTGACTCGAGCTGGACTGCTCCGTGGCGATCTCACAGGGCTCGTCGTTGGCGGTCGCCTGCATCATGAAGTCGTGCCACATGATCGCCGGCAGGTCGCCGCCGTGGATCTCGTTGTACTCGGGGAAGAGCTCACTGATCAGCGGCCAGGGAGGTTCACCGGCCCCCTCCCGCTCTGCGTTGGACTGGATCAAGGTTCCGTCGGCCATCGTGCGAGGGGAGCCCACCTGTCCGGCGACACCGGGATAACCCATCCAGACCGAGGTGGTCAGCTTGCAGGAAAACCCGGAGAACCAGGCGTGCTGGGCGCTGTTGGTGGTGCCGGTCTTGCCGGCGGTCGCCCGAACGGTGCCGTCCTCGGTCACGAGGAGCGCGTTCCTACCGGTGCCGTTGGCAGCGACGTCGACCAGGGTGAGATTGACCTGACGGGCCACCGATCCATCGACGACCTGTTCGCCCTCACGAACCCCGTCGATCGCCGAGGCCACGCCGTCACAGTCGCCGGGTTGGGTCGGGTACCAGCACAGCACGTTGCCGTCGGCGTCCTCGATCCGGTCGATGTAGACCGGATCCCGGCGCACACCCTCGTTCTTGAAGGTGGAGTAGACGGTGGCCATCTCGATCGGGGCGACCGTGTTCGCACCGAGGGCGATGCCCGGCAGCACCGGAACCTCGGAGGTGATACCGAGTCGATACGCCATGTCGACCACCGGTTCGATCCCGACCTGCTGGATCATCTGACAGAAGATCGAGTTGCGGGACCACCGCATGGCATCGCGAACGGTCTTGTGCCGGTTGACGGGATTGTTGGTGCCGCCACTCGGGGTCCAGTTGTATTCCGGCCACACGCACGGCTGGTTGTCGAACAGCGACTCCAACGAGTAGCCCTGCTCGACGAACTCGGCCAACACGACCGGTTTCATCGTCGAGCCGGGTTCGAATCCGGTGCCACCGCGGCCGGTGGCCAGGTTGACCTCGGAGGAGCCCCAGTCGGCGCCCGCCATCATCGCCACCACGCGGCCCTGATCGTCGAGACTGACGAGCGAGCCGAGCGGCATGTCCGGGTTGTTCGGATCGAGGTTGCTGACGACCGTGTCGTAGGCCATGCGCTGCAGGTCGGGATCGAGCGTGGTGTAGACCCGCAGGCTCTTCTGGTAGTACTCGGCCTGGGGGAAGATCTGCTCCAACTGCTTGCGGGCCTCCCACAGGAAGTACTCCGAGCCGACGTTCGCCCACTTGACGTCGCCCAGACCTTCGACGTTTGCCTCGGTGCGCACGAGTGACGACCAGTCGTCCTGTTCGGCCAACACCCGCTGGTCGGCGGTGATGAACCCCTGCTCCTCCATCAGGCCCAGCGAGACAGCCCGGCGCCGGCCCGCCTCGTCGGGGAATTCGAGCGGATCGGCGGCCGACGGGTTCCGGATCAGACCGGCCAGGTAGGCGGCCTCGGGCAGCGTCAGATCGGCCAGGTCCTTGTCGAAGTAGTTTCGAGCGGCCGCCGCGATGCCGTAGGACCGGCGTCCGAACCAGATGCGGTTCAGGTACCGCTCGAGGATCTGCTGTTTGGCCGCTTCCTTCGAGCCGAGCTCGTCGGCCAGTTCCTGTTCGAACTTGATGGCCCGGACGACCTCGCGAGCCTTGCGGGACACGCTGTCGGAGGCGTCACCCGAGGTGAGCTTGATGTATTGCTGGGTGATCGTCGAACCGCCCTGGAGGCTTCCGCCGCCGGTGAAGCGCCGTTTCGCCACCTGATAGGTGGCCCGGGCCAAACCAAGCGGATCGACGCCCTGATGGTCGAAGTAGCTCTTGTCCTCGGTGGCGATCACGGCCTGGATCACCACGTCGGGGATGTCATCGTAGGGGACGACGATCCGATCCTCGGCGTTCTGGGCCACCTGGTAGGCCGCCGTGTCGGGCCCACACTCGAAATCGACCTCCCCGGTGCACAGGTAGGTGGTCTCGTTGAGGTTCTCGAAATCGTCGCCGGTCAGCTCGACCTGGCTGGCGAAATTCCAGGCCACGGCCAAGGCGGCCCCGGCGATCACGAACAGCACGAAAAAGAAGCGTCGGAAACGCCAGAAAGGATTTCGGCTCCGGTTACGGGGCGGAGCAGGGCCGGAAAGCGGCCCGGGAACATGCATCGTCATTGCTGTATCACCAACTGTCAACC
>JBFHME010000020.1:0-32095 GCA_041594435.1 Acidimicrobiales bacterium
GGTTCACGACCGCCCCGGCTGCTTCGCTGGGGCTCGGCCGTCTGCTGTCCGACGAACGGGACCTGGCCGCGGACCAACAGGCCGTGTCCCTGACCCGATACCCACCGGCGCTCCAGAACGCCCTGGCGAAGATCACGGACCAACCCCGCCGTCCGGCCGACCTCGACGACTCGTGCGACCTGCTGTGGCTCGTCTCACCGGACGTGGCCGCCGCCCCCGGCAGTACCCGGTCACCCCTCGACCTCAGAATCGACGTGCTGGCCGAGCTGTGAGCACCCGGTCACGATCCCGCAGCTGGATCGTGGCCACAACCGCCTCCGCACTGCTTGTCGCTGCCTGTGGGCTGAACGGATCGGACCCGAGGGCCGAAGGTGACGACGATCGGTCGCAAACGACCGCCATCGAGTCCGAGGCCGCTGGAGCCTTCGCCGCGGACGACGAGCCCGCCGCTCTGGCCGCAGCCGACGACGGGGCCGGGGGCCCGGACGGCCCGACCTACCCGTTCACCGGCCAACCGGCGTCGGGCCCGGGTGCCGAGGCGGCGGTGACCCGGCCGGCCCTGGTGGTCAAGGTCGACAACCATCCCCGGGCCCGGCCCCAGACGGGGCTCGACGAGGCCGACATGGTGTTCGACGTGCGGGCCGAAGGCGTCACCCGGTTCGCCGCGGTCTTTCACTCGGTGACGCCCGAGCCGGTCGGCCCGGTGCGCTCGAGCCGGACATCGGACTTCGACCTGCTGCGAGGCCTGGACACGCCGCTGTACGCCTCGTCGGGCGGTAACGCGTACGTCGCCCGCAACCTCCGGACCCTGCCGATCGTCGAACTCACGAACCTGACCCGCACCGAGTACTTCCGGGATTTCTCCCGGCCTGCGCCCCACAACCTCTACGTGAACGGCAGCGACCTCTACGAACTGGCTCCGGCCGACCTGCCCGCTCCCCAACAGTGGTTCAGCTACCGGTATGGCGATGGCGGCAACAACCCGTCGACCGCTGTCATGGTGACCGGCCCGGTGGTCATCGCCTACACCGGCAGCCCCACCGTGACCCACACCTGGGACCCCTCGGTCGAAGGCTGGCTGCGAACCCAGGACAGCAATCCCCACACCACCGCCGGCGGCGATCAGCTGGCCCCCGAGAACGTGGTGATCATGGTCACCGACTACAGCACGAGCCCGGCCGATGCCATATCGCCCGAGGTCCGGTCCACCGGATCCGGCCCCGTGGTCGTCCTCACCGACGGATGGGCGGTCGCCGGAACCTGGGAGCGTCCGACGGCGGAGGACAAGCCGGCGCTGCTCGACGGCGACGGCAACGTGATCGCGCTGACCCCGGGTCGAACCTGGATCCTCATGCCCGAGGCCGGTCAGGTGAGCTTTCCCGACGGTCAGACCCCGCCCGGGTGGAGGGGCTGACCCGGACCGGGACGGCCCCGAATCAGTCCAAAATCCACGCGTCAGCCGATTCGCCCGGCCGTACACTTTTCCTCATGGCTGAAGACACCGCTCGTACTGACGGCACGGTTCGGGTCAAGCGAGGCTTGGCGGAGATGCTCAAAGGCGGCGTGATCATGGATGTGGTCACCCCCGATCAGGCCAAAGTGGCCGAGGACGCCGGCGCGGTCGCCGTGATGGCGCTCGAGCGGGTACCGGCCGACATCCGTAGAGACGGCGGCGTGGCCCGCATGAGCGATCCGGAGATGATCGAGGGCATCAAGGAGGCCGTCACCATCCCGGTGATGGCCAAGGTCCGCATCGGTCACTTCGTCGAGGCTCAGATTCTCGAGGCCCTCGGTGTCGACTACGTCGACGAGTCCGAGGTGCTGACCCCGGCCGACGAAGCCCATCACATCGACAAGTTCGCCTTCACCGTGCCGTTCGTCTGCGGCGCCACCAACCTCGGCGAGGCGTTGCGTCGTATCAGCGAAGGGGCCTGTATGATCCGCTCCAAGGGCGAAGCCGGAACCGGTAACGTCGTCGAGGCGGTCCGCCACCTCCGGTCGATCACCGGTGACATTCGCCGCATCACCCAGGCCGACTCGGCCGAACTGTTCGGTTGGGCCAAGGAGCTCCAGGCCCCGTTGCCCCTGGTGCAGGAGATCGCCGAAACCGGCACGCTGCCGGTACCGCTGTTCTGCGCCGGCGGACTGGCCACGCCGGCCGACGCCGCCCTCGCCATGCAGCTCGGAGCCGAGGCCGTGTTCGTCGGTTCCGGGATTTTCAAGAGCGACAACCCGGCCCCCCGGGCCAAGGCCATCGTCGAGGCCACCACCAACTACAACGACGCCGACATCCTGGCCAAGGTGAGCCGAGGCCTGGGCGCTCCGATGACCGGCATCGACATGGACGACGTCGACATTCGCCTGGCCGACCGGGGCTGGTGACGGTGCGACCGGAGGTGCGATCGGAGCTGAGCTCCGACTCGCCTGGAGTTCGCCAAGGCGAACTCGCACCATGAACGTTGGGGTGCTGGCCCTCCAGGGGGCGTTCGCCCGTCACGTGGAGGCGCTGACCGAGATCGGTGTCGACGCCTTCGAGGTGCGCAACCGGGGCCAGCTGGATCGCTGCGACGCCATCGTTCTGCCGGGCGGCGAGTCGACCACGATGTCCAAACTGCTCGACACCTTCGAGCTGGCCGAACCGCTGGCCAAGCTGGTGGCCGACGGACTGCCGACCTTCGGAACCTGTGCCGGCATGATCCTCCTGGCCTCCGCCATCAGCGATGGTCGAGACGACCAGCACTCGTTCGGCGCCATCGACATCGATGTCCGCCGCAACGGCTACGGCCGCCAGATCAACTCGTTCGAAACGGATCTGGTGGTTCCCGAACTCGGTCCCGACCCCTTCACCGCCGTGTTCATCCGGGCCCCCGTGGTCGAGGCCCACCGGGAGTCGGTCGAGGTTCTGGCCACCGTCGACGGCGATCCGGTGCTGTGTCGAGAGGATGCGGTGCTGGTTGCGTCGTTCCACCCCGAGCTGACCGACGACCGGCGACTCCACCGGTATTTCCTGGAGCAGGTCGCCGGCTTCGACGTCGACTGACGGCTCCGCGTTTACACTTGGCCCAGGCAAGTTCTCGACCCTAGGAGTCTCGTCAGTGTCAGGTCATTCCAAATGGGCAACGATCAAGCACAAGAAGGGCGCCGCCGACGCCAAACGGGGCAAGCTCTTCGCCAAGCTGATCAAACAGGTCGAGGTGGCGGCCCGCCAGGGGGGTGGCGATCTCGACGCCAACCCGACGTTGCGGACCATGTACCAGAAGGCCCGTGACAACTCGGTGCCGCTCGACACCATCGACCGGGCGGTCAAGCGGGGCACCGGCGAGCTCGAGGGCGTGAACTACGAGCCGATCACCTACGAGGGCTACGGGCCCAACGGTGTCGCCCTGCTGATCGACACCCTGACCGACAACCGCAACCGGACCGGCTCCGAGATCCGTTCGTTGCTGACCAAGAACGGTGGATCCCTGGCGGAACCCGGCGCCGTGGCCTGGCAGTTCGAGCGCAAGGGTGTCGTCAAGGTGGCCAAGTCGGCCGACGAGGACGACGTGATGATGATCGGTCTGGACAACGGGGCCGAGGATCTCGAGGACCTGGAGGAGGTCTGGCAGGTCACCTGTGAGCCGACCGATGTCAACCCGCTCCGGGCGGCCCTCGAGGAGGCCGGCCTGGAGGTCGTCGAATCCGACACCACCATGATGCCGACCAACACGGTTCCGCTCACCGACATCTCCGCCGTCAAGACGATCCTGAACCTGGTCGAGGTTCTTGACGACTCCGATGACGTGCAGGACGTTCACTCGAATGTCGACATCGACGACTCGCTCCTCGAAGCGCTCGAGTAGAGACCTCAGGTTCCGGCGACACCGAGAAGACGGGCCCGGGTCACGCTGCGTACACCACGGGTCAGGGACACGATGGCCACGATCCAGGCGAGCCCGCCGATGGCCAACGGAACCCAGCCACCGCCGACCAGAAAGCCGGTGGCCTGGCTGTAGGCCGTCATGAGCAGTGGGAGGCTGACGAGCCCCGAGGCCTGCTGAGCGGCGGCGGTCGAACTGACCCGGGCCGAAAGCCGCAGCACCAGAGACAGGCACAGGGCCAGGAACGGTGGAAGAACCCAGAGAATCATGATCCACCATTCGCGGGTCGGGAAGAACCAGCCGCCGACGTCGGGCCCGACCAGCAGGTTGACGATCAGGGAGTACACGGTGAATCCCACGGCGACGGTGAAGTAGCCCGGGATGATGGAGGCCAGCAGCTTGCCGAGATAGATCTCCCGGGCGCTGGCGGGGGAGTGGGCGAGGAATTCTCCGGTGCCGCGTTCCCGCTCCCCGACGATGGCCGAGGCGCCGACCGCCGTCGAGATCGTCAGCGGCACGATGACCGCCACCGGAGCGAAGAGGAACACGGCCAGCGCATAGCCTGTCTGGCCCTGCGGGTTGACGTCTGCCACCTGGGCCATGGCCGACTCCGGGAGAACTTCGAGGGCCTGGGCCATCTGGTCGACGACGTCGACGTCGCCGATGGTGGTGATGGAGAGCAGCAGGATGGTCGGCACGACGATGAAGAACGCCGATCCCAGAAGGCTCATCGGTACCCAGAAGTCCTTGGCCTGCGCCAACTGCCGGAGATCGGTGCGGGCCACGGTGGCCACTCGGCGGTAGTTCATCGGGTTGCCTCTTCTGGTGTGGTGACGTGGTGACCGGCGCGATCTTGGGAGGTCTGGCCGGGGGCCCGGCGGCGCCATGCCACGTAGTCGGAAGGGTTGCCGGCACCGGGGCCGTACCGGGCCCGGATGGCAAAGTACAGGTCTTCCAGCGACGGATTGAACGGCACCACCGATTCGATCGAGGCGCCGCGGTCGGCCAGCGCGGTCACCAGGTGCGGAATACGTTCGGCGACATCGAGCTGGAAGGTGCCCGAGTCGCCCGCACGCTGATAGTCGGCCACACCGGGGGTCCGGGCCAGCTCGTCGAGGCCGAACCCGGCAGCGGTGGTGATCGACACGCTGGGATGGGGCCAGAAGCGTGCGGCCAGCGTGTCGGGGTCCCCCGACAGCAGGTGACACCCCTGGTCCATCACGACGATCTGGTCGGCCAGCCTTTCGGCCTCGAGGAGCAGGTGCGTGCACATCAACACCGTCTTGCCTTCCGCCGTCATGTCCCGCACCATCGCCAGGACGGCCACGGCCGATTCGGGGTCCAGGCCCGACGTCGGTTCGTCGAGCAGCATCAGCGTCGGCCGGTGCAGCACCGCCCGAGCCAGTGCGAGGCGGGTCTTCATGCCGGTGGAGTAGCCGCCGACCCGCTGTTCGAGATCGGCGGCGATGCCGAACTGGTCGGCGGCCTCGACCACTCGCCGGTCGACGGCGGAACCCCGCCCGAGACCATAGAGCTCGGCCGCATAGCGAAGGTTGTCCATACCGCTCAAGCGGTCGTACAGCGACGGTTTGGCCGACACCACCCCACACCGCATCCGCACGTCCTCGCCTTCGGGTCCGCCGGGATCGACGCCGAACACCGACACGGTTCCCTCGTCGGGCACCAGGGCCCCGGTGATCAGGCGGATGGCGGTCGTCTTGCCCGCCCCGTTGGGGCCGAGCAGCACGGTGATGCGGCCTTCGGGCACGGCGATGTCGAGCGAGCCGAGGGCGTCGACCTCGCCGAATCGTTTGGAGACGCCGTCGATGGCCACCACGGCCGGTGCCGGCGCGGCCGTTCCGTTCGTCGAATCGCCCACGGGCGACGCGCCGATGCGCCGGTGCGGTACGGGGGGCGCGGGCGGCGCTTCCGCAGGCGGCAGCGGGGCGGCGGCCGCGGGCGCGCTGGTGGTTTCGACATCCGGCGATTGGGGGCTCTGCACCCTCGGTCTATCGGCACGTGGGCCGGGAACTCAATCACGTTCTGTGCCGCACCGGAGGGCGGCCGGAGCCGGCACAATGCCGCGGCCATCGTCATCGGTACCGGCACCCTCCGCTAGGATCGTACGAGTGTTCGTGTTAGGTGTCGATCCCGGTTTGTCCCGCTGTGGCTATGCCGTCGTGGCGCCTGGTCGTCGCGGCCGGGGGGTGGCCAGCGCGCTCGGGGTGATCCGCACCTCACCGGAGCGGGAAACGCCACAACGCCTGGCCGAGCTGAAACACGAGTTGGCCGAGCTGATCGGCGAGTTCCGGCCCGCCGTGATCGCCGTGGAGCGGATCTTCTTTCAGAACAACGTTCGCACCGCGGTCGGCGTGGCCCAGGCCTCCGCCATGGCGCTGGTCCTCGGCGCCGAGCGTGGCCTCGTCGTGGCCCAGTACTCGCCATCGGAGGTGAAATCGGTTGTTGCGGGCGACGGACGGGCCGACAAGAAGCAGGTCCAGACCATGGTTCAGAGTCTGCTCGGGCTGGAACGTCCACCCCGTCCGGCCGACGCGGCCGACGCCGCGGCGCTGGCCCTGTGCCATCTGGCCCATGACCCGCACCTCAAGCAGGCGGCGGCGCGGACGCTAGGCTCGGTCGGGGCCCGATGATGGCCCGCTCGGCGTTCGACGGACCCACGGTTCGGGTGGAGGTGAAGCCATGATCGGTACGTTGCGGGGCACGATCATCGACCGCGACATGGCCCTCGACGGGGTGGCCACCGCCGAGTTCACGATCGAGGTGGCCGGCGTCGGTTACCGGATCACCTCGACCCCCGGCACGCTGTCGAGGCTCTCGTCGGAGGACGAGGTCATGATCCATGTCCATCACCACTTCTGGGAGGACAACCAGCGGCTGTACGGCTTCCTGACCAGAGACGAGCGCTCCGCGTTCGAGGCCCTGCTGTCGGCTCACGGTGTCGGCCCGGCCCTCGCGTTGGCGGTGCTGGCCACCCACCCCGTTGCCCAACTCGCTCGAATCCTCGCCGACGACGATCTGACCGCGTTGTGCGAGGTCCCGGGCGTCGGCAAGAAGACGGCCCAGCGGCTGCTCGTGGAGCTGAAGAGCACCGTCGTGTTGCCGGTCCTCGACGGCGTCGACGGTCAACCGGCTGCCGCGGTGGGCGACGGTGCCGACTCACCACTGGTCGATGTGCGGGAAGCGCTGACGAGCCTCGGTTATTCGCAGTCCGAAATCCGATCAGCCATCGCCTCGCTGGGTGCCGATGTTGCGGTGGATGCCGACTCAGGCCAGCTCCTGAAGCGGGCGCTGCTCAAGTTGTCGGGGGTCTGACATGCCTCGTGATGAACTGCTCGATCCCGGCGCCGTTCCCGATCTCGACCACGATCCCCAGGTCGAGGAGGCCAAGCTGCGGCCCCGGAGCCTGGGCGAGTTCGTGGGCCAACGCGAACTCAAGGAGCGCCTCGGGATCATTCTCGAGGCCGCCCGCGGTCGCCAGCAGGCGGCTGATCACCTGCTCTTCGCCGGACCGCCCGGTCTGGGTAAGACGACGCTGGCCGGGATCGTGGCCAACGAACTCGCGGCCCACCTCCACATCACGTCCGGTCCGGCCATCGAACGGGCCGGTGACCTGGCCTCGATCCTCACCAAACTCGACAATGGCGACGTGCTGTTCATCGACGAGATCCATCGTCTGCCCCGGGTGGTGGAGGAGGTCCTGTATCCGGCGATGGAGGATCTCCAGCTCGACGTGCTGCTCGGCAAGGGCCCGGCCGCCCGGTCCATTCGGTTCGACCTGGAACCGTTCACCCTGGTCGGCGCAACCACCCGAACCGGCCTGATCACCGGGCCGCTTCGTGACCGGTTCGGGTTCGCGTTCCGGCTCGACTACTACGATGCCGAGGACCTGGAGCGGATCGTCACCCGGGCCGCCGGGCTGTTCGGCATCGAGATCGACCCCGAGGGCGCGGCGGAGATCGCCACCCGCAGCCGGGGCACGCCCCGCATCGCCAACCGGCTGTTGCGCCGGGTGCGGGACTACGCCGAGGTCCGTGGCGACGGTCGCATCGACCACGCCACCGCCGCCGACGGTCTGGCCAAGTTCGGTATCGACGACCGAGGTCTCGACAACGTCGATCGGATTCTGCTCAGCAATCTTTGTGAACGATTCGGTGGCGGGCCGGTGGGGTTGTCCACGATGGCCATCAGCGTCGGCGAACCGTCCGAGACGGTCGAAGAGGTCATCGAGCCGTTCCTGATCCAGCAGGGTCTGTTGCTTCGCACCCCGAGGGGTAGGGTGGCGACCCGGGCGGCCTGGCAGCATCTGGGCCTGGCCGCACCTGATGATTCGGCCTCGGTTCCCGAGGTCACCACCCTGTTCGACTAGCGGCGGCCGGTTTCCGCGGTACCGCGGCTCCGACCGACGTCACGTCCCGAGGCCCTGACCATTGTCCGTGATGCAAACCGACTTCTTCGACTACGAGCTCCCCCCGGCGGCCATCGCCCAGATCCCGATCGAACCCCGCGACGCCGCACGAATGCTCGTCGACCTCGGCCCTGACGCCGTAAAGGGGGAAGTCGACGGAATCGACGACATCGAGCACCGGACGGTGGCCGACCTCGACCAGATTCTGCGACCGGGCGACGTTCTCGTCGTGAACAACACGAGAGTGCTCGCCGCCCGCCTCCATCTGTTCAAGCCCACCGGTGGTGCCGTTGAGGTTCTGTTGCTCGAACCCACGGGCAACGGCGACGAATGGCAGGCTCTCGTCCGGCCGGGACGGCGGGTGGCCGACGGAACCAGACTCGAACTCGATGGTCGGCCCGTCGCGGAGGTCGGGCCCCCGGTCGGTGGCGGTCGACGGCTCGTCACCGTCGACTCGGCGGCCATCGACGAATTCGGCGAGGTTCCCCTGCCGCCGTACATCACCGAGCCGCTGGCCGACCCTGAACGCTACCAGACGGTGTTCGCCGACCGCATCGGGTCGGTCGCCGCGCCAACCGCCGGACTGCACCTCAGCGACGAACTGCTGGCACGGCTCGTCAGACGGGGTGTGCGGATCGAGACGATCGAGTTGTTCGTCGGACTCGGCACGTTCCGCCCGATCTCGACGGATCTCATCGACGACCACGAGATGCACTGCGAGCGCTACCGGGTCGACCCCGCCACGTGGGACCGGCTCGTCGAGGCCTGCGCCCGGGGGGACCGGCTTGTCGCCGTCGGAACCACCGTCGTTCGCACGCTCGAATCCGTGGCCCTGACCGGCGAACTCGATGCCAGCACCGATCTGTTCATCCGCCGGGGCCATAACTGGCGCATGGTCGATGTGCTGTTGACCAACTTCCACATTCCTCGATCGTCGCTGTTGGTGTTGGTCGACGCCTTCGTCGGGGAGCGGTGGCGGCGGCTGTATGCCACGGCGCTGGCCGAACGCTACCGGTTCCTGTCGTTCGGTGACTGCATGCTGCTGGCCCGTCGAGAGTACGATCCGGGCGACGAGAACGATGGCTGAGCCGAAGCTGCACATGCGGGTCGATCGCACCGACGGTCGCGCCCGGGCGGGCACCATTGTGACGCCCCGGGGTGAGATCCCGACACCGGCCTTCATGCCGGTTGGCACCCGGGCCGCGGTCAAAACCCTTGACACCGCCGACCTGGAACGCCTCGAGCAGCCCGTTGTGTTGGCCAACACGTATCACCTGATGGAACGACCCGGTGCCGACGTCATCGCCGAGATGGGCGGACTGCATCGGTTCATGGGTTGGAACGGCCACATGCTCACCGACTCCGGTGGATACCAGATCTTCTCCCTCAGCCCCAAGATCAGCGAGGAGGGCGCCACCTTCAAGTCGGTCTACGACGGATCGCTGGTCGAACTCGGTCCCGAGCGGTCGGTCCGGATCCAAGAGCAGCTCGGCGCCGACTTCGCCATGGTGCTCGACGTGTGTTCGACCCTTCCCGCATCCCGCCGGCAACTCCGCAGCGACCTCGAGCTGACCCTGCGCTGGGCCGAACGTTGCCGAGCCGCCCACACCCGGTCCGACCAGGCCCAGTTCGGGATCGTGCAGGGGGGTACCGAGCTGGATCTGCGAGCCGAGTCGGCGGAGCGAACGGTCGCCATCGGCTTCGACGGCTACGCGGTCGGCGGGCTGTCGGTGGGGGAGAGCCGCCCGGACATGGTTCCGGCACTGGCCGCCAGCACCGGTGCCCTGCCGGCCGATCAGCCCCGCTATTTCATGGGCCTCGGCGATCCGGTCGGACTGATCGAGGCCGTTCACAACGGCATCGACATGTTCGATTGTGTGCTGCCCACCCGCCTGGCCCGGCACGGAACGGCCTTGACGTCACAGGGGCGGCTGAACCTTCGCAACCTGCGTTTCGCCCGTGACGACCGCCCGATCGATCCCGACTTCGACCATCCGATGTCGTCGCGGTACTCCCGGGCCTACATCCGCCACCTCCTGGTCACCAACGAGCCGACCGCCGGCCGCATCATCACCCTTCACAACCTGGCGTGGCTGGCCGATCTGACCCTGCGGATGCGAACCGCGATCCTAGAAGGTAGGTTCGAAGACCTGCGACGCCGTGTCTGGGAAATCTGGGCACCGGGCGAGACGCCGTCTTGAGACGGCTCGCCACCATCCGAACTACAGACCTGTGAAGACCGCGGCCGTGACGTCGCGACAGGCCCTGGAAGCGCTAGCGTCTCCTGGCTGGAGGTGATCCCACATGGATTTCATCATTCTCATCGGCTTCGGCCTGGCCATGTATCTGATCCTGTTTCTGCCTCAGCAGCGACGGGCCAAGCAGCACCGCGAGCTCTTGGCGTCCCTCGTCGAGGGCGACGAGGTGGTGACCAGTTCCGGTATCTACGGTTTCGTCAACGCCGTCGACGGCGACATCCTGTGGCTCGATGTGGCCGACGGCGTCGAACTCCGAATGACCCGTAGCTCGGTAGCCGACAAGGTCGTCACCACCTCATCGGATGACGACGAAGGCTAACCAACTCGAACATGGCAGGGCCAGCGAGAATCCCAGTACGAACTGCAGGTAGGTAGTGATGTCACGCGGAGCGAAAATCTCATCCCTCTCGGTGGTGGCTGCCGCCGTGGCGGGAATCATCTACACCATTGTCGCCGGTAACCAGCCGCTGCTCGGCCTCGATCTCCAAGGTGGGGTCTCGGTCGTTCTCGAGCCCACCAGCGCCAGTGGCGAGAACGTCACCGACGAATCGCTCGATCTGACCGTTGAGCTGCTGCGCGGCCGCATCGACGAGATCGGCGTGGCCGAACCCGAGATCTCCCGTCAGGGCACCAATATCGTGGTCGCACTGCCGGGTGTCGTCGAGGATCAGGAGCAGGCCCTGGCCCGTCTGCAGCAGACGGCCGAGCTGCGGTTCCGACCCGTGATCTTCGATCTCGGGCCCGATCTGAGCGGGCTCGAGCTCACCGACGAGGACGGCAACCCGATCGACCTCGGTGACCTGTCCGGCGACGGCACCGGAGACGGCACCGACACCACGGACGGCGGCGTCGACGCGGGCACCGGCGACGAGGAGGGGTCGATGGCCGGACAGGCGGGTCGCTTCAGCCCGCTGGTCGTCGCCCAGGATGACACCACCAGCACCACCACCGAAGGCGGCGACACCCCGACCGACACGACCACCGACGACTTGACCGTCGACCCGACGACACCCCAGTCGACGCTCACGCCCGCTCAGCTGGCTGCGGCCGAGGCGTGTTCGATCCAGGGCGTCACCCCCGACGATGCCGACGAAGCCGATGCCTACGTCGTGCTGAGCGACCGGGCCGGCAACCGGCTCTGCCTCGGTCCGACGATGCTGACCGGCGAGGTGGTCGAGACGGCCGGTGTATCGCTCGGCTTCACCGGCAGCGGCTGGGAGGTCAATCCGGTCTTCCGCCCCGGTGCCGCCGGTATCGATCAGTTCAATGCCGCCGCCCGCGACTGCTATGCCCTCAACCCCGACCCGAATCTCTGTCCCAGCGGCCGACTGGCCATCGTTCTCGATCACCAGGTCATCTCGGCACCCAGTATCAATGCCGAGACCTTCGCCCGGGATCAGATCGTCATCTCCGGCGCGTTCGAGGAGGAGGAAGCCCGTCTCCTGGCCGAAGCCCTCCGCTTCGGTGCGTTGCCGCTCGAGCTGCAGGCTCAGGAGATTCGCACGGTGTCGGCCACCATCGGACGCGATGTGCTCGAGTCTGGTGTCACCGCCGGCATCATCGGGCTGATGCTGGTGGCCCTGTACCTGGTGGCGTACTACCGGTTGGCCGGTCTGGTCGCCATCTCCGGTCTTGCGCTGTCCGGCGCGCTGCTCTGGACGATCGTCGCCTGGTTCGGCGAACAGTACGGTCTCGCCCTCAGCCTCGCCGGTGTGGTCGGGCTCATCGTGGCGATCGGTGTATCGGCCGACTCCAACATCGTGTACTTCGAGAACGTCAAGGAGTCGTACCTGTCCGGCCGGCGAGTGCCGACGGCGGTCGAACGGGCCTATCAGAGCGCGATCTCCACCATCGTCAAGGCCGACGTGGTCAGCCTCATCGCTGCCGTGCTCCTGTACTGGCTGACCGTCGGCGCGGTCCGCGGCTTCGCCTTCTACCTCGGACTGGCCACGATTCTCGATCTGGTGATCTCCTGGATGTTCATGCGCCCCGCGTTGGCCTGGTTGGCCCGACGGGGAGCGGTCGAGAACAACCCCCGGCTACTCGGCCTTCCCGATCTCGTAGGAGGTTCGCAATGAGTCTGCTCGGTGACATCTTCGCCGGCCGTTCCACCATCGATTTCCGGCCGAAGTGGCGGATCAGTCTCGCCGTTTCGGGCCTTCTGGTGGCGGTCTCCATCGTGTTGCTGTTGGTGCGCGGCCTCAATCTCAGCATCGACTTCGAGGGGGGCGGCATCTGGGAGGTGCCGGTACCCGACGACGTCACCGTCGCCGACGCCCGCGACGCGGTCGCAGCGGCGGGAGACGCTCGGATCACGCTGGTCAGCACCTCGAGTCAGTCGGTCATCCAGATCCAGTCGGGCACGGCGGCACTGGAACGCAGCGACGAGATCATCAGCCAGCTTTCGGATCTGGCCGGCACCAGCCGCGACGAGGTGAGTGTCTCCCAGATCGGTCCGACCTGGGGGGATCAGATCACCTCCAAGGCGATCAGGGCGCTGATCTTCTTCTTCATCGCGGTCGCGCTGTATCTGGCCTGGCGCCTCGAATGGCGAATGGCCATCGGCGCCCTGGTCGCCGTCGTCCACGACCTCGTCCTTGTCGCCGGCGTGTACTCGCTGTTCGCCTTCGAAGTGAGTCCGGCAACCGTGATCGCCCTGTTGACGATTCTCGGCTATTCGCTCTATGACACCGTCGTCGTCTACGACAAGGTGCTCGAGAACGACCGGGGACTGCTCGGCCAGCGTCTGGAGCCGGCCGAACTGGTCAGCGTGTCGATGAATCAGGTGTTGATGCGTTCGATCAACACCACCATCACCACGGTTCTCCCGGTTGTTTCGATGCTGGTCATCGGCTCGTTCCTGCTCGGTGGGGCCGGTCTGCGCGACTTCGGCCTCGCGCTGTTCATCGGTCTTCTGTCGGGCACCTACTCGTCGATTTTCGTGGCCGCCCCGATACTGGTGTGGCTCAAGGAACGTCAACCCGACCGTCGTCGGGCCGCCCAGATCGAGGCCCGGCGCCGGGAGCGGGCCGAACGGATCGCCAGGGGTGAGGACATCGACGACGTCGAGTTGCAGGGTTCCGGTGACGGCGATGAGCCACCGATCTCACCCGACGGGTTCGACCCCCGCCTCATCACCCCCGGCGGCGGGCCGCCGCGCCCCCGAAAGAAGGGTAGACGGCGCTGATCGACAGCGAAGTGCCGCCGTCGCCGAGCGTTGCGCCCGTCTCGAATCAAGTCCGCGGGTCGGGTTCGGTATAGTTTAAAGAGGCCCTGATGTCGGGTCGCCCGGTCTTCGGACAGTATTGGAGTGTTGTCGAGTCACGTGGTAACGGTCGAACGGGTACTCCCATGGCGCCGTAAGCGCCGCACGATCGAAGCACAGGTCGAGCCGCTCATCAAACGGTTCGACGGGGCTCGTCGCGAGCAGCAAATCGAGATGGTCACCCGGGCGTATCAGACAGCCGCCCGGGCCCATCAGACGCAACGTCGCAAGTCGGGCGAACCCTATATCGTCCACCCGCTGGCCGTGGCCAGGATCATTGCCGAATTGGGCCTCGACGAGGTGTCGATCTGCGCCGCTCTGCTCCATGATGCCGTGGAGGACACCCGCGTCGAGCTCGAGGATATCGATCGGGCCTTCGGGCCAGAGGTTGCGGCCATCGTCGACGGCGTGACCAAGCTCGATCGCGTCCGCTTCGATTCCAAGGAAGCCCAGCAGGCCGCCACCATGCGCAAGATGATGGTGGCGATGTCGAACGACATGCGGGTTCTCATCATCAAGCTCGCCGATCGCCTCCACAACCTGCGCACGCTGGCCGCAATGCCGGCCTGGAAACAGGAACGCATCGCTCTCGAATCGCTGCAGGTCTACGCTCCGCTGGCCCACCGCCTCGGGATGCAGGAGATCAAGATGCAGATGGAGGATCTGAGCTTTGCCGCCCTCCATCCGAAGCGGTACGCCGAGATCGAACACATGGTGGCCGAACGGGCCCCGGAACGGGAAACGTACCTGACCCAGGTCCTGGAGCAGGTCAACGACCGTGTGGTCGAACTGGGCATCAAGGCAACGGTGGTCGGACGCGAGAAGCATCTCTACTCCATCTACGAGAAGATGCAGCTCAAGGGCAAGACCTTCGACGAGATCAACGACCTCGTCGGCATCCGCGTCATCGTCGAGACGGTCCGGGACTGCTATGCCGCCATGGGCTCGATCCACGCCACCTGGAAACCGGTTCAGGGCCGGTTCAAAGACTACGTGGCCATGCCCAAGTTCAACCTGTACCAGTCACTCCACACCACCGTGGTGGGCCCTCAGGGCAAGCCGATCGAGGTGCAGATCCGCACCAGGGAAATGCACGATCGGGCCGAGAGCGGAGTGGCCGCCCACTACGTCTACAAGGACACCGACAATGGCTCGGCCCCGGCCGACCTGCCCTGGCTGACCCGCATCATCGATTGGGAGAAGGAGACCTCCGACCCCGACGAGTTCATGAAGAACCTGAAGGTCGACCTCGACCACGAGGAGATCTTCGTGTTCACCCCGCAGGGGCAGGTCACCACCCTGCCGGCCAACTCGACGCCCATCGACTTCGCGTACGCCATCCACACCGACATCGGCCACCGCTGCGTCGGGGCCAAGGTCGATGGCAAGCTCGTGTCGCTCTCCGAGCCGCTGCAGTCCGGCGAGACGGTGGAGATCTTCACCTCGAAGGTCGTCGGTGCGGGCCCGTCGCGAGACTGGCTCAACTTCGTGGTCTCGAACCGGGCCTCGTCGAAGATCCGCCACTGGTTCTCCCGTGAGCGGCGCGATGATGCCATCGCCGCCGGCGAGCAGGACCTGAAGCGGGCGCTGAAGAAGGAGGGCCTACGCCTGTCCGACTTCGGCCAGAAGGCGGGCGAGACCATCATCGGCGTCGCCACCGAGATGAACTACACCGACGCCGACTCGCTCTACGCCGCGATCGGCGAGCGACACGTGAGTGCCCAGTCGGTGGCCACGAGGCTCAAGCGGATCAAGTCCGGCGAACCGCGCGACCATCGCTCGGACCCGCCCCCCGGGGAGTTCCAGTCGGAGATGGTGCCGGCCAGGCGGGAGCCGCCCGGTGCTGTCGGGGTCCGCATCGAAGGGCTCGACGACGTGCTGGTCCGCCTTTCCCGCTGTTGCACGCCGGTGCCGGGCGACGAGATCATGGGCTTCGTCACCCGCGGCCGCGGCGTGTCGATCCATCGTACCGATTGTGCCAACGCCGAGTCGCTGGCCAGCGCCCAGAACGATCGGCTGATCGACGCCGAGTGGGATGCGGCCATGGAGGCCGACCACTTCGTCGCCTCACTCGAGGTCAAGGCCTACGACCGATCCCATCTCCTGGCCGACGTGTCCCGGGCGTTCTCGGAGCAGCACGTGAACATCATCAATTCCACGAGTACCACCACCGACGATCGCATCGCCCGCCTCTCCTTCGAATTCGAGATCGCCGACCCGTCGCATCTCACGTCGCTGATGCGAAGCCTGCGCGGCGTCGACGGCGTGTACGACGTCTACCGCATCGTGCCCGGAGGGTCACGCCGGTAGACCGTGCCCGGAGGGTCACGCCGGTAGACCGTGCCCGGAGGGTCACGGTGTCGTGGTTCGGGCTTGGCCTGACGGAATCTCCCGTCAGAGCCGGCGGACGGCGTCTCGGCTGTCATCTACTGTCATTCCATGGACACGTTCGAGACGACCCTGCGGGATCAGATCGCCGAGGTCTATCGGAATAACCAGTGGATCTGCGTCGCCACCTTCGCCGCCCATGTGGCGCGGATCATGGAGCAGGTGGCCGAGACGGCCGGGTTCGAAGCCCCGACCGACGATGAGCACCGCCGTACGTCACCGCTGATCGGGCTCGCCGTCCACGACCGGGATCCCGACCCGACCGGCGGTTTCGCGGTCCTGTCGCTGGACCGACCGTCGAGCGGCGACGTTGTCGCCGACCTTCTCGGGACCCCGTCGGCGATGGCCGATCTCCCGCCCGGTCTTGCCGACGAACTCGATGCCTGGGATCCCGATCGAACCGCCGGGGTGCTGGTACCTCCGATCATGACCGACGAGCCGGTGGCGGGGCGGCCGGTCTTCGGCGGCCGCCCACCTCTGTGGGCCGCCCTGGAGGACAAGATGGCCGTGCTCGATCTCTGGGTCCAGGCCGGCTTGACAACGGCGCCGGCCGAGGTCGTGGCCCTCGCCGATCGCGCCGCTCTCGTCACCGTTCACGGCCGGCTTGCCGGACCCAACGGGACGGTCTGGGCGGCCGACAACCGCAGAGGCATGCACGGCGGGGCGGCAGGTACCCACTGGGTTCCCTCGGTCGAAGCCGTCGCCCGGGTGGCGGACCGGCTGGCCACCGATCATGGTCAGGTTCGGATCATGCCGTTTCTCGACGGTGTGCCGTGCAGTATTCACGGCATCGTGCTCGACGACGCCATCGTGACCTCCCGGCCCAACGAGATGCTCGTGTACCTCGAGGAGTCCGGGCAACGCTTTCGCTACTGCCGTTTCAGTAGCCACTGGGACCCGCCCGCCGACAGCCGTGCGGCCATGGTCGAGGCCGCGAAGGCCGTCGGCCGGGCACTGAAGGCGACGGTTGGCTTTCGGGGCGTGTTCAGCCTGGATGGCGTTCTGACCGCCGACGGGTTCCGACCCACCGAAGTGAACCCTCGCTACGGGTCGGCTCTTCCGCTCACCCTCCCGGTCGGAGACGGGCGAACCATCAATCTGGTCTTGCTCGACAAGGCGATCATCGCCGGCTCGCTGCATCCCGACGCGGCCCGGCTCCAGAGCTGGCTCGTCGCCAACCTCGACCGGAGGAGACACGGCGGTGTTTCGTTCGCCACGACGGTCACGCCCGAGGAGGCCCGCTCGGGTACGGTCGTGGGCGATGCCGACGACCTGAGGTTGGCCGGGGTCGATGCCGAATCGGACGACACTCCGGCCGTGGCCTCGGTCACCTGGCTGCCCGTGGGGGCGAGCCATCGACTCGACATCACGTTCGGTGATGCGTTCCCCGTCGGGCCTCCGGCCGCGCCCCTCGCCCTCCGGATCGCCCGTCTTGTCGACGGGGAGTGGGGAGTCGGTCTGGAGGACCTTGTTCCGGCGCTCTCACTCCGCCGATAATCGGCTCTGTTGACCGAAATCGGCAGCCAGTGACGCGCAGCGGCGGTACGATCAGGGCCGATATGGCCCGCGCAGACTTTCAATCACCACCCGGTACCCGAGACACCATGGAACCCGAGGCGTCGCGAGCCCGTCATCTGGTCGCCCTGTTCGCCGAGGAGGCCGGGCGGGCCGGATTCGACTGTTTCATACCGCCGATGTTCGAGGACGTCGGCGTGTTCGTCCGCCTCGGTGAGGCGTCGGATGTGGTGTCGAAGGAGCTGTACGCCTTCGAGGACAAGGGCGGCCGCACCATCGCGCTCCGTCCCGAGTTCACCGCGTCGGTGTGCCGGGCGTTCGTCCAGCATCGCCCGCTCACACCGTGGAAGACCTGGTACGAGGGCCCGGCCTTCCGCTACGACAAGCCGCAGAAGGGCCGCTACCGTCAGTTCGACCAGGTCGGCGTCGAGGTGATCGGATCCGACGACCCCGACATCGACACCGAGGTCATCGCCCTGGCCCACCGGTTCCTCGTCCGGGTGGGTCTGACCGGGCACACGTTGCTCATCAACTCGCTCGGCGACTTTGCCGAGCGTCCCACCTACCTACGTGCGTTGACCGCCTACTTCGAGAGCCGAGCCGGCGACCTGTCGGACCAGGCCAAGGCCACATTGACCGTCAATCCACTCCGGGTACTCGATTCCAAACGGCCGGGCGACGCCGCCGTGGCGGCCGAGGCGCCGACCATCATCGACCACCTGTCCGACGGCGCCGCTCGGGCCTTCGAACGGGTTCAAGCGGGCCTCGACGCGCTCGGTGTCCCCTACGTGGTCGACCCACGCCTCGTTCGGGGACTCGACTACTACACCCGCACCACGTTCGAGTTCGCCTCCGACAGCCTCGACGGCGCCCAGAACGCCCTCGGCGGCGGCGGTCGCTACGACGGCCTCGTGGAAGCGCTGGGCGGCCCGGCCGAACCCGGTGTCGGCTTCTCGATCGGGGTCGACCGCACGCTGCTGGCCGCGGACGCCGAGGGGGTTTTCGCCGCACCGTCGACCGCGGTCGACGTCTGGGTGGTCGCCACCACCCCGGGAACCGAGGGTCTGGCCCTCGTCGAGGAGCTGCGACGGGCCGGCGTCTCCGCCGACCGGGCCTACGACGGCCGCTCGATGAAGGCCCAGATGAAGGCGGCCAACCGGTCACGCTCCGCGCTCGCGGTGATCCTCGGTGAAGACGAACTTTCTGCTGGTACCGTCTCCATCCGGGCCATGCGCCCCGACGTCGTCGCCCTCCCGTCCGACTCGCAACAGTTCGAGGTCGACCGCCCCGAGCTGATCGAAACAGTCAGGTCCTTGCTGTCATGATGCGCACCCATCTCTGCGGAGAACTGTCCACATCCGAAATCGGTCGGACCGCGACCGTCTGCGGCTGGGTCAACCGGCGGCGTGAGCACGGCGAGCACCTGGCGTTCGTCGACCTCCGTGACCACAGCGGGATCGTGCAGTGTGTGGTCGACAACACCGTGGACGTCCGCTCGGAGTACGTGGTCAAGATCACCGGCACGGTCACCGCCCGGCCCGAAGGGACCGTCAACGAGGAGCTGGCCACCGGCGAGATCGAGATCACCGACGCCTCGGTCGAGATCCTCAACGCCGCCGAACCGCCGCCCTTCCCGCTCGACGAGCGGGCCGACGACGTCGACGAGATGGTCCGGCTCCGTCACCGCTACCTCGATCTGCGCCGGGCGCGCATGCAGCGCAACCTGCGCATTCGGTCCCAGATCAACGCCGCGGTGCGCACCGCCATGGTCAACCAGGGTTTCGTCGAGGTCGAGACCCCGATGCTCATGCCGGCCACCCCCGAGGGGGCCCGGGAGTTCGTCGTGCCCTCCCGCCAGCGGCCCGGGTCCTTCTACGCCCTGCCCCAGTCACCCCAGCTCTACAAACAGCTCCTGATGGTGGGCGGGCTCGATCGCTACTTCCAGATCGCCCGCTGTCTGCGCGACGAGGACCTCCGGGCCGACCGCCAGTACGAGTTCATGCAGCTCGACCTGGAGATGAGCTTCGTCGAGGTCGACGACGTCCTGGCCGCAACCGAGGTGTCGGTGCTCGACGCGGTCGAGGCCGTCACCGGCGTGCGGCCCGACCCCATTCCCCGGATCGCGTGGCTCGACGCCATGAACACCTACGGCACCGACAAACCCGACCTGCGGTTCGGCATGGAGCTGGTCGAGCTGACCGACGTGTTCGCCGAAACCGAGTTCAAGGCCTTTGCCACCGCCGAGTCGATCAAGGGTGTCCGGGCACCGGGCGCGGCAGCCGATTGGGGCCGCAACAAGCTCGACGGCCTCACCGATACGGCCAAGTCGTTCGGGGCCAAGGGCATGGTCTGGATCAAGGTGGCCGACGACGGCTCGCTCGACTCACCGGTGGCCAAGTTCCTGTCGGAGTCCGAACAGGCTGATCTGTCGAAGCGGCTCGAAGCCGAACCGGGTGACCTGCTGCTGATGATCGCCGATGACTGGCACACCACCTGCGAGGTCCTGGGCGAGCTCCGCAACCGCCTGGGCCGTCCACCGGTCAGCGAGGGACCGTTCAAGTTCCTCTGGGTCGTCGACTTCCCGCTGTTCGTCGGCGTCGACGCCGCCACCGGTCTGCCCAAACCCGGGCATCACCCGTTCTGCCACCCTCACCCGGACGACATCGACAAGCTCGAACGCGATCCGATGGCCGTGCGAGCCTGGGCCTACGACCTCGTCCTCAACGGTTGGGAGCTGGGTTCGGGCAGCATCCGAATCCACGACCCGGAGCTCCAGCAGCGGGTCTTCAAACTGCTCGGCATCTCCGACGAGGAGATCGAGGCTCGCTTCGGCTTCTTCCTCAACCCGTTCAAATACGGTGCTCCACCTCACGGCGGCTTCGCCTACGGCATGGAGCGGCTGGCCGCCATCCTCTCCGGCGAGGAGAACATCCGGGAGATCATCGCCTTTCCGAAACCCCAGTCCGGCACCGATCCGATGACCGGAGCCCCGGACGACGTGTCGGCCGCCCAGCTCGCCGAACTCGGTATCAAGGTTCTGCCTCCGAAGCTCGACTAGCGCGGGAGCCGTCTCGGCCTGCGAATCCACGCCTGATCCCGGCCGTCGTCCCGTCGATCCCTACCCGGTGTTCGACGGGGGAACCGATGAGCGGCCGATCCAGGTTTCGAGGGCGACGTCGCCGGAACCGGCCGCCCCGTAGCGGGGACCGCCGGCAACGATGACCTGATCGGCATCGGGCACGATCTTCATCGACACGACCTCGTCGCCACGAACCGCGACGGCCTGATCGAACTCGACGGTCTCCAGCTCGAAGCCGAGGCGTTCGAGCTCATCGGCGAATCGCCTCCCGACCTCGGCCGCATTGGAGTGGGTCGTCAAGAAAACGAGATGCCGATCCGGATCCTCGACGACCGACGGCACCGGGGTCAGGTCGTAGGGCAGTTTGATGCCCTCGAGCATGTCGGTCAGGGTACGAAGACGGTCCGCGCTCAGCGCCGGGATCAGCGAGGTCACCATCGCCCCGTCACCCGACATCACGATCGGCGTCGTCCCGGGTGTTGCGGCCGCTGCCGCCGCCCGGCTCGGAGTGGGTGGTCGGATCAGGGCCGGATGGGGAACGGGTTCGACGCCGTCGCCGATCGCCGGTCCCGCCGCCGCTTCCCGAAGCTCGGCGTGGACGGCGTCGGGCCGGCGACGCCTGAGGATCCAGATGCCCAGCATGGTGCCGATGATCGCCACCCAGAGCAGCAGAAGAAGGTTGACCGGCTGAATCATGGCGCCTCCGATACGCATGAGTCGGGGAGTACGTCGGGTTGGCAACGCCGTCCCGATCGAGGCACCGCACCGGAGACCACTAGGCTCAGGCAGCAGTGCACTCGACATCCGTCCTTCCGGCCACCGTCCGTCGCACGGCGACGTCGAACCATGGCCGATAACCTGTTCGCGGCGGCCGCGGAGGAGCGGCTGAAGGCCCGTTCCCCGCTGGCCAGTCGGCTGCGCCCCGGCTCGCTCGACGAGGTTGTCGGCCAGGACCATCTCCTGGGACCATCCGGTCCCTTGCGTCGGCTGGTCGAAGTCGATCGTCTGTCGTCGGTCATACTGTGGGGGCCACCGGGCACCGGCAAGACGACCCTTGCTCGTCTCATCGCTGCCGCATCGTCAAAACGGTTCGTTCAACTATCGGCCGTGAACGCGTCGGTGAAAGATGTTCGAGAGGTAATCCACGAGGCCGAACACGATCTCGGCGCCCATGGCCGGGGCACGATCCTGTTCCTCGACGAGGTGCACCGGTTCAACAAGGCGCAGCAGGATCGTCTGCTACCGGCGGTGGAGTCGGGTGTTCTGGTGCTGATCGGTGCCACCACCGAGAACCCGTTCTTCGAGGTCAACGCACCACTGCGGAGCCGCTCGACGCTGTTTCGCCTCCACCCGCTCGAGGCACCGGCCGTCGAGCAGCTCCTCCGGCGGGGACTCGAGACCGAACGGGCCACCGCCACCGATGAGGCGATCGGGCATCTTGCCGGCAACGCGTCGGGCGACGGTCGTCAGGCATTGACCACGTTGGAGGTGGCGATCGCCCTGGCCGCGGCGGAGGCCGCCGCCGGGGAGTCCGGTGATGTCGATCCCGATCTTCCCCATGTCGATCTGGCCCACGCCGAGGCGGCAACCGACCTCAAGTCGCTTCGGTATGGACGTGACGAGCACTACGACATCACCAGTGCGTTCATCAAGTCGATGAGGGGCTCCGATCCCGACGCCGCCCTCTACTGGCTGGCCCGGATGCTGGCCGCAGGCGAGGACCCGCGTTTCATCGCCCGCCGGCTCGTGATCTTCGCCTCCGAAGACGTCGGCCTGGCCGACCATCGGGCGTTGCTCGTGGCCAATGCGGCGGCCCAGGCCGTGGATTTCGTCGGTCTGCCCGAGGCCCGGATCAACCTGGCTCACGCCACCGTGCACCTGGCCACGGCTCCGAAATCGAATTCCGCCTACGCGGGCCTCAATCTGGCAATGTCCGATGTCCATGAACTGCCCGTCGGTGAGGTCCCGATGCATCTTCGCGACGGCTCGTATCAGGGGGCGGCATCACTCGGTCACGGGCAGGGCTACCGTTACCCCCACGACGATCCATCCGGCCGGGTCGCCCAGCAGTACCGACCCGACCATCTTGTCGACCGCGTCTATTACACTCCGAAGAGTCACGGCGCCGAGGCCGAGGTCCATGCCCGCTTCAGCCGGGGCGAGTCGGCCGAGGCATCTCCGCCGTTCGAGTCCGAGGACCAGTCATCATGAGCACACCTTCAGTCTGATGGAGATCACCGAGTTCGCCGCCATCATCGTGGCCATCGCCGTTGTGGTGGCCGCCGTGTTTCTCATCACCGCCGTCAACAATCTCAACAACACGCTGGCCAAGCTGGAGGACACGGCCAACCAGCTCCGAACCGAGGGAATCGCCGCCTTCCGCGAGCTCCGCCAACTGGTGGCCGACGCGGATGCCGAACTCGACAAGGTCGACATCGTGCTGGATCGGGCCGACCAGGCCACGACCGCGATCACCGAGACGACCCGTCGCACCCACGAGGCGGCACAGGATCCGATGATCCGCACGTTGGCCGTGGTGTCGGGTTCGGGCCGCATGGCCCGCCGATGGATGTTGGGCCGGCGCCGCAAACAGCGTGGAATCGAGCCGGTTCGTGCGATCGGCACCAGCGGCGATCAGCCGGTGGGGCGCCGATGACCACGGTGGCCCGCTGGCTCCTGGCCTTCCTGTTCCGACGATTTCGGTGGGTGGCCCTGGGTGCCGCCCTGCGGACCCTGACCCGGCGGAGCAGGGAGAAGTCGGTCGACGAGGCGACGAACGAACTCGCTCAGCGGCTTCCGAGCCCGGTGGTCAGAGCGATCGACGCCGCTCCCGGCGATCTCCTGCGGATCGGAGGCGGAGCCATGGCGGCCGGCCGCGCGGCCCGCACGCTTGGCGACGGCTCCCGTCGCATCGGCGCTGCCACGGCGCGTCTTCGTCGCCGCTGGTCCGACCCCGCCGGCGCCGCCCGGGACCTTCGAGATCAGTGGCGGCATGAGGCAGACATGAGCGAACGCGAGTTGTGGGCCGAGTACCACCGGGCCCACGGCGACCACGCCGCCGCCGATGAGGCGCTGCTCGATCGTCGAGGTCGTCTTCGCGCCGATCCACTGCCACCGGTGCCTGATCCGGTGCCGGCGGGCCGGCCTCGCGTCCGTCGCCGGGCCACGACCGTGGTGAACCGGGTGCAGCGGACCTACCGCCGGACCGGAAAACCCTGGGATCACGAGGCGGGGAATCGCCGCGACCGTTAGCGTGACGATGCCTGGAACACCGGTCGAGCCCTCGTGGGATCCCGCTACCGTTTGTGCGGCGCCGATGACACGCCGGTGCCCGGGGTGTCGGCGCCCGTAATCGTCGGCTGGGTGCCAGCGGTTACCGCTAGCCTGGGGAGTGCTATGAAAGCCAAAGAACTACGAAAAGCGTTCATCGATTTCTTCGTCGAACGGGATCATCAGCATGTGGCGTCGGCCAGCCTGATCCCGCACGACCAGACGCTGCTTTTCGTGAATTCGGGCATGGTTCCGTTCAAGCCGTATTTCCTCGGTGAGGAGCGGCCGGAGCACAACCGGGCCGTGACCGTGCAGAAGTGTGTACGGGCCGGCGGCAAACACAACGACCTCGACGAGGTGGGTCGCACCTCCCGGCATCTCACGTTCTTCGAGATGATGGGCAACTTCAGCTTCGGCGACTACTTCAAGGAAGAGGCCATTCCGATGGCCTGGACGTTTGTCACCGAGGTCCTGGGCCTCGACACCGAACGGCTCTGGGTCACCGTGCACCTCTCCGACGACGAGGCCGAGGCCATCTGGCGCGACAAGGTGGGTCTGCCCGCCGAACGGATCCAGCGTCTCGACGAGGACAACTGGTGGCGGATGGCCGACACCGGTCCCAACGGTCCGTGTTCGGAGATCTTCTGGGACCGGGGTCCCGATTACGGCGCCGATGGAGGACCGGCTCACGGCGGCGACGAGCGTTTCGTGGAGATCTGGAACCTCGTCTTCATGCAGTTCGAGACCGACGAGACCGGCGAGTCCACGCCATTGCCGGCGCCCTCGATCGACACCGGCGCCGGTCTGGAACGCATCCTGTCGGTGCTCCAGGGCAAGGACTCGGTGTTCGAGATCGACGAGATGGCCCGGCTCATCGGTTCGGCCGAAAAGGCCACCGGCTACACCCTGGGCCATGATGAGAAATCCGACCTGGCGCTCCGGGTGCTGGCCGAGCACGCCCGCACCATGACCTTCCTGATCGCGGATGGCGTCTTCCCGTCCAACGAAGATCGGGGCTACGTGTTGCGCCGCATCATGCGGCGGGCCGTCCGGTTCGCCTACCTGCTCGGTGTCGAAGACATCGTCACGCCCCAGCTGGTCGACTCCGTCGTCGACATCATGGGCTCCGACTACCCCGAGCTGGTCTCCACCCACGAACTCGTCCGCTCGGTGGTCGAACGTGAGGAGATCCAGTTCCGCAAGACGCTCGCCACCGGCTCGGCCATCCTCGATCAACACCTCGCCGGTGTACCCGACGGCGGTACGCTGCCCGGCTCGGTGGCGTTCCTGCTGCACGACACCTACGGCTTTCCGTTCGAGGTGACCGAAGAGGTCGTGGCCGAGCGGGGCTTCACCGTGGATCGGGCCGGCTTCGACAGCGCGATGGAGGAGCAGCGCACCCGGGCCAAGGAGGCCCGTAAGGGTGTCATCCAGGCCGTCGACTTCGAGCAGGTACAGGCGCTGTCGGAGGCGAACGGCCCAACCGACTTCGTCGGTCGCGATGAGCTGGTCGACGTCGACGCCGAGGTTCTGCTGGTGACCGGAATCGGCACCGACACCGTTTCCATCTTCGTCGACCGCACCCCGTTCTACGCCGAATCGGGCGGTCAGATCGGTGATACCGGCACCATCAGCACCGACACCGGTACCGCCACGATCCGCGACACGGTCTATGCGGTGCCCGGCGTGCATCGCCATGTGGTCGGTGAGCTCACCGGCGAGATCCGTCCGGGGCAAAAGGCCACGCTGAGTATCGATGTCGAGCGGCGAGACGCCATTCGGCGCAACCACACCGGCACCCACCTGCTCCACTGGGCGTTGCGTGAGGTCCTGGGCGACCATGTGAAGCAGCAGGGCTCGCTGGTGGCCCCCGATCGACTGCGTTTCGACTTCAGCCACTTCGAGGCGGTGACCGACGAACAGATCGCCCGAATCGAGGATCTCGTCAACGGCATCGTCCTGGCCAACGAGGCCGCCTCTCACGAGGAGATGACCAAGGCCGAGGCCGAGGAGATCGGCGCCATTGCGTTCTTCGGCGACAAGTACGGTGAATTGGTCCGGGTTCTCCGGGCCGGACCGACCCTCGAGTTCTGCGGTGGAACCCACGTGAAGGCGATGGGCGACATCGGCTTGCTGAAGATCGTCTCCGAAGGTTCGATCGGCTCGAACCTTCGCCGGGTGGAGGCCGTTACCGGCGCCGGTGCGATCGACCTCCTCCGCTCCGAACAGCGAACGCTCGACTCGGCCGCTGATCTGCTGAACGTGCCCCGCGGCAATGTGCTCGACGGCTTGACGAAACGTCTCGGCGAGATGGCCGATCTGAAGGAGCAGGTTCGTGACCTCCAGGCCAAGATGGCCCAGGGCCTGGCCTCCGATCTGGCCGCATCGGCAACCGGCGGCGTCGTGGTGGCGAGAGTCGACACCATCGGGCGCGACGAACTCAAGGAACTGGCCCTCAAACTCCGCAACACCGACGGCGTCGACGTCGTCGTGCTGGGTGGCGAACCCGACGGTGGGGGCGCGGCTCTCGTCGCCGCGGTCACCCCGGGCCATTCGCCGACCGCCGGTGAGCTCATCGCCGAGGGTGCCAAGGCCATCAAGGGCGGCGGGGGCAAAGGCCCCGATCTGGCCATGGCCGGTGGCAAGGACCCCAGTGGCCTCGATGAGGCTCTCAGCCTGGCCCGCCAGGCCGCCGGTGTGCCGGTCTGACCGTCGGCGATCCCGTGACCGAACCACACCATGTCCGGGGACGGGCGATCGGCCTCGACCTCGGTGATCGGCGCATTGGTGTGGCCGTCTGCGATGCCGATCGCACCGTGGCCACGCCGTCGGAAACCCTGGTGCGGAGCGGCAACCGCCCGGTCGAACACGAGTTGATCGCCGACATCGTCGACCGGACCGGCGCAACCGTGGTGGTCGTCGGCCTCCCCCTGTCGCTCGACGGATCGATCGGGCCCGCGGCAAGAAAGGTCCTGTCCGAAGTCAAAGCCCTCCGGAAAAGGCTGGCATCCGACGGTGTCGAGGTGGTGACCCACGATGAGCGCAACAGCACGACGACCGCCGTCCATTCGCTGGCCGGCGCCCGCATCGGGTCCCGGAAGGCCCGAACGGTGGTCGACCAGATCGCCGCAGCGGTGATCCTCCAGAGCTGGATCGACGCCAACGCGTCCTGATCCCGCACGACCCCTCAACCGGCGGCCCGAGGTCGGGGTTTCGGGCCTCCCGAGCGACCGGACCGAGGGTCGAGGGTGTTGGAACGTAGGCGAACTGTCGATCCCGACACCGCTCCCGGTTCAGGTGGCCGTAGTATCGAAAGGGTGAGTTCGCTGGAACAGCACGACGTCAGGACCCGCCACCGGCCCACAGGTCATGCGCCGGGAAGTGGCCCGCAACCGGACCCGAGGCTCGGCTGGGACGACCAGTCCGAGTTCGTGACCGCTCGCCCGGCCGGATTCAGGGTCCTGCGGGCGTTGGCCGCCGTCGTCATCCTCGCCGTGATCGGGTATGTGGTCTACACGACCGGTCGGAACTGGCTGGCCGGACAGATCGATCCGGAGGGCGAGCCCGGAGCTCCGGTGGTCGTCATGGTGCCGTCCGGATCGACCACCGCCGACATCGGTTCCATCCTGAGCGACAAGGGTGTCGTTCCCAACTCGACCTTCTTCCGCTACTACGCCCAGTGGCGGGACCAGGGGAACTTCCAGGCCGGCGAGTACACCTTCGCCGAGAACATGTCGGCCGATGAGGCCATCGAGGTGCTGCTCGCCGGGCCCCGCCAGATCGAGTACGGCGAGTTCGTGGTACCCGAGGGTCTCTGGATTTCCGAGATGTTGCCTCGTATCGCCCAACAGATCGAAGGCGTGACCGTGGCCGACCTCGAAGCCGTTCTCGCCAGCGGTCAGCTCACGCCCCGGTATCGCCCCGAGGGCGAGAACAGCTGGGAGGGCCTGCTGTTCCCCGCCAAGTATTTCGTGGAGGACGACGTCACCGCCCTCGAGGTCCTGGCCAAGATGAACGACGAGTTCGCCCGGGTCACCGGCGAGCTGGGCTACGGCGGCGCCGATCGCAAGCACGGCCTGTCGGCCTACGAGGTGATCATCATCGCCTCCCTGATCGAGGCCGAGGCCAAGGTCGACGAGGATCGACCGAAGATCGCCCGGGTCATCTACAACCGCCTCCGAGACAACCACTGGCTCGGAATCGACGCCACCTACCTGTACGCGCTCCAGGACCGGCAGGCCCAGCTGACGACCGAGTTGCTCAACTCCACCGAGAATCCCTACTACTCCCGCCGACGGACCGGCCTGCCACCGACCCCGATCGCCATGCCTTCGAAGGCGTCGCTCGAGGCGGCCATGAACCCGGCCGACGGTGACTGGCTGTTCTACGTGCTGTCACCGGATGGTCGAACCCACAATTTCGCCACGACCGACGAGGAGTTCCTCGAGTTCAAGCGGATTGCCGAGGAGGCCGGAGTTCTCGGCGGCTGATGGCCGACCGGCCTCACGACATCACCGGACGTACCCGTCTGGCGGCCGTGATCGGCCATCCGGTCCGCCATTCCCTGTCACCCCGGATACACAACGCGGCGTTCGCCGCCACGGGCGTCGACTGGGCTTTCGTCGCCCTCGACGTGGCCCCGGAGGACGGGAGACGTGCCGTGGAGGCCATGCGGACACTGGGCCTCGGTGGTCTGTCGGTCACGATGCCGCACAAAGCCGCGGCCGCGGCGGCTGCCGACGAACGCACCGGCACCGTCGAGCGGCTGGGCGTGGCCAACTGCCTGTTCTGGCGTGACGAGAGGATCGTCGCCGATTCGACCGATGGAGACGGCTTCGTCGCCGCCTACGAGCATCGGTTCGGTGAGACGCTCAACGGCTGCACCGTCGGTGTGATCGGTGCGGGCGGAGCAGGTCGATCGATCATCGAGGCGCTCGGCCGCTCCGGGGTTGCGGAGATCGCCGTGATCAACCGCTCCGCCGCCGGATTGGCCAAGGCCGTACACCTGGCCGATCAGGCCCGGTCCGCCACGGAGGACGACCTCGCCGGTGTCGACGTGATCATCAACACGACGCCCGTCGGAATGGCCGGCGGGGTGGGAGCCGGTCTGTGCCCGATCGACGTCGACCTCATCTCGCCGTCACACACTGTGGTCGACATCGTCTACGACCCGCTCCAGACGCCGTTGCTGAAGGCCGCCGCCGAGCGGGGCGCCCGGGTTCAGGGCGGCGTTCCGATGCTCGTGCATCAAGCCGCGTTGGCGTTCGGCATGTGGACCGGGGAGCCGGCTCCGATCGCCGCCATGACGGCCGCCGTCGCCGCCATCTGAGCTGGATTCTCCCCGCTCACCGTCGGGTCACGAGGAACTTCTTAACTCCTCGTGGGGCGCGCCGAAGTAACAGGTGTAGTCATGCTTTCGCCTCCCCGATTGAGCGGGCGCGATGAGGAAGGGATACCAATCACATGCTTCAGGGTTCGCTTGAGAACTTTGCGCTCGACGAGGTGCTGGGACTGTTGTCGAGCACGTCCAAGACCGGTCAGCTGGACATCAAGGGTGACCGCGGCAGCGGAGCGCTCATGTTCCGTGAGGGTCGTCTGGTCGATGGGACCGCAAGCTTCACGGCCAATGGCACCGGGATCGAGGACGTCATGTTCGAGCTCCTCCGCTACGCCGAGGGCAGCTTCACCTTCACGGCTCGTGAGGTCGAGGCCACCGAGTACGAGGAGAACGTCGTCTCGATACTCAGCGCCGCCGAGAATCGGCTTCTGGATTGGCGGGCCATCGAGTCCGTCGTCCCGTCGCTCAGCCACGTTGTGACGCCGGCGGCGGATCTTCCCGCCGACGAGGTCACGATCACCCGCGACGAGTGGTCGGCCCTGAGCACGATCGGTTCCGGTTGCCCTGCCTCGACGGTGTGCGAACGGCTCCACCTCGGCGAGGTCGAGGGAAGCCGACAGATCAAGAACCTGGCCGAGCGCCAGCTCGTGGTGATCGGTGAGCCCGGCACCGTCGGAGCGGCCCCGTCCCGCCCGAAGCCCGCTGTGACCAAGTCCGCCCCGCCTCCGGCCCTGGCCGGCAACCCGAACCGGCCGGACGCTCCGGACGAGTCCGAGGTTGCGGCCGAGCGTCCGCCCATGCCACCGCCGCCCTCGGTCGATGATCTCGCTCCGCCGTCCCCGGCCGAGATCTCGGACTTCGGCGACGGGCTGAACGACGCCTCCGAGCTGCTCGACGATGCCAAGGACGGCAACGGTCTTCTGATGCAGTACATCAAGGGCGAAGAATAGGTCTCGCCCCAACCGGCGTCGACCGTAGGTCATCGGGCGAACGGTTATGACCACGGTCGCTCTCGCCGCCGCTCTTGTCCTGGTCGGGCTGATCGCCGGTCCGTGGGTCGGCATCATCGTCGACCGGGCCGTCGATCGGATCCGCCTGGAACCTCACCATCGTTGTTCGACGTGTCAGACCGGTCTGGGTGCCCGCAGCCTCAGGCCGGTTCTGTCGTGGACCGATCACTGTCCGTCGTGTGCCAACCACAAGGGCATTCGATATCCGCTGGTTGACCTGGCCACCGTCGCCGTGTTCCTCCTGCTCGGTCTCCGCTTCGGCTGGTCGCCGATGCTCCTCCCGTATCTGGCGCTGGGGGCTGTGCTGGTCGCTCTGTCGGTCATCGACATCGAAACCCACCTACTGCCCAACATCATCGTCTGGCCGTCCATCGTCGTCGGCCTGTTTCTGATCCTGGTCTTCTCCGGTGAGTTCGACTACGTCGATGGCATCAACTCCGCGCTGGTGGGGGCGGCGGTCTTCGGTGGCTTCATCGGGTTCGCCCACGTCATCTACGAGCACGGTATGGGGCGAGGTGATGTGAAGCTGTCGCTCCTGCTCGGCCTTTTCGTCGGCTGGCTGCAGCCGAGTCCTCTCGAGGCGACCCGGCTCGTGTTCTGGACGATTCTGCTGGCGCTCACCGGTGGCGCGCTGATCGGATTGCTCTACAATCTCGCCCGCGGTCGGGGAAGGGCCGAGATCCCGTTCGGGCCCGCACTGGCCGCCGCCAGTCTCGTGATCGTGGTGGTGTCGCCCGCCATGGCGTCCGGCGTGGCGATCTGAACGATCCGGGCGGAGCCCGCCACCCGACCTCGTGGTCCGACGCCGGGACCGGTGATGGTTCTCGGACGTTATTCTGAAGCGGTGACTGCGGAATCCGTCATACTGATCGGGCTGCCGGGAGCGGTGACCGGTGAGCTGGTCGAACGCCTCCGGAGTGCCATGGTCTCCGGTCCGGTCGAGGCCCCCCGAACCGTCGAGGTCGTGGAGATCGACGGCGCGGTCGACCCGGAGGCCCGGAACCGGTGGCGAGAAGGCACGGTCGTCTGGCTGGACGGGGCGAACACCACCCTGGCCCATCGGGTCCACGGCCTCGACGTCGAAGCCCTGGGTGGTCTCCGTAACCGGTCGCTGCGCGACCTGACGACGGCGGCCGACGTCATCGTCGGCATCGACGACCGTACCCCGGAGGAGGTCGCCGAGTCGGTGGTGGCGGCACTGCAGAATCCGACGGTTTCGAACAGGCGGCGGATCCTCACCGAAACCGTGGCGTTCGATGATGGTCGCTCCTACCAGATCCACATCGGGAGGGGCGCAGTGCGACGCCTGGCCGACGTTCTGCCCAAGCGGGCGGAGCGGGTGGCGGTGGTGACCCAACCGGGCATCGACGTCGACGTCGACAGTGGTCGCGATCAGCGCACGTTTCTGCTCGGCCCGGGTGAAGAGTCGAAACGTCTCGAATCGGTCGGGGAGTTGGCCTCCGCGCTTGCCCGATGGGGACTGACGAGGGCCGACGCAATCGTCTCGGTCGGGGGTGGAGTCGTGTCCGACGTTGCCGGTTTCGTGGCCGCGTCGTACCACCGCGGCATACCGGTGGTACACGTTTCCACCACGCTGCTGGGGCAGATCGACGCGGCGATCGGCGGCAAGACCGGCGTGAATCTGCCGGAAGGGAAGAACCTCCTCGGCGCGTTCTGGCAGCCGGA
>JBFHME010000021.1:0-30024 GCA_041594435.1 Acidimicrobiales bacterium
TGGAGGCGGTGTCGAAGCCGTTCAACCGCCGATCTGGGAGCGGATCGACCTGCGCTACCTGCTGATTCCGGCCGCCCTTTTGGCCTATGCGGGACTGGTGTTGGGGCTCCAGACACTACGCCGGCGCCGGCGTCGGGCCCGCTCCACCGCACCGGATCAGGCGGTCACCACCTCGTGGACCGAAGCGGTTGAGGCCATCGAATTGGGGTTCGATGCGAGGCGGCGACCGTCGGAGACCAGAACCGAGTTCGCGGGCCGGCTCCGCGACAACGGTGTCCCCGGCGGGGGGTCGATGCAGCAGCTGGCGGAACTGTCAACCGTGGCCCGCTTCCATCCGTCGTCGGTCACTTCGGACCATGCCCGGATGGCCACCGTCCTGGCCGCCGAGGTCGAGACGACCGTTGGCGAACACGTGCCGGTGCAGACGCGACTTCTCCGTCGGCTCGACGCTCGGCGCTGGCTTTCCTCGCTTGCGGCACGGGCGACCGGTTCCAACCGGACGATCACGGCCGAACAGCAGCTCAGCCGCCCGCAGACAACCGGCCAAGACGACCTGATCGACGTCACCTGAGCTGCCGATCCGTCTCGGGGCCGATTGCGGGCGCGCGCTTGATGCCGCGTCGAGCCGTACGGTGAGCGCTAGTCGAGATCGGGCTCGTCGGCCCGGTCCGGGTCCTCATGAGCCTGGGTGGGGTTCGCCGCCCGGAAGGCCCTGGTGAACTGATTGATGCCGGCCTTGCCCATCAAGCGGAGATTTCGTTCGAAACCAACCGCTGCCGCCATCATCACCAGGAAGCCGACAAAGGCCAGAAGATAGTGCACCGGCAGAGCGGCAACCATCGCCACGGTGCCGAGGACGAACCACAGGATCGACCATTTCAGTGATCCGAGGGCATGGCGGTAGACGGTCGTCTCACCGACCTCCCGAGCCAGGCGAGGATCACTCTCATGCAGATTCCGCTCGATCTCGGCGAGTATCCTCTGCTCGTCTTCTGACAGTGGCATGTGGTGTTTCCTTCACCCTTCCGACCAAATGAAGGTTTGAGCAACTGCTACCAGTTTCGCGCAAGTCTGACGGTTGGACAACGCACGTGGCCTCGTTCCGGCAAAATTCTTTCGAATTTCCTCAATGGATGGAGCACTCCAACGGAGAGGTCGGCGTCTGCACGGCCCATTCCGGCAGGCGATCCCGCCGCCATGACCTGCCGATACTGGTCCTCGACGGTCATTGTCGCGCCGTCTTGTCTTCATCGTCGGCTCCCGAGGAGGCTCCTAAAGAAAAATCGGTTCAATCGGTATCCGACTCATCGGAATCGGGGCCCCAAAGCCCCGATCCGGCGACCTTCGGTTCGAGTCCCCTGCGACCGAGCAGCCGAGCCGGACCGATGGCCGCGGGGCCGAACCGGTCGCGAATGCGATCGACGGCATCATCGGTGGCCGTCGTTTCGGGGCTCCCGTCGGTCGCCGACACCGCGGTGGCCGTCAGGGCCTCATCGATCGACAACTGGTGAACGACGTGATCGACCAGACCGGACACGCCGACGCCCAGCAGACGAACACCCTCGTCGAGCACGGCCCGTTCGCCGATGAGCCTGGTCACCAGGTCGGTGGCCACCACCCGGATCTCCCGCCGCGATGCGGTCGGCTCCGGCACCGTGCGGGACCGGGTCACCGTCTCGAAGCTGGAAACACGAACCTTGATGGCGACGGTCTGCCCGAAAAGATCGGCGGCTCGAAGCCGTGAAGCCACGGCATCGGCCATCCGAGCGATGTGTCGTCGAACCTCCTCACCATCGGTGATGTCGACGGCGAAGGTCTCCTCGTGGCTGATCGACTTGGTTGGTCGGTTTGGCTCGACCGGGCGATCATCGATTCCGTTCGAAACGGCATGAAGGTGGCGACCGTTGGCCTCGCCGACGGCTCCGATGAGCACGTCGAGTGGCAGGTCGGCCAGCTCCCCAACGGTTGTGATGCCGAACCGCTGGAGCTTCTCAGCGGTCTTCGGACCGACGCCCCACATCGCCCGAACGGGAAGAGGGCGCAGAAAATCCGATTCGGTCCCGACCGGGACCTCCTTGACGCCGAGCCCTGGCAGCACCCTGCGGCCCTCGATCCTCGGCTTGGCCGCCTCCGAGGCGAGCTTCGCCACCAGCTTCGATCCGGCGACCCCGACCGAGCCGCTGAGATGTTCCTGCTCCCAGATCATCTCCCGCAACCGGTGGGCGATCCGAACAGGCTCACCGAGCAACCGGATCGCGCCCTCCACGTCGAGGAATGCCTCGTCGAGCGACAGCGGCTCGACCAGCGGGGTGATGTCCCGAAAGATGGCCATGATCCGCCGACTCACCTCGCCGTAGAGCCCGTGGTCGCCCGGTAGGAAGATGGCGTCGGGGCACAGAGCGCGCGCTCTCGAGCTCGGCATCGCGGACCGTACCCCGTAGACCCGGGCCTCATAGGACGCGGCGGCCACAACACCCCGATTCCCGCTTCCTCCGACAACGACCGGTTTTCCCCTGAGCTCCGGGTTCTCCCGAACCTCGACCGATACGTAGAACGCATCCATGTCGACATGGAGGATGGTTGCCCGGCCCCGGCCCGGCGCCGAGCGCCTCATCGCCCCACCCGGCACGGCAGCGGGTCCTCCGAGCGGGGGCGGTCACTCATTGTGCAGGCGAAGCACCCGACGTTCCCCGCCGGGGCCGCCGGTCAACCGGTAGCGGAACCGGTGGCCCTCGCCGGTGTTCCCGCTCAAGTACTCGATCAGGGGATCGGCCACCCACGGTGGTGATCCGTCGAGCCAATCGGCAACGAGGTCGAGGGCCACATACTCGGCGGCGATGACGATCCCGTCCGGATCGTCCACAACGATCGATCCGGTGAACTCCTCGGCCCGATGGCACCGAACGTCCAGATGAAAGCCGTGGTCGGGGGCCACGACCTCGACCTGGTAGGCGATCCCGCTCCACGAGGTGACCCCGATGCCTGTTTCCTCGAACACCTCACGGGTCAGCGCTCCCAGCGCTGTCTCACCGGGGTCGATGACCCCTCCCGGAGTCGACCAGTCGATTTCGCCATTGCGTCGACGGTTGGCCACCAACAGGACGCCTTCGTCAGCAACGATCACGCCGCTGGCAACCCGCCACTGCTTGAGACCGGTGACGTCGTCCATGACTCCACGCTAGCGCCATCGGTCGACCACCATTTGACCGACGGCCACCGGTAACCTGAAGACCGTGGAGGACACGACACCGGCACAACACCCGGATCCGACGAACCGCCGACAGCCGAGTGGCGGCGATGTCGTTCGCATCTCGTCGGCCACTCCATCGGTCCCGACACCCGGTTTTGCCGAACTCTCGGCCCCGGATCCCGTTGTCGCATCCCCGCCGGAATCGGCCCGAGCTCTCGCGTTCGTGGCGATCCTTGTCGGCGGCCTCTTGGGAGGACTCGTCGGATACGGCATCGGCGATGTCCTCTATCCCGATTCGACGTCGCCGGCGGTCGGAGCCCTCGCCGGCTCCCTCACCGGCGCCATCGGCCTCGGCGTGCTGGCCAACCTCACCTTGCGGGCCATGAACGAATGGAAGACGGCCTCCCACCCCGAGTCGCAGGACTCCGGCACGGCAACCCCGACATCGAGCTCGAATCCAAGAACCTCGTGAACAAGCCGATCGACCGGGACCGGCTCCTCGAACTTGCCGTCGCGCTGGCCAGAGTCGCCGGAACGACGGCGCTCGAGATGCGATCGGATGTGCTCGGGTCCGTGGAGACGAAATCGTCCCCCACCGATCTGGTGACCGTCGCCGACGCCACCGCCGAACAGATCATCGTCAACGGGATCCGTGCGGAGCGGCCCGGCGATGCCATCGTCGGCGAAGAGGGCACCAGTCGAGACGGCACCACAGGAATCACGTGGCAGGTCGACCCGATCGACGGGACCACGAACTTCGTCTACGACCTTCCCGCCTGGTCGGTTTCGATCGCCGTCGCCTCCCCCGGTCACACCGAGGTCGGTGTGGTCTACAACCCGGTCAACGACGAGTTGTACACGGCCGTTCGGGGCCGCGGAGCCTTCCTCAACGGTCGACCGGTGGCGGTCAACGACCAGTCCGACCTCGCATTGTCGCTCATCGGAACCGGTTTCAGCTCGCAGAGCGAGGTCCGCAAGGTTCAGGCCGGGATCGCCGCGACGGTGCTGCCCGAGATCCGCGACTACCGCCGGTTCGGGTCGGCGGCACTCGACCTGTGCGCCGTCGCCTGCGGCCGCGTCGACGGCTTCTACGAGAGCGGGCTGAACGTCTGGGACTATGCTGCCGGCGCGTTGATGATCGAGGAGGCCGGCGGCGTGTGCCGGCACCTTCCCGCGAACGAGCACCACGGGGCGTGGCTGGTGGCTGCGCCGCCGCTGCTTGTCGACCAACTCCAGGAGCTGGTCGAAAAGGGCCTCGGCGACCTCGACTGAAACCGCCGGAAGAATCTCTCGGGACCTACCCCTCTTTTGGCCCCGGGCCAACTAGCGTGGTTGCAGTCGAGCGACACCCGCCGGAGCGATACAGCCCGGTGTTGCGGCGGGACTTTCTCGGCACGATCAGTGCACCATTATCGGCAATCGGGCATCATTCATACTTGTGGGAACTCGAATTCTAACCGTCGAAGACGACGAACGTATCAGGCAGGCCGTGACGATGGCCCTCGAGGAGGAGGGCTGGGACGTCACCGAAGCGGGCACCGGAGAGGCCGCCCTCGAGTCGTTCTCCGACGATCCTGCCGACGTCGTCTTGATCGACATCATGCTTCCCGGTATCGACGGATTCGAGGTCTGCCGCTCCATTCGCCGCGGTAGCGACGTCCCGATCATCATGGTCACCGCCCGAGCCGACACCCACGACGTGGTGGCCGGCCTCGAGGCGGGCGCCGACGATTATCTGACCAAGCCGTTTGCGCCGAAGGAACTCTCGGCCCGTATCCGGGCCATGTTGCGGCGGGCCCGCAGCTCCGAGCCCGGTGACATGGAGCGGATCAAAGTCGGTGAACTCGAGATCAGTCCCGAGGAGGGACTCGTTCTCAAGAACAGTGAGGAACTCCACTTGACCAAGACGGAGTTCAAGCTTCTCGTCGAACTGGCGTCACAGCCGGGGAAGGTCTTCAGCCGCGAGGTTCTCCTCGAACGGGTGTGGGGTTACGACTACTTCGGTGATGGGCGCCTTGTCGACGTCCACGTACGACGTCTTCGAACAAAGGTGGAGAGTGACCCGGCCAGCCCGCGTTACGTCGTCACGTCCCGGGGGCTCGGCTATAAGCTGCAGCCGTAGCGGCCCGCCACCGATGAGTTGGTGATGGCCGGAACGAGTTGGTGGCGAGGCCTCCTGGCCCGGCTCACGCTGGCCTACGCCATCGGCGCGCTCCTGCTGTCGACGATCGTGGCGTTGGCCAGCTTCACCATCGCCCAGAACAGGCTGCTCGAAACCGAACGCTCGAACGCCCGGGAGCAGTTTCGCCGCAATGCGCTGCAGGTTCGGACCGATCTGGAGCGGATCCCGGCCGACGCCGACGAGGAGGCCAGAGCCACGGCCTACCGCGAGATCAACGACAACCTGCGCCGCTCCAACGGCAGTGTCTCGCTGATCCTGCCCCCGACGGGGCCCGGCGTGGGCGTGCTGACCGAGGCGGAGATTCCGTCGGAGTTCCTCAGCGCGGTGCTCGTCGAACGGCGACTCGCCGAGTACCTCTACGAAAGCCCGACGGAAACCGACACCGCAACGGCCAACTACATCATCGGCGTCTACATGGAGAACCTGGACGCCCAGTATTTCGAGGCACTGAACCTGGCCGACCTGGAGGCGACCACCGCATCGCTTCGGCAAATCCTTCTGGCAACGGCCATTGCCGCCAGTCTCGCCGGTGCCGGCCTCGGGTACTACTCGGCACGCCGGGCGCTGGCCCCGGTCTTTCGCGTCTCCAACGCCGCCCAGGCCATCGCCGATGGCGACTTCAAGACCCGGCTTGATCCCACCGTCGACCCGGATCTCGCCGTCCTGAGCCGATCGTTCAACGACATGGTCGACGCTTTGGAGGCCCGAATCCGCCGCGATGAACGGTTCGCGTCCGACGTCAGCCACGAGCTGCGGTCGCCGCTGATGACGCTCACCGCATCGGTGGAGGTACTCGAACGGCGCCGGGGTTCCCTCCCCGAGGTGGCGCAACGGGCGGTCGACCTCCTGCGCCAGGACCTGACCCGTTTCGAGCGTCTCGTCGAGGACCTGCTCGAGATCTCCCGCATGGACGCCGGAGCCGTCCAGCTCCAGCTCAGCCACTTCCGGCTCAACGAGTTCCTGATGAATGTCATCGCCCAGTCCCGCAGCCCCGAGATCGAACTCTCGCACCCCAACAAGGACAACGACTTGTTCGTGACCGCTGACAAACGCCGGATGGCCCAGGTGTTGACCAATCTGATAGACAACGCCAAGAAGTACGGCGGTGGGGCCACCGCCATCCGGTACCGTCGGGTTGGTGACCGGGTGTTGATCATGGTGGAGGACAACGGACCCGGTGTGCCCCTTTCCGATCGGGAGCGGATCTTCGATCGGTTCAGCCGGGCCGGCTCCGACGCCGGGAGACGCTCCCGCGACTCGGGCGTCGGCCTCGGCCTGTCACTGGTGGCCGAGCACGTTCGCCTCCATGGCGGCCGGGTGTGGGTCACCGAGCGTACCGACGGTAAGGACGGGGCTCGCTTCGTGGTCGAGCTTCCGGTGGGCGAACACGACGAGGACATCGAGGAGATGGCCATATGAGGAAACGACGACTTCTCGGGTCGGTGGCCGCGGCCGCTGCTTTCGTTTCGGCCTGCTCGCTGCCCGTCGGGGGTGAGATCCAGACCCTCGATGCCGACGAGTACAGCGAAATCGTCTACGGACTCGACACGACCACCACCACCGAGCCCCAGGCCGGCACACAGATCCGTTTGTACTTCATCAGCGATCTGGGTCTGGAGCAGGTCTTTCGCCCGTTCCTGGCCGAGCCGACGATCCCGGAGATCGTGACGGCCCTCCAGGAGGGCCCGACCGCGGGTGAGAAAGCCGACGATCCGTCGCTGCGTACCGAGCTCCCGGCTGGACTGAATCCCGACCCGCAGCCGCGCGAGGAAGGGCAGGAGACGGTCATCGTGAACGTCAGCGATGAAGGTGGACTCCGTCTGCTCATCAACGACAACCCGGTCAAAGCCGAACTCGTTCTCACGCAGCTGGTCTGCACGCTCACCAAACTCAATCTGTTGAGCGGCATCCCCATCACCGGCGTCGAGTTCCACGACTCCCAGGGTCGGATTCCGATCGTCGATGCAAATCGAGCCTCGATCGAGGGTCCGGCCCGGGCTTCGGACTTCAACGATTGCCTCACGCAGAGCGAACTCGGCGAATTGGCCGAGGAGGAGGGTGAGGGCGACGGTTCCACCTCGACCGGGGATTGAGGGCCGCTTCCGGCGGGTGTTGCGTTTACGGAGCCGTCAGGCGAAGAACTGCTTCGCCGTGTCCCAGAGCTTCGGGTCCACGTGTTTCAGCTCGGCCACGGCGTCCTCCAACGGCACCGTCACGATGGTGTCGTGCTGGAGGGCCACCATCGTGCCCCACTCCGCATCGTGGACGGCATCGATGGCAGCGACACCGAATCGGGTCGACAGGACCCGGTCGAACGCCGTGGGCGTACCACCGCGCTGGGTGTGACCAAGCACCGTGACGCGGGTTTCATAGCCGGTCCGGCTCTCGATCTCGTTGGCGATCCGGTAGGCGATGCCGCCGAGGCGGACATGACCGAACTCGTCGAACACGTCGGGAGGCATCTCCATCGTCCCGGACTTCGGCTTGGCCCCTTCGGCCACCACGACGACCGAGAAGAACCGATGGCCCTCCTCGTGGCGCTTCTTCAGTGACCGACACACATCTTCGATGTCGAAGGGTTCCTCGGGGACGAGTGTGCGGGTCGCTCCCCCGGCGATCCCGGCCCAGGTGGCGATGTGGCCGACATGGCGGCCCATGACCTCCACCACCATGACCCGGTTGTGGCTTTCCGCGGTGGTACGGAGCCGATCGATCGCATCGGTGGCGATGGTGACGGCGGTATCGAAGCCGAAGGTTCGCTCGGTGATCCCGATGTCGTTGTCGATGGTCTTGGGTACGCCAACGGTGTTGAGGCCCCGCCGGTGCAGTTCCCAGGTACACGACAGGGTTCCCTCGCCGCCGATGGCGATGATGGCGTCGAGACCGTGGCGTTCGACGGTGTCGAACACGCCTTTGGCCTCGGCATCGTAGGTGAACGGGTTGTACCGGCTGGTTCCGAGCACGGTGCCGCCCTGGTTGAGGGTGTACTGCATCCGTTCGATGTCGAGGATCTCGTAGGTGTCGTCGACGACGCCCTTCCAGCCGTCGTGAAAACCGTACAGTTCATCGCCGTAGTGGCGGATTCCCTTTCGAACCACAGCGCGGATGACCGCGTTCAGGCCGGGACAATCGCCACCACCGGTCAAGACTCCAATGCGCACTCGACCAGGTTAGCGGCTCGGTCGTTGACGACCCCGCGAAGCCGTCGTTGCGCCGGTCACGTCATGGTGGCGAGTCGACGGTGTCCCGGCCACACACCTCCGAGCTTTTGCTGGTGGGTGACCCACCCGACCCAAACATTGGCGGATGAGCGACCCGTCCGCGGGTCTCCAGATCGCAAAAGTTCGGAGTGGTTGACGGCTTCGTCGACCGGTCCGCCTAGACGGTCGACGGTTAGACTGCCGATCAGCCAAGACAGAGGAGCAAACATGGGAATCGTCGTCGCTCTCGATGCGGGCACCACCGGGGTTCGGGCCCTCGCCGTCGATCAGGCGGGAGTCGTTCGGGGCATCAGCTATCGGGAATTCACCCAGCACTTTCCCCGCCCCGGCCGGGTCGAGCACGATCTGGACGAGATCTGGGACCGCATCCAGACCGTCATCGGAGAGCTGCTGGAGACGATCGAGGAGCCGGTCGTGGCCGTCGGCATCACCAACCAGCGGGAAACGGTCGCGGCCTGGAGCCGCAGCACGGGTGGGGCCCGCCATCGAGCGATCGTGTGGCAGGACCGGCGCACGGCGGCGGTGTGTGATCGACTCGAAGCCGACGGCCATCTGCCGCTGGTCCGATCGACGACCGGCCTGGTCCTCGACCCCTACTTCTCCGGCACCAAGTTCTCCTGGTTGCTGTCCGAGGGCGGCGTGGCCGCCGACGACGATCTCGCCCTCGGAACCATCGATTCGTGGCTGATCTGGAAGCTCACCGGCGGGGCAGCCCACGTGACCGAACCGTCGAACGCGTCGCGGACGCTGCTGTTCGACATCGGTGAGCTCCGGTGGTCCGAGGAGCTCTGCGGGTTGCTGGGCGTCCCCCTCGATGCCCTCCCCGATGTCCGCCCCTCGAGCGGCCGGTTCGGTGTCACCGCCGACACCACGGCGCTCGGCGCCGGAATCCCCATCTCCGGTGTGGCCGGCGATCAACAGGCTGCACTGTTCGGTCAGGCCTGCTTCGAACCGGGAATGACGAAGAACACCTACGGCACCGGCAGCTTCGTGCTCATGAATGTGGGCACGGAGTGTCCCGAGCCGGTGGATGGACTGCTGACCACCGTGGCCTGGACACTCGGGCCTGATCAACCCGCCACCTATGCCTACGAGGGCGCGATCTTCGTGACCGGGGCCGCCATCCAGTGGCTCCGCGACGGTCTGGGCATCATCGACGAAGCAGCCGAGATCGGACCGCTGGCGGCCAGCGTGGAGAGTTCCGGCGATGTCTATTTCGTGCCCGGATTCACCGGGTTGGGCAGTCCGTGGTGGGACGCGTACGCCCGGGGAACGATCGTGGGTCTGACCCGAGGAACCGGGCGGGCCGAACTGGCCCGGGCCACCGTCGAATCAATGGTGTATCAAACCCGTGACGTGGTCGATGCCATGAGTGAGGCGTCGGGTCAGCCGCTGACCGAGCTGCGGGTCGACGGCGGGGCGTCGGCGATGGATCTGCTGCTCCAACTCCAGGCCGATCAGCTCGGCGTGCCCGTCACCCGTCCGACGAACCAGGAGTTGACGGCCCTGGGCGCCGCGTACCTGGCCGGATTGGCCGAGTCGTTCTGGGACTCGCCCGCCACCGTGTCGGATCGGTGGACGGCGGCCGACAGCTTCACACCGAACGCCGACCGCGTTGCGGCCGACACCGGCTACCGGCGCTGGTTGCAGGCCGTCGAGCGCTCACGGGGTTGGGCCACAGACTAGGAACCAAGGTCGGGCAGCGCCCGGCGCAGGTTCCGGATGGCCTGGTTGGTGCGCTGCTCGTTCTCGATCAGGGCGAAGCGCACATTGCCCTCTCCGCCCGGCCCGAACCCCACCCCGGGGGATGTGGCCACATCGGCCTTCTCGACCAGGTAGGAGCTGAACTCCAGCGAGGACATGTGACGGTAGGCCTCGGGAATGGGGGCCCACACGAACATGGTCCCTTTCGGCCGGGCGACGTCCCAGCCGATACGGGACAGACCGTCGCAGAGGGTGTTGCGGCGGCTCTGATAGATGTCCTTGACCAGTTTCGGGTGTTCGGACGCTTCGTTCAAGGTGACCGTTGCCGCGATCTGGATGGGTTGGAAGGCGCCGTAGTCGAGATAACTCTTCAGCTTCGTCAACGCGGCGATCACGTCGGGGTTGCCGACGAGAAACGCCAGACGCCAGCCTGCCATGGAGAACGACTTGGTCATCGAGTAGAGCTCGACACAGCAATCCTTGGCTCCCGGAACCTGCAGGATCGACGGCGGATCGTAGCCGTCGAACCCCAGGTCGGCGTAGGCGTTGTCGTGGACGACGACAACGTCGCGCTCCTTGGCGAATTCGACGATGCGGCGGAAGAAATCGACGTCGACGCAGACGGTCGTGGGGTTGTGAGGAAACGAGATGACCAGCGTGCGAGGTTTGGGCCACGAGTACTCCCAGGCCCGCTCGAGATTGGCGATGAACTCGTCGCCCTCGGCCAGCGCGACCTCACGGATGGCGGCACCGGCGAAAATCGGCCCCCAGATGTGGATCGGGTACGACGGCGCAGGAACCAGGCAGGCGTCACCGGGCTGTAGGAGAACCCACATCAGGTGGGTGAACCCCTCCTTGGCGCCGATGACGTTGATGACCTCGGATTCGGGGTCGAGATCGACATCGAAGCGGCGCTTGTACATCGCCGCGGCCGCCTCACGCAGCTTCGGGATACCTCGACTGGACGAGTAGCGGTGGTTGCGGGCGAGGCGTGCCGCATCGGTCAGCTTGGTGATGGCCACGTCGGGCGACGGCAGGTCGGGGTTGCCGAATCCGAAGTCGATCACGTCGTTGCCGGCGCGTCGGGCGTCGACCTTCAACTCGTTGATGATGGAGAAAACGTAGGGCGGGAGCTGATTGATGCGCCGGAATTCCATGGGTCGAGCCTAGCGCAGCGCGCTGAACTCGATTGATCGCTCGGTCAACCGTTGATGACGAAGTCGCGGGCGCGGAGCGCGGCGCCGACGGCTCCGGCCTCGGGGCCGAAATCGGCCGCCACGATCGGGACGACCGGCCGGTGCGCGCCGCCCACCACGGTCTCGGTGATCTGCTGCGACACGCCGTCGATGAAGCCATCGGCGATGGCCGACAACCCACCACCCAGTACCACGATGCTCGGATCGAGTAAGGCGATCAGGCTGCCGATGCCCTGGGCGATCCACCACGAGAACCGTTCGAGTACCTCGACGGCGTCGGCATCACCCCGGGCGTAGGCCGCCGACACGTGCTCGCCCCGGACCCCTGCCGGATCTCCGCCGGCGGAAGCCAGAATCGCCTTCCCCTTTCCTTCGGCGATCACCTCGCGGGAGATGTTTGCCAGTCCGGCGCCCGAGGCGACGGATTCCCAGCACCCGGTTCGCCCGCAGGCGCAGAGGTGCCCGAATCGGTTGATGAGCATGTGCCCGGGCTCACCGGCAAACCCGTTGGCGCCGCGCAGGACCTGACCGCCGACGATCAGTCCCCCTCCGATCCCGGTTCCCTGGGTGATGACGACCGCATGGTCGTGACCGCGGGCGGCGCCGAGTCGATGTTCGGTCAGCGCTGTGAGATAGCCGTCGTTTTCGGCCACGGCGGGCAGCGGGAATCGTCTCATCAGCTCCCCGGCGATGTCGAGTCCGAGAACGCCCTGGACATTGGGTCCGTAATGCAACACCCCGACATGGTCGACGAGGCCCGGAACGCCAACACCGATTCCGGCCACATCGGGCACCTCGTCGATCAGCTTCTCGACGACGGTCAGAATGCCATCGGCGAACCTCGCCGGATCCTTGGGAGTGGCGGCCAGCTCCCGGTACTCGATGTTGGCGGTCACGCCGTCGGTGGCGATTCCGAGGATCTTCGTGCCTCCGACGTCAACGCCGATGAACCGAGAGCCGGGACGAGGCGCCGTGGCGGTGTCGGACCCTCCGACGCGGGATCGCCAAACCTTCATCAGACCTCCTCGATCGGCCGGTGTTCTGCGTTCTCCCGACAGTCACCGAAGCGTAGTGGCTTGACACCACCGTCGGCCTACCGAGCCAGCGGGGATGCGGGGTCGCCGGTCGGCGGTTCGAGTCGACGGTCGAGGTCAGATCCTCGGGAGCTCAGGTGATGCCGGTCGTCCCGCTGCAGAGAACGGCTCGCCGGAGACCGACTTCACCGGCCCAGTTGATGGCTTCCGTGCGGTTCGTGACCACGATGACCTGCACATTCTGGGCCATCTTCTCGAGTTCCGACATGAGGATCTCCATCTCCCGGCCGTCGAGATCGGGCATCGATCCGGTGATGACCACCGGCACGGATTCCCCGGTGTCGAGCGAGATCCGGTCGAGGACCGGACGGACGAACCCGACGACGTCGTCGGCGGTCGACGGACCGGAGCGGGCCTGCCGCTCGGTCAACTGCAGCTGCAGGCGTTCAAGCCGTTCGGTCGCCGCCCGAGCCGCCTTCTCCGCCCGTTCGATACGGATCAGGGCTCGACGATGGCGAAGAAGATGCTCTTCGGCTCGAGCCAGTTCCTGCTCGAGCCCCTCGATCTCCTCGGGGCTGCGGTGCGAGTCCAGATCGTCGCTCTCCTGCAATCGGGCTTCGGCTTCCAGCCACGAGGCGGTCCAGCCGAGGATCTCGTCGGGCTCGTACCCGTACGGGGGGCGCAGGTCATTGCTGGCCAGCACATCACGCAGATCGTTCAACGCCGCAAGCCACTCGGGACTCTCGACCTCCCTGATCAGGCCTTTCAGCGCCGCTCCGAGGTCTTTCGGAACGACGGCCCCGAGATGCTCCCGGGCTTCCTTCTTGATCCGGTTCAGCAAGACGTCCAGTTCCAGATGCACCTGATCGGACGACGCCAGTTGTTCGATCCGCTGCTGGCGTTCGATGGCCAGCTCGAGCTCCGTGGTCGCCTCGGCCACGGCGGCCCGCCGTTCCGCGGACGCTGTCGGGGCGGTCCGGAAGACCCAGTACTCGGTCCAGCTGTTGACGCCGACCTTGTCGAGCAGCGCCTGTTTTTCGGCTTGCTCCTCGTCGGTCAACCCTTTCTTCCGCCAGCCCTTCCCACCCGAACTGTCGAGTTCGGAAAGGGTCTCGAGCCTCGCCTCCTCCTGAGCCGTCAACAAGACGGGCTTGGCCTCGGCCTCAGCCTGACGTTTCCGGGCCCGGGCCTGTTCCACGGTCTGCTTCGCCCTCGCCACGTCGCCCTCCAGCGTGTTGAGGTGTTCCTCGTTGTCGCGACGCAGCGTCTCGTAGCGCTCCCATTGTTCGATCAGGTCGGCGACGGGCGGATCCACTTTGCGCACGTAGCGTTCGGTGCTCATGACCCGGTCGTAGGAGGATCGGGCGGCCGCATAGCGCACCTGCTGGGCCGACGCGTCGGAAAGATCGTTGCGGCCAAGGCCCATCGGATCCACCAGTCGACGCAGTTCGGCGACCTTGGCCTTCAGGGAGGGATCGAGGTCGGCCCGGATTTCCTCGACGATCACGGCGGCGATTGCGGCTTGGCGTTGCCATTGATCGATCTCCGCCTGCAGTCCCACCAGCCGGCTCGCCGAGTCGGCGGCACCGTCGACGTAGACGACGGCATCGGTGGTGGTGGACACGGATTCCAGGCGGTCCATCGACCGTCCGTCGAGCTCGATCAGCTCCCCGTCATGCTCGATGAGGCCTCGGATGCCGGCCGTACTGCCGGTCGCGAATCGACGGACGGACTCGAACAGTTGGCGCTGATGCTGGGTGGACAGACCGGACACAACGGTGACCAATGGATGCAGATCCAGGCTGTGCAGATCATCTCCGAAGTCGAGACGAAGGAACCTCATGGGCTTCTAATCGACCGGTTTCGGAGCCAACTCAAGAAATAGTGGCCATAACCTGAGGATCATCCGCCGACGGCGATACGTTCGACCTCCATCTTGAACCGGCGCAGTGCGGCTTCCATGATCTTGTCCTCCGCCCGCCGCTTCACGAAGCCGGGCAACGGCACGGCCAGATCGATCGAGAGTTCGTAGTCGACCCGCGTGACGGGGGCGCCATCGGTCTCGGTGACGTCGGTGAAACGGTAGGCCCCTTCGATGGCCCGGGCCAGATCGCCGGTCACCAGCGTCCAACCGATCATGGCCGGCTGTTCGCTCAGGTCGTAGGCGAGCACATAGAGCGATCGACGGCCGAGGGCAGAGGCCACGAACCGAACCCGGTCAAGGTCACCGGCGGCGTCGATCGATTCGATCTCGACCGCTGCGAGGCTCTCGATCCAGCTGGGGTACGACGCAACGTCGACTCCTACCGCGTAACACTGCTCGACGGTCGCCTGCACGGTCGTCGACGCGGTACGACGCTCGATGGAGCTGGTTGTTCGATCCGACATCGACACCGATCTTACACCTCCGCAGTGGTCACGGCCGGTACTCGACGATTACGGGCCGGCCAAGCGGTGTCACGGCCCCGCGGCTCGGGAGCGGCGATCCGGCGCAATCAGGTCGCAGCCGTCGAGGGCCTCCGTCAGCCGTCGGGCCAGGTGGTCGTAGTCGAAGTGGTCCACGGCTCGCCGGCGGGCGGCGCGACCCATGCGGATTCGTTCGTCGGGATGATCGACGAGGTGCCCGATCGCCCGAGCGAGAGCCCCGACGTCGTCGGGATCGTCGAGAACCAGGCCGGTCACCCCGTGCTCGACCGCTTCGTGAGCTCCGCCCGAACGCCCGGCGATCTGGGCGATCCCCGCCGCCGCCGCCTCGAGAAACGCAATCCCGAATCCCTCCTGTTCGAGTCCGAACCAGCGGCTGTTGCAGGGCATGACCATGAGGTCGGCCGCCCCGTAGAGTTCGGCGACCTCGGCGTCGCCCAATCGGCCCGGTAGCTGAACCGGCACCCGCAGCCTGTCCACCTGACGTCTGAGGGGCCCGAGCTCTCGACCGCTGCCGGCGACGACGGCGTGGACCCGGCGAGGATCCGGTTCACCGGAACCGGTACCGGTGGAGGATCGACCGTCGAGCAGGGCGAGTGCGGCGACGAGCCGATCCATGCCTTTGCGGGGAACCAGCCGGTTGACCGAGGCGATCAGGAAGTCGTCGTCGGTCACACCCCAGCGGTCCCGGACTGCTCGTCGTCGAGCCCCGTCGAGCGGCGTGAAGCGGTCGGTGTCGACACCGGGCGGCACGACCACCGACGGCAGTTCCCGACCGGCGCAGCGCTCCGCCTCGGTCAGGGGATACCGGCCGGCGGCGATGACCAGCGACGAGGCCCGCAGCGTGCGACCCAGGACGGAACGCAGGATCGGGGCACGGCCCGGGATGGTCACCTCCGCTCCGTGGAGGATCACCGCCGTCGGCCGATCGAGACCGGGTCCAATGGCACCCAGGGGAATGGCCGGATCGAGGATCACCAGATCACTCTCGCTGCTCCGGGCCAAGCGGTCGATCCGCCGCCGGATCCACGGGTAGGGAATGAGGAACGGCTCAGGGCAGCGGCTGATGGGAAACGGCTGGGTGACGTCGAAGTCGTCGCTCCCCGGATACGGCGTGGTGTAGACCGTCGACTGTTCCGGCGGAAGGCGCCGCCACAGTTCCCACAGATAATTCTGTATGCCGCCGACTTTGGGTGGAAAGTCGTTGGTGACCAGCAGGTGACGGCGCGGTTCCCCGGTGACGCTCACAAGCGCGCCCAGGCATCGCGGACGAATCGAGCGTCGACCGGCTCGGTCAGCTCCCGGTGGAGATCGGGATCGGGGCACGGACCGGTTCGGCCGACCTCACCGGCCGTGGCCGTTGCATGGCCACAGCATTCGGGCAGCTCAACCGACTCGCCGTCGAGGCCAAGGCGGCGAGCGGCCCAGACGGCGTGATGTCGCAACATCGTGTTGTCGGTGGCCAGATACGGGTTGAGCAGATCGGTGAGGAACCGTCTCCCCCACTGGGGCGAGCCGGTGTTGCCCAGCACGACCAGGGCGGTCCGCCGGATCACGTCGACGTTTCGATCGGCGATGTACCAGCGGCCGAGCCGAGTCAGAATCTCGTCGTCCGCTGCGGTCAGAACCCAACCGAGATCGACCCGAGGTTCGTCTCGGACCGTGGCCGGGGGTCCGGCCCGGTTCGGTGGACAGACCTCCTGACAATCGTCGCACCCGTACAGTCGATCACCGACGGCGACCCGGAATTCGGACGGGATGTCGCCGGCGGCCTGGACCAGCCAGGCGATGCAGCGGCGGGCGTCGACGACGCCGGGAGCCACGATCGCCGCCGTTGGACAGTCGTCGATACACCGCTGACACGATCCGCAGCCGTCGTCGAGTGGACGGCCGGTCGGCTCCAGCGCAGCATCGGTGAGGATCGAGCCGAGCACGACCCAACTACCCAGACCGGGGACGAGGAGGTTGGCGTTCTTCCCGTACCAGCCGATTCCCGCTCGCCACGCAACGTGGCGGTCGACCTGGTGGTTGGTGTCGATCAGGATCTGGCAGCGATGGCCGGCCTGCTCGAGCGGGCGGGCGAGGTCGGTGAGGATGCCGGCGAGTCGGGCGTAGTGGTCTCGCCACGTGTAACGGGCGATCCGCCCGCCCGTTTCGGGACGTCCCGCCGGCTGTGGCGGCTCGGAGGCCTCCGTCTCGTAGGCGAGCGCCGCCACCACGATCGAGCGAGCCGACGGCATGCGCTGGTGAGGATCGGTGGAACGCACCGGGTTTCGGTAGGTGAACTGCATGTCACCGGCCAGACCGACCTGCTTGCGGATGGTGAGAACGGTCCGAGCCGGTTCCGCCACCTCGGCCGGTGCCACACCAACCGCAGCCAGTCCGAGTTCGAGCCCGCGCCGCTGCAGCTCCTCTGAGGAGATGCCGCCACGGGCTGCCTGCCGACCGATCTCGGTGGTCATGCCGTCCATGGTGCCCGCTCGACGCACCGTCGCCTACCGCAATCTGCGGTTCTGTTCGCTCGCCGCCATCATCCGGCCGGTGCGACCGGACGACGTGAGGGGTGAGGACCTCAGCCGCCGGTGGCGGTGTTGCGGTCAACGGCGTGATCCTCGCCACGGCCGTCGTCGTGGAGAAGATCCGGTACCAGCCCGGCCCGCTGCAGCCGCCGTACGGCGGCGAATTCCGCGGCGTCGACCACTACGGCATCGTCGGGCTCCCGGCCGACGATGAAGGTCACCACGCAGTCGTGACACGTGGCGGTTCCCGAGCGGGAACAGGTCCCGCAATCGATGGATAGCGTCATGAGGAAGAACCTACTCACGGCCTGTGACATCGACGTCGCACATCGACCCTCGGCCGGCGAGCCGGGCCCGGTTCTCCGAGTCGGTCGCTCCAGGCGGTACCGTTGCGGGGGTGAAGGCGCTCGAGTTCACCCGCAACGAGGTCCGCTACGTGGCTGCGGCCCTGTCATCCCGCCTGCGACCGGGAAGCGGGGCCGGAACCGGCCCCTTGCACCTCGTGGAGCGGGAGCCGTTCGACCTTCCGGCCGACGGCTGGCATCGGGTGACCACCCTGTTGAGCGGTATCTGCGGATCCGATCTGGCCACGGTCGACGGCAAGTCGTCCCGTTACTTCGAACCCTGGGTTTCGTTTCCGTTCGTACCCGGCCACGAGGTGGTCGGTCGCTGCGACGACGGATCCCGTGTCGTCGTCGAGCCGGTCCTCGGCCATCAGGCCCGGGGCTTCGACGCCCCATTCGCCGACGCCGCGCCCGGTGACGGCACCGATTACCGCCATCTGGTGAGCGGGGATCTCGAACCGGGGATCCAGACCGGCTACTGCGCATCGACCGGCGGAGGCTGGTCGAGCGAGTTCGTGGCCCACGCGTCGCAGCTTCATCGGGTTCCCGACCACCTCAGCGACGAGGCGGCGGTCATGATCGAGCCAACAGCCGTCGGGGTGCACGCCGCGTTCAAGGCCGGCGTCGAAGACGGGGCGATCGTGGCCATCGTCGGCGCCGGAACGATGGGGCTGACCACGCTGGCGGCAATCCGCCACTTCACCCGGCCGGGCACCGTGATCGTCGGCGCCAAATACCCGGAACAAAAGGCCATGGCCCGCGAGCTCGGAGCCGATCTGGTGGTGGATCCCGGTGAACTCCAGCGGGCGGTTCGGCGGGCGTCGGGGAGCTTCATGATCGGCGACGACCTCTCCGGTGGGGCCGACATCATGATCGACGCGGTCGGCAGCGCGGCGACCATCGACGCCGCCATCGGCACCGCCCGCCCCCGCGGCCGTGTCGTCCTGGTCGGCATGCCGGGCAGGGTCTCACTCGATCTGACCGCCTTGTGGCACCGGGAGACCGAGCTGGTCGGCGCCTACACCTACGGCACCGAGGATCTCCCCGACGGCTCCCGGCGACGAACCTTCGACATGGCCACCGAATTGGTCGACGCCGCCGACCTCGGCCGGCTGGTCACCGATCGTTTCGACCTCGATCGCTACGAGGAGGCGCTGGAGCAGGCGGCGCAGGCCGGTTCACGAGGCTCCATCAAAGTTTGTTTCGACCTCCGGTGACCGACAACATCCGGCGTCGGGCTCCCACCGGGTCGAGGGCAACGGCTACGATGATGGCCATCGATCCGGGTCACGAGGATCCGGGCACCGGCACAAGGACCTTCATTCGTGTCTGAACCAGTCTCCCAAGCACCCGCCGTGGATCAGCTTCCGTCCGACACCGAGAACGCCGACGTCGAACCGGTCGACCACGAACTCGTGGTGGAGGACCTGCTGGTGGAGGAAATCTCCATCGACGGCATGTGCGGTGTCTACTGACCGTCGGCCCAGCGATCCGACGAGCGGGCGATGGCGGCTTCACCAGAGGGTTGCGCTGCGACCCGAGCCGTTCGGTGCGCTGGCCTACCACTACGGCAACCGCAAACTGAACTTCCTCCGCTCCCACGATCTGGTTCGCCTCGTCGGTGATCTCGAGGATTTCGATTCGACCCGGGCTGCCTTCGACAGTCTCGAACTCGACGCCCGACAGTGGCCGGCCTACGGCCAGGCGCTCGATGCGCTGGCGAAATCGGACTTCATCGAACCCCTGGAAGCCGCAACTCGGGAGGGCCGACCGTGACCGCGCTGACCGACGAGCTGAAACGTGGTCTCGACGCACCGATCTGCCTGACCTGGGAACTCACCTACGCCTGCAACCTGGCCTGCATCCACTGCCTCAGCTCGAGCGGGCGGCGTGATCCACGCGAGCTGTCGACGGCCGAGGCGAAGGGTGTCATCGACGAACTCCGTGATCTGCAGGTGTTCTACGTCAACATCGGCGGCGGCGAGCCAACGATCCGTCCCGACTTCTTCGAACTGGTCGACTATGCGACCAGCAGCGGAGTCGGCGTCAAGTTCTCGACCAACGGGTCGCGCATCGATGCCCCCACCGCTCGCCGTCTCACGGCCATCGACTACACCGATGTCCAGATCTCCCTTGACGGAGCCGACGCGGCCACCAACGACGCCGTCCGGGGCGAGGGATCCTACGCCACGGCGTTGGCGGCGATGGACCGCCTCGCCGAGGCCGACTTCGGGCCGTTCAAGATCAGTGTGGTCATGACCCGCCACAACATCGCTCAGCTCGACGAATTCGCCGCCCTGGCCGACCACTACGGTGCCGAGCTGCGGCTGACCCGGCTGCGCCCGTCCGGGCGGGGTGTCGACAGCTGGCACGAACTGCATCCGACCCAGGACCAGCAGATCGAGCTCTATCACTGGCTCCTCGATCGACCCGGCGTGCTCACCGGCGACTCGTTCTTTCATCTGAACGCGCTCGGGTCGGGCAGCCTGGAGGGCCTCAACCTCTGCGGCGCAGGGCGGGTGGTCTGCCTGATCGACCCCGTCGGTGACGTCTACGCCTGCCCGTTCGTGCTCCACGACGAGTTCAAGGCCGGCAACATTCGTGATACCGGAGGGTTCGCGACGATTTGGCGGTCGTCGTCGCTCTTCGCTGAACTCCGGGAACCGCAGTCGGCGGGAGCATGCGCGAGTTGCGGGCAGTTCGACGCCTGCCAGGGTGGTTGTATGGCCGCCAAGTTCTTCACTGGCCTCGCGCTGGACGGCCCGGACCCGGAATGTGTCAGCGGCCACGGGCAGGAAGCGCTGGCCGGAGTCGGAGCTTCCGAACGGCCGCCGTCGACCTCCGACCATTCGAAGCCGACTCCGGTCCGGTTCGTCGCCCGAACCTCGCCGGCCCGGACATGACCGCCGAATCCGGCTCCGGTGTCGACCCCGGCGATACCGGCGACCCCACCGGTGGTGAGCTGTCGATCCTCGGCAAGACGGTCCGTCATCCCGTCGACCACGTCGAGTGTTTTCCGGCCCCCGAGGGATGCACGTCGGTCCGGTTCTCCACCGAAGAGCTGATGTCGATCTGCCCGGTGACATCGCAACCGGATATCTCGACCGTCGTCATCGAGTACGTGCCCGACCAGCGTTGCGTCGAATCGAAGTCGCTGAAGCTGTTCCTGTGGTCGTTCCGCGATCGGGCGGTGTTCGCCGAGGCCCTCGCGGTGCTGATCGCCGATGAGATCCTCGAATCGGCCGAACCGCACCGGGTCACCGTCACCCTGACTCAGCGCCCGCGGGGCGGGATCGAACTGCAGACCGTGAGCGAACGCAGCCGGTAGAACCTCGGAGCCGACGATTCACGGCACCGGCCCATCCGGGCGCGGACGGCATCGGCGCCCTTTGGGTTTCATTGCCCGAGAAAGGAACTCACATGTGCAGACGGCTCGGTCATCGATGACATCATCGGTGGACTCGGCGGCCGGTAGCGGCGAGGAGCGCCGGCCCGGGCATCGGCCTGGCGCCACCGAGCTCGGGTTCGCGACCTTTCCGACCCTCGGCCGAGGCGTCGACACCACGGCCGTCGAGGCTCGTGGCGATGGCCGGCCGGTTCCGGTTCTGCTGATCCCCCTCGGCGCAACGGAGCAGCACGGACCCCACCTCCCACTGGCCACCGACACCATCATCGCCACCGCCTGGGCGAACGCGGCGGCGGCACGCGTCGAGGGCGTGCTGGTCGCCCCGCCGGTGCCCTACGGCTCGTCGGGCGAACACCAGGACTTTGCGGGGACCCTGTCGATCGGACGGGAGGCCCTGGCACAACTGATCACCGAGCTCGTCCGTTCCGCCGCCCACTTCTGCGATCGGATCGTGCTGGTCTCCGGCCACGGTGGGAACGCGCCGGTTCTCGGACCGACCGTCACCCGGCTGACCGGCGAGGGTCACCGGGTCAGCTGGGTCACTCCCCGTTGGCCGGACGGCACCGAGATCGACGCCCACGCCGGACGCACCGAGACCTCGCTGCTCCTCCACGTGCGCCCGGATCTCGTCGGCCCGTTCACCGACGTCACCGGCACCATCACCCCGCTTTCCGAACTCATGCCCACCCTGCTTGCCGACGGCATCGGTGCCGTCACCCCGAACGGGGTGCTCGGCGACGCCACCGGTGCAACAGCCGAGCACGGCGCCGAACTCTTCGAGCATCTGGTCGAACACCTTGTCGACCATCTGTTGTCGGAACCATGACCCGAAGCTGGTCGTGCCCAATTCGATGACGGACACGGTCGATCACTAAGGTGGTCGGCGGGTGACCGACCCCGAACCCGGGTCGTGGACCTCCAAGGAGACCTGTGACCAATCAGCCGGTTCAGCCCATGGCACTGGGCCCGAAGACCGTCGAACAGATGGAGAGTCGCGTGGTCGGCCGCCGCCGTGAGTGCGAGCTGGTCGTGGCCGCCCTGCTCGCCGGACGTCACCTCCTGCTCGAGGGTCCACCCGGCACCGGCAAGTCCACGATGCTGCGGGCCATCGCCGACTCCACCGGAATCGAGATGGACTTCGTCGAAGGCAACGCCGAGTTGACGCCGGCTCGGCTGATCGGCCACTTCGATCCCGCCCAGGTTCTCGAACAGGGCTACCGCCCGGAGATCTGGATCGACGGACCGTTGGCCCGAGCGCTGCGGGGTGGACACCTCTTGTACGTGGAGGAGATCAACCGGGTTCCCGAGGAGACACTCAATCTGCTGGTGACCGTGATGTCGGAACAGGAGTTGACCGTTCCCCGGCTCGGGCGGATCAAGGCCGAACCGGGCTTTCGGCTGGTGGCGGCCATGAACCCCTACGACTCGATCGGCACCGCCCGTATCTCGGGCGCCATCTATGACCGGATCTGCCGATTGGCCGTCGACTACCAGCCCTGCGATCAAGAAATCGCCATCACCCACGTGCAAACCGGCTCCCCGGTTCCGGACCGTCTGATCGAAGGCGCCGTGCTGGTCGTGCGGGCATTGCGGGAGCATCCCGACGTTCGAATCGGGCCCTCCGTGCGCGGTGCGATCGATCTGGTCAAGATGGCGGAGGGTCTCAGCGTCATCCGCGGGGTTCAGGCCACCGACCTCGATCTCGGCCTCGACGCGGCACTGACCGCCCTTTCCGGGCGGCTCCAGCTCCACGATTCCGCCACCGTGACCGCCGAGGCGGTGGTCGAGGAGGTCTGGCTTCGCATCATGGATGCTCCCGACCGCGATGCCGACGACGACCCGGCCGGCGACGACGGCAACGGTGATGGCGGCGCTCCAGAGGGAAAAGCGGGCAGCCGCAAGGCGGCGGATCGGATCTCGACGACGAGCAGGTAGCGAAGGTTCTCGACCCCGACGAGACGGCCGAAGCGCTGGCGGAGGAGGCTCGCCGCACCACCAGTCGCCGGCAGCTCGACTATCACCCGTCGTTCAACCTGCTGTCGGCCGATGTCGGCGAACTCGACGAAGAGGCGTTCGACGAGTTGTGGTCCGAGGACCCGGACGAGGCCCTCGAAATCCTGGCGATGATGAGCCATGCGACCGACCGGACACTCGCCGCACTGGCCAGGCGGCTGGCCGGACGGCTTCTCGTCGACCTGACCGCGTCAGGGCCGGCTCGATCGGGCGGAGTCGGGCGTCTGGTGTCACAGCAGGCTCATCCGGATTCGAGCGACATCGACATCGACGGCAGTCTCGATGCCATCCACGGCGCCATGGTCGAACGTCGGCGACCGTCACTCGATGATCTCTCGACCAGGGCCTGGGCTCGACCGCAAACCGCCATTTGTCTGCTCGTCGACCGTTCGGGTTCGATGGACGGCGCCCGCCTGGCCACCGCCGCCCTCGCCGCGGCCGCCTGCACCTGGCGGGCGCCGGGCGAACTGGCCGTGCTCGCCTTCGGCGACCGGGTTCTCACCATCAAGGATCTGAACCAGGATCAGTCGCCGGAATCGATCGTCACCTCGGTGCTGCGCCTGCGGGGGCACGGCACGACCGATCTCGATCTGGCGTTGAAAGCGGCTCGACGCCAGTTGCTGTCATCGAACGCCCGCCGCCGGGTGGTCCTCCTCCTGTCCGATGGCGAAGCGACGGCCGGTGACGACCCGATCGCCGCGGCCAGATCGATCGACGAGCTCGTCATCGTCGCTCCGGCCGACGAACCCGACCACGCAATCCAGCTCGGGCGTGAGGCCGGGGCTCGGGTCCAGCTCATCGACGGACCACTCGACCTGGTGGCCGCACTCAACAGTGTCTTGAACCACCGCCGATGATCGGACGGATCCTGCAGGAACGGGATGAGGCGTGGACGACCGTGAGCTGATGCGTCCGACGACCTCGTACCTGCTCCGGCCGACCCCGACTGTGTGGGTGCAGGACCAGGGGCGTCGCCTCATCGGCGGCTCACCCCTCCGGGTCATAACGCTCTCGGCGGCCGGCGCCGAGCTGGTGGGGGCATGGTTCAGCGGGGAACCGGTCGGACCGGAACCGGCGCACCGGGCGTTGGCCGGGCGGCTGATGGAGGCCGACATGGCAACCGCGGTGGGCCACGGACGGCCGAGCGAGCCCACGACGCTGGCCGTTGTCATCCCCGTCAAGGACGATGCGGCCGGGCTGGCGGCGACGCTCACCGCGCTCGGGGTCGATCACCGGCGCCGAGGCGACAACGGATCCGACGACCGGGTCACCGGCCGGATCGTCGTCATCGACGACGGCTCGGAGCCGTCCGTCGATCCGAAGATCGGTGCCGCGGCGGGCCTCCCGGTCTCGGTTGTCCGGCGCCCGGTACCCGGTGGGCCGGGTAACGCCCGCAATCTCGGCGTTTCCCGGGTGATCGAGCCCGTGATCGTGTTCGTCGATGCCGGCGTGATCGTTTCGATCGAGCAGCTTGCCGCGCTGGCCCGGGAGCTGGCCGTCGGCGACACCGTCGCCGTTGCGCCCCGGGTTCGTTCAGAGGAGGGCCCAACCCGGCTGGCCCGCTACGAACGGGTCTGGTCGCCGCTCGACATGGGATCTGAGCCCGGTCTGGTCGGCCCCGGTCGACGCCTCTCCTATCTTCCCTCGACCTGTCTCGCCGTGTGGTCGTCCGCCCTGGTCGCAGCCGGCGGGTTCGACCCCGACCTCCGCTATGGCGAGGATGTCGACCTGATCTGGCGGCTCGGCTCCGCCGGCTGGGTCCGCTATGTGCCCCACATCAACGTCACCCATCCGCCCCGTTCGACGCTTGCCGGCTTTGTCCGCCAGCGGTTCCTCTACGGCACCGCGGCCGGACCGTTGGCCCGGCGGCACGGCCGCACTGTCGCACCGGCCCGCCTCGATCGCCGCTCGGCGACGGCGTGGGCAGCCATCGTGACCGGCCTTCGTGGGCCGGCGGCGCTGGCCGGTGTGTGGTCGACGGCGGGGTACGTCGCGATGTTGCTCCGATGCGGTGTTCCCCGCAGACAGGTGGCACGAATCGTCGCCGGCGGCTGGGTGGCAACGGCGCAGGGGCTTGCGGTGTCGACGGCTCGAACCTGGTGGCCGGTCGTTGTCGTCGCCGCGGCCCGGCGCCGGTTTCGGCCCGCAGCGCTCCTGCTCGCACTGGGATGGCTGCGGCGGCTACGTCTGCCGGGCAGCCGGACACCGATCGCCGGACCGGCCGCTGGCGGCGACAGGGTCGGCCACGGCTGCACCGACCTGGCGCTCGGGATCCTGGACGACTCGGCGTATGCCTTGGGCGTTTGGCGAGGGTCGATCGCGGCGGGAACCACCCTGCCGCTTCTCCCTCACATCCCGTCAGCCCAGGATGCTACTGGGCAATGAAAAGGTCGAGCAGTTGACCGTTGTTGAGCACGACAGCCCCCCGGTCACGCGCCGACGCGGCGAGTGCGGCATCGTCGGTCACCAGGGCGATCGGCCATTGATCGGGATAGGCGCTGACAAGCTCGTCGAGGGCAGCGGCCGGCTCGGTGGGCGGTGTACTCAGGCGAATTCGAACAGCCCGAGAGATCGGCAGTGAATCGTCATCGCCGATCCGCCCGTCGAACACCACATCGGGCGCCGCTCCGCTGGTCGCCGAAAGATCGGCCAGATAGGTCACGAGAGCATCCCGCTGCTGGGCCACCGGAAGGCTGGGCCACCCGAGTTTGGCCACGGAATCACCGTCGACCAGCAGGACGACGTCAGGTGACGACACGACGTGTTGAGCGACCGCAATCTCGTCATCCGCGATTTCGGGGGGGATCTCGATCTGCCGGCGACTCGACACCCCGTATTCCGCTGCACCGTCGCCGAGACCGTCGTCGAAGTCCGAATGTGGCCCACCGGGTTCGGCTTCGAACACGCTGGGCGGCTGACCGAGATCGTCGACGAAGGCGGCCGGAGGTTCGGCGACTGTGGCCGCATCGGGTGCCGGTGAGTCCAACGGGCCTTCGAAGCCCGACACGGTCTGCGAGATCAGCTCGCTGATCTCGTCGAGTTCATCAGGGCCGCTGCCGGCGCCGACGGCTTTCCAGTCGTCGTTGAACGGCGAGTCCTCGTCGCGACGGTGCTCTTCGATGTCGACGACGTCGCTGACCGGCGTGAACCCGGGCACCGTGTCGGGAGCCGCCGCCACCGGCTCGTCGTCCACGGCGACGTCCGTGTCGGCCCCCGCTCCATCAGCGGGCTCGAGAATCGACGGCACCTCGTCGTCGAACACCGTCGGAGGCGTCTCGTCGACAGCCGGCACGACGGTTACCTCCTCGGTTACCGCGGATTCGGCGTCGGTGGCCGTGTCGCCCATCGAGAGATCAGCCGGTGCATCGACGGGAGAATCCAGCTGCGAATCGGCTGCATCCGGGGCGTCTGCCGAGACGCCGTCGGCGGCCGGCGCCTCCTCGGCAGCGGCCGTATCATCGGCTGCCGGTTCGGTGTCGGCTTCGACCTCGACGTCGGAGTCGGACGGGAACTCACCAGCGTCGTCATCGTCCGGCTCGATGGTTTTCGGCGCGGATTCCGGTTCGACCTCGCCTCGAGGTTCCGCTTCGACCGCGGCGGAGGTCGGCTCACCGACGAAGGCCGCGAACGACGCTCTCTCGGCGGCGGCCGCCTCGGCCCGATCGGCTTGCAACTGGGCGGCCGCAGCTCGGGCCGTGGCCTCCGCTGCGCTCTTGCGGGCCTCGTCGGCCGCCTCGGTGGCCTCGGTCACGTTGGACTCGGCCACCTGCAGGTTGAACCGCAGCTTGGCGTTCTCCCGGTTCAGCTCATCAATATCGGACCGAACACGACTGAGCTCGCTCTGGGCCTCGGAGAACTGGTTCTCGAGGGTCGTCTTCGACGATTCAAGAGAAGCAACCTGCTCACTGAGTTCGGAAACGGCGTTGACCCGCTTGTTCGACTCATCGTCGCGTTGAGCCTCCGTGCTCTCGAGACGGGCGACCAGGTCGTCACGCTCGGCGCTGAGCTTCTTGATGTCGACACGTTCGGCCTCGAGCTGCTCCAGCTTCTGGTCGAGCTCGATCCGCTCGGCCATGAGGCGATCGCGTTCTTTGGTCAGCTCCTCGAGCGCTGAAGCGTTGTTGGCGGCGACGTCGTCGAGTTCGAGCAATCGGTTGGCCAGCTCCTCCCGCTGACGGCGTTCGGCCTGCAGCTCGACCTCGAGCGGGCCGAGCTTGTTTTCCAGGGCATCGATCTTCTCGAGCAACTGATCGCGGGCTGCGATCACGGCCGTCATCTCACCCCGCAGCTCGCCGCGCTCGGCCATCAGGTCGTCGCGAGCGGTCATGAGGTCGTCGCGCTCCTTGCTGAGCGCGCTGATACGGTTCTCGAAGCTGCGATCGGCCTGCTCGATGTCGTTCATTCGAGCGAGCAGCACATCCCGCTCGACCCGCAGCTCGTTGAGAGCCTTGCGGTCGGCGTCGTTGCGATGCCGTACCTCGGCATGCTCGTCGAGCACGTCGGACAGGCTGGCTTGCAGTTCGGTGAGCTGGCTCTGGAGGCCGTCGCGCTCGGCCCGCAACGAGCCGAGCTCGGCGGCCAGCCGCTCGGCGTCGTCCTTGAGGGCGCTGTGCTGGGTTCGCGTCGTCTCCAATGCCAGCTCGGTGTCGGCCAGACGGGACGTCAGTTCGATCTTCTCGGACTTGAGTGACTCGGCCTCCGATGTGGTGGTTTGGAGCTGTTCCTCGTAGGTTTCGACCTGCGAGATCATCCGGGCCAGCTCCCGACTGGTTGCCTCCAGCTCCTGGGTCAATGAGCGGTTCGCCGAGGTCAGCTCGCCGACGTCGACACCACCGGTCTTCTCGTCCACCTCCGCCAGCCGCGTCTGCAAGCTGTCGCGCTCGGCCTTCATGGCCATTCGGTCTTCGCGGACCTGGTTGCGCTCCGCGGTCATCGTCTCGAGCTGGGATTGCACGACGTTACGTTCCCGCACCGCCTCTTCCAGGTCACCTTCGATCCGCTTCAGGCGATCCTCGATGGAAATGAGCTGCGCCTGGAGTTCGGACGACCGGGTCTCGATCTCGGCCCGGTCCTCTCGAACGGTGGCCAGTTCCCGTTCCACCTCGACCTGTCGCTTGAGCGCCTCGGACTGCTGCCGGCGGGCTTCCTCCCGCTCATTGCGGATCGTGGCGAGATCCTGGGTGGCTCGAGCCAGCTCCTCGCGGGCGAATTCGAGCTCCGAGGTCACCGCCGTCAACTCGTCTTGCAGCAAGGACGCATCCGGCTTGTCGGGATTGTCGCTTGTGGATCCGGACATCACCAATTCTCGCTCTCCAGCCAGCCGGTCAACCAGACCCCGGAGGCTCGTCAGCTCGCTCTCGATTGCGTCTGCCTCCGGGTCGAGCTCGGAGACGGCGGCCATCGCATAACCGTCGCTCGGGTCGCTCGAACCGTGGCCGCCACCGTTACTGCCGACCTCTGCGGTTTCGAGGATCGACACCGGCTCGTCGGCCATCGATGGGTAACTGGGCGACAGACTCTCCACTTCCTCCAGCTGTGCCTCCAGATGGGCGGTGAGCTCCTCGGTGGTGAGGTCGTCGTCGATGGGCACGTTGACCAAGGGCGCGTCGGGATCGAAATCCGGGGATCCGTCTTCAGACCGCTGGGACAGTTCCTCGAATTCGGGAGCCCATCCGATGGGACGGTGAAGCCACAGGTAGCCGGCGCGGCCGACCTCCTCCTCGGTGGCCCGGGCCGCCACTCTCGACCGAAACTCGGAGTCGTCTTCGATCGCCTGCTGGGCGACCGAAATCGCCCGACGGGGAAGGCGGGCGAGATAGAGGAAGCTGCGCATGTCCCCCGGCGGCTCGACGGCCGGGTCGGCCTCCGCGTCCTCGCGGGCCACGGAAAAAGCCAGTTCGCATGCCCGTTGGAGAAGGGCCTCGGATCCCATAGCTTACCTTTCCTCGCTTATCTCGTCCGCCTCGTGTATCACGGCAGACGACAAGCAGGGTGCAGCCAAATCCCCACTGCCGTACCTACCCGCACCGTCAGGTACCGGTGTTTGCCAAACTAGATTGACGCAGTTCTTGCCGGTAGGCAATATCTGGTTCCTCTCAACGTCGTCACCTATGCGTCTTTCCTCAAGCCGGGCGACCCGACCAAACCTAACAACCGCATGGTCAATTTCGCCCATCGTCAGTCTAGGTGGGATGAGGCGGAACTTTCACCCGAATCGGGTGGACGATATCTCAACCGGGCGCTGGGGCGGGCGAGAAGCCACGAAGCTGTCGAAGCTTCTCGGCTGCCGCGCCCGAATCCAGGGCATCGTTGGCCAGAACCACACCCTGTTTGAGGTCTGCGGCCAACCCGGCCACTACCAGCCCGGCCCCGGCGTTGATGGCAACCAGATCCCGGTGGGGTCCGAGTTCGCCGGCGAGCATCCGCTCGAAGATCGCCACATTGTCCTCCGGCCCGCCGCCCGCCACGCGGGAGAGCTCCACACGATCGACCCCGACCTCGTCGAGATCGACGGTGAGCCGCTCGATACCTTCGGCGGAAACGTCGAAGATGATCGACGGCCCTGAGGTCGACACCTCATCGAGACCATCCGCGCCGGTGACAACCCACGCCCGGCGGGAACCGAGTTCGGCCAGCACCGCGGCCACCGAGGCGGCTTTCTCCTCCGTGGCCACGCCGACCAGCTGCCGTTTGATCCGCCCGGGATGGGCGAGCGGCCCGAGCGTGTTGAACACGGTGGGTATCCCGAGTTCGGCCCTGACCGGGCCGGCGAATCGCATTGCCGGATGGAA
>JBFHME010000022.1:0-29964 GCA_041594435.1 Acidimicrobiales bacterium
ATAGCACTCCACAGATCGGAGGTGCACGATGCGCAGCCTCGTTGCTCTCGTCCTGGTTGTTGTGCTCATTGCCGCCGGGTGCACCGCTGATGGCGACGATACGACGAGAACCGTCGCGCCGGTCATGTCGACGACGAGCAGTACCAGTGGGACGATTGGCACGTCGGCATCATCGAGTACTCCCTCGACCCCTTCGTCAGTTCCGCCGAAGTCGACGACAACGGCCACGACCGTGGCTCCAACGTCCACAACCAGCAGCTCGCCGGCCCCGGTGGTGGACGTCCCGATCCCCGGGCTCCTCCATCGCATCGACGACCTTCCCGCCCTGCCGGTCGGGAGCCGATTGGCCGATTTCACCTTCAACCCATCCGGCGGTCCGAGCGCCTTGATCGAAACGCCTGATGGCTGGCAGGTGTGGCTGGGGCCGGGCGGTGACGCGTCCTGGCAGGTCGAGTTCCTGCCCGACGAGGTCTTCGCCGAGACACGTCTTGATGCCGTAATGGCGCTGGCCGACACGACCTACGTGGCCGGACACCAAGTCCACGGCATTCCCGCAGTGTGGCGCCGCAACCCCGACGCCACTTGGACAGCATTCCAGGTCGAGAACAAAGCCGGCCCCTCGGGCGCGGTCAATGCCATCGTGGAATGCGGTGGCGAGGTGGTCTTCATCGGCCACCACAGCGCCAGCAACCAAGTCCTCGAGCGCAAGGTCTGGCGCTTCGACGAGAACGGCGATCTGAAAGTGGTCTTCAATCGCGGTGGCGGTCCACCGGGGAGTGGTATACCGCCACCGGCGGTCTACTGCCACGACGGCAGCTTCATGGCCCTGGTCACCCTTACACGCGAACGGTGGCCAAGTGTCGACTTCACGTTCTACAACGAGATCTGGTCCTCACCGACCGGCTTGGTCTGGTCCCTAGATGCCGCCGACACGATTCATCCGGCAATCCTTCCCCGAGACATCGCGGTGGTCCGGGCATTCTCGGCCTTTTGGGTTGTGTCCGGCAGGAGGGACATCGCAACCTCGGACATCGCAACCTCGTCAGATGGGGTCCGCTGGACCCGGATCGACCGTACCGCCGCCGGGTTGGAGCCCGACAGCTGGATCGACACAATGAGTGGAGGAGGGCTTGGGCTGTTCATAACCGGGCACGAGCACCTGGGGGAGCCCATCGACCCGATCATGTGGTGGACGGCAGATGGGCGCCACTGGGAGCGAATCGACGACCACCCCGCCCTCGACCCCCGGGGGGTCGAGATGGTTGTACAACCGACGAGTCTCATGATTGCACTCCACCGGTCCTTCGAAGAAGGAGCCCCGGTGATGTGGGTGTACGCCGCTGCGGGATAGCGAGACGGCGCTTGGCCCTTTGACCCACGCACGACGAAAGTCTCTGGGCTCGTCCAACCGAGTTGATTCCGGAGAGTTTGTCAAGAGATCCGCGGCCAGCGACTCCATGCGGTGCGGACGCACGCCGGTGGCTGCAATGCGGGTCGCCTGGGGCGGGACCTTGGACCCTGGCACTCGCAAAGCCAGGCACTGATGCTATGAGGAAAGAGACGTATCGCGAGGTGGCGCACGCATGACGATGTGGCATTTCCTCCTGGCATATCTGGTCCTCGCTGTGGCCTGCTGGGTGGCCGCTGCCCGCAGCTTCAGCAAGACAGCCTGGTGGGTCGCCGCCGGCCTCGCTCCCTTCCTCGGAGCCGTCGTGTGGTTCTTCGGCCTCTGGATCCAGATGGACCCGGAAACCGGATTCCTCGATAATCCGATCTGGATCGTGGCCGGCCACTTCCTGCTGCTCGCCGCGCTCGCCTGGGTCGCCGTGAAGACCTGGCGCGGGGGTACGAGGCAGATGAAGAATCCGAGCCCTCTGGCACCGACAAGTCGTTGACCCTCAGCCGTGCGTCACGAACCGGGCGTGCCGGCGAGGACGGTCTTTCGAGATCGGTGCAGAGAGTTGGGACAGTTTGTTTTTCTTCCGCTGTCGGACTGGGTCGCCTTGTTCCACCAGATCGACGTTCGGCTCAGCCACCCACGGTGGCTGTGATGGCAGCGGTGATGGAGGCGACGGAAGGAAGCACAGCGGCTTCCAGCGGCGGACTGTAGGGGACGGGGAGATCGGGATTGGCGACTCGTCCCACCGGGGCGCGCAACGCGGCGAAGGCGTGTTCCATGACCTGGGCGCCGATTTCGGCCCCCACGCCGCAGCGCCTGGTGTCCTCGTCCACCACCACCAACCGCCCCGTCTTCTGCACCGAGGCCACGATCGTTTCGATGTCCAGCGGCTCGAGGGTGCGGGGGTCGATGACCTCGACATCGACACCGCGTCCCTCGAGTTCCGTTGCGGCCGCCAGGGCGAGGTCGACCATGTAGGAGGTGGCGACGACCGACACGTCGGCTCCCTCACGACGGACCTCCGCCACTCCGAACGGGATGGTGAAGTCCGGATCGTCGGGTACCGGGCCCGGTTCGCCGTTGTGGAGCTTGTGGGTGAAGAACATCACCGGATTGTCATCGCGCACCGCGGTCTTGAGCAGACCCTTGGCGTCACGAGGGGTGGAAGGGATGGCGATCTTCAGCCCCGGTGCGTGCCAGTAGAGCGCCAGGGGCGACTGGGAATGCTCCGCCGCCGCGGCGACGTAGCCGCCGATGCCTTCGAGAAACACGATCGGCAGCTTCATACCGGAGTTGGCGCCGTGGATGTACCGCCACTTACCGGCCTTGGAGAGGATCTCGTCGAGTGCGTTGAACGCAAAGTCGGCCAAATGCAGCTCGGCCACCGGTCGCATCCCCACCAGCGCAGCACCCACCGCCGACCCGGCGATGGTGGCCTCGCAGTTCGGAGCGTTACGCACCCGCAGCTCGCCGAACTCCTCGACGAGACCGGACGTCGCCGAGGCGGCCGTGCTCGGGTGGAGGCCCAACCCCACCACGTACACGCTCGGGTCGCGGCGCATCTCCTCACGCAGCGCCTGGTTCATCGCCTGCGCCATCGTCAGCATTCCCATCAGGCGTAGAGATCCTCGAACGCGGCCGCAGGATCGGGCCACGGGCTCCGCCTCGCGAACCGGGCCGCCGCCGACATCTCGCGTTCGGCCGTCGCCGCCATTTCGTCGGCTTCCGAACTGGTCACGGTGCCGTCGTCTACCAGGCGTTGACGGAACCGGGTGATCGGGTCGCGCCTCCGCCAGGCGGCGATCTCAATCGGGTCACGCTGCTCGGTGCCGGTCTCGCCGAAGGGGCGCATCCGGTAGGTCTTCAGCTCGAGCAGCGATGGACCGTCGCCGGCCCGGGCCCGGGAAATGGCCTCGGCGGCTGCCTCGTGGATGGCCATCACGTCGTTCCCGTCGACGATCGCGGCCGGTATGCCGTACGCACCGGCCATGGCGGCGACGTCGGCCACCGCGAGATAGACCGGAGCCGGAACACTGCCCACGTAGGAATTGTTCTCACAGACCCACACCAAGGGCAGCTTGCTGATGGCGGCCATGTTCATCGAAGAGTGGGTGGTGCCCCGGTTGCTCGTGCCTTCGCCGAAGATCGAGACGACGACCGCATCATCGCCTCGAATTTGAATGGCGGTGGCCATCCCCGTGGCCATGGGCGCATGAGCCCCGATCGTTCCGCTCTTGCCGAGGATGCCGTGCTCGAGATCTGCGATGTGGCGGCCTCCCTTCCCTTTGCAGTAGCCGGCCTGCCTGCCGAGCAACTCGGCCAGCAGACGCTTCGGCTCACAGCCACGTCCGATGAATGCGTAGGCGCCCCGGTGGGTGTAGGTCAGGTAGTCATCGGCCCGGAGTTGCGCGATGACACCAAGTGTGCCCTCCTGGCCGATCCCGCTCAGCCAGGATCCCGGGATTTCTCCGGACGCAGCGAGCGCTCCGGCGATCTCCTCGAAGGCCCGCGACCGGATCATCAACCCCAGCAGGTCACGTTTCTCATCAACGGACAGAGCCACCACGTTCCCCCTCGTTTCGAAACCTACCGGAACCGCGGCCATCGGGCGAGTTCGATCACGCTGTGACCGCCCCGGAAACGAGGAAATCGCTCGGACGTCGAACCCGGAAATCAGGAAATAAGGTAGCAACATTGGGCAGGTGCCCGATGTGGGGTCCTACCTTAGGGCCGCACGATCGAGGTATGAACCATCACACACTGCAGCAACCGATGAGCCCAGCGCAACTGGCAGGTCTCACCAGCCTCGAGCGCAGTCAGCGGGCCGCCTGGCGGGCCGCCAACCTCCCCGACCGGTACCGACGACAGACCTGGCAACTCACCGTGGTCCGTTTGCGCGAAGCACTGACCGGTCGCCTCCGCCACCCGTTCAGGACCCCGAAGACCACCCAACCGGCTTGGTAACATGGTCGGCATGGCCGTCCGACTGAACCGGGCCGGCAACCGACCGTTCGTGGGCCGGGCCCGGGAGCTGGCGGCGGCGGCAGAGATCCTGGCCGACGCCGAGCAGACCGGAGTCGCGCTCCTTGGGGGCGAAAGCGGCCTGGGCAAGACTCGGCTGGCCGAGGAGATCATCGCCGCCGCCCCGCCGGGCACCCGCGTGATTCGAGGCGGCGCCGTCCCCCGGGCCACCCCCATCCCCTTCGAACTCGTCCGTTCGGCTCTCGACCCGATCGACGTTCGATCGGAGATCGAGCCGATCAGCGACGAACAGGGCACGGAGGCCCAGACGGCTGTGGGCCGGATCCGGGCCGGAGCCGAGGCCCTGAGGACAGCCGGCTCCAGCCCCACCATCTACCTGTTCGAAGACGTGCATTGGGCCGATCCCGAGAGCCTCGAGGTCATCGACCGGCTGATGGTGGCCGGACCGCTGACGGCCACCATTCTCCTCACCTACCGGCCAAACGCCCTCCATCCCGGCCACGTGACCAGCTCCTTCCTCCAGCGGGCTGAGCGGAGGCCCCAGGTGGTCCAGTTCCGGCTGGAGCCGCTGCGGCGAGAGGAAGTCAAAGCCTATCTGGCGGCAACCGGTCGGCCGGTCGACCCGACCACCGTCGAGCACGTCCACACCAGGACCGGAGGCAACCCGCTGCTGCTGTCGGAGCTCGAGGCCGCGTTTGCGGACGACGCCGACCTGACCGCAGGCCTACCGTGGACGCTGGCCGAGATGCTGCGGCCCGAGATCGAGAGTCTGCCACACGAGGATCGGGAGGTGGCCGAGGCGATTGCGGTCCTGGGGACCGAGGTCGACTTCGAACTGCTGGCGGCGGCCGTCGATGCCACCGAGGACCTCCTGCTGGGGCGGCTGCGGGCCCTCGTCGACCGGGGCATCCTGGTCGAGAGCGGGCCGGATCGATTCGGGTTCCGCCACGACATGGTCCGCGAGGCGGTGGCCGACAGCCTCTTCACCCGGGAGCATCGCCGGATCCACGCAGCCGTCCACGACGCCCTGCTGGAAGCCGGCTCCGATGATCTGGTTGCGTTGGTGGCCCACGCCACCGGCGCCGGTCGGACCAAGCAGGCGGCGGATGCGGCCCGAGATGCGGCGGCTCGGGCGATGGTCGAGGGTCGAACCCACCAGGCCCTGGCCTTCGCCGAACAGGCGCTTCTGGAGCACACCGACGACATCGAACTCCTGCGGATCGCCGTGGTCAGCGGCTGGATGTCGGGTCAGGAGCGCACCGCCCTCCATCACCTGGGACGGTGGGAGGAGCTGGCCGGACCAACCGGGACCGACCGAGCCGAGGTGCTCCATCACCGGGTTCGGTTGCTGTGGGAGCAGGGCGACGCGGCGGCGGCCGACCGGGCCGCGGACGACCTGGCGGCCCTGACCGAAACCCTCGCCGACAGCCCGGTCCTGGCCCAGGCGCTGGCCGACCTGGCCCAACACCACATGCTGAGCGGCCGCGAGGCGGAGGCGGTCGAGCTGGCCGACCGGGCCATCGCGGTGGCGGCCGCCGTCGGCCCGGCCGCCGACCGGGCCGCCCTTCAAGCGAAGCTGGAGCGGGCCAGCGCCCTGGTGTGCTGGACCGGCCCGACGCGTGACAGGACCGTCGAGAACCTGCTGGCCGTGGCCACCGAGGCCGAGACGGCCGGTGATTATGTGGTCGCCAGCCGGGCCCTCCACAACACTCCCGTCCAACACCCCTCGATCGACGCCCGGGCCCATGTCGAGTGGATGCGGCGGACCGGCGAGCGGGCAGGGATGAGCTGCATCGCCACCGGCACCTATCGCCGGTCTCTGCTGGTGGTTTCGCTGATGGACGGCGACCAGGAGGCGTTCGAATCCCAGCTGGAGGCGGCCCTCGAGGACCTCGGCCCTGTCCCCCAGCTCGAGCTGCTGGCAGCCAGTGTGGCCCTCCAGGACCGGCGCTTCGTCGATGCCCGCCGATCGGCCGACCGGCTGTCGGGCAGGGCCGCATCCAGCCAGTTCTCACCGTCCTGGCCCGATGGACTCTCGGCCCTGGCCGATCTGCTGGAGTTCGGTCGCGCTGCTCCGTTCGGTCACTGGCTGAGCCGCGTCGGCACCCGCTTCGTCGAGGTCGACTTCGCCCTCGACCTGCTAGTCGACCACCTGGAGGCGCTGCTCGATGCCGGCCTCCGGGCTGAAGTCCGGGACCTGCTCGACCGGCTGGGCGACGGGACCACCGAGCCCGCACACCTGGCGATACGGGCCGAGTTGGCCGGTCGGTGGGACGAGGCCGGCCGCTGGTACACCGAGGCTCTCGAGCTCGGAACCTACCGGACCGTGTTCAACCAGGTCGAGCTGCACCTGGCTCTGGCCCGGGTGGCGGCCGCTTCGGGGGCCGACGGCAGGCTCCACCTCGAGGCGGCGCTGGAACGGCTCTGCTGCTGGCCGGGGCCACGCCGGGACCGACTGGCGACCCGCTTGGGAATCGACGGCGAGAGGCATGAACGTCCAACCGCTCTCACCCCGCGGGAACAGGAGGTGGCGGCCCTGGTGGCCCGAGGCCTGACCAACGGCGGGATTGCGGACGAGCTGTACATCTCGACCAAAACGGCCAGCGCCCACGTCAGCAACATTCTGGCCAAGCTCCAGATGGCGTCCCGGACCGAGATCGCCAGCTGGGTGACCGCCGGCGGTCTCGACTGAGCGGTGACGTTCCCCGTCCCCCTCCGTCGTCGCCACCACGTCGTTTCCGCGAAAACTCCTGGAGGAGCTCGAGGTTCGGGCGACGTTCCCGGCGAAAGGCCCTTGCCAGTTCCGTCATCGGGTACGAGAATCGAATCCATGAGCAGGCTCGAGGATCCGGTACCGGGGGCGACGCACACCAGTATCGGCGGGCTCACCGTCGATGAGGTAACTGCTGGAATCGGGCGGGTGAAACGGGTGATCTACCCCCCGGGGTGGGACTGGCGGCAGGAGATGCAGCCGGTGACGGACACCGAGTGGTGTGAGCACGCCCACGTGGGGTTCATCGCTCAGGGCGAGATGGCGGTCGAGTTCAGCGACGGGCGCACAACCACCTACCGGGCGCCCTGTTTCGTGGTGACCGAGGCCGGCCACGCCGGGCGGGTCGTCGGCGACGAGTCGGTTGTCCTCCTTCAGGTCGATTGCGGTCGGGAGACCGAGGACGTCTTCGGCCTCGGCGATCACAGCCACCGGCACACCTGACCGGCCATACCCCGGAGGGTTTTGCGGGCGCGGCGCGCTAGATGCCGACGTGCGAGCCGACGTCGAGACTTCGGTCCGGCGGCAGTCCGAAGTGGGTGGTCGGGTCGCTGGCGTTTCGGTGAAGGTAGGCGAACAGTTTCTCACGCCAAGGTGCCATACCCTTGCGATCGGTGGCCTCGATGCGTTCGCGCCCCAGAAAGAACGTGGTGTGGTCGACGTCGAAACTGATGCCGGGGATCAGGAGGTCCTGGAGATCGGTCGTCAGATTGATGGCGTCGGTGAAGCCGTAATGCAGGTCGAGTTCGTGAAAGCCGAGTTCGTGGTGGGTGACGTGGTCCCGTTCGACAGGGTTGACGTGCGATCGTTCCTCGGTCGTGATGGACAGGATCACGACGGTTTCGTGCAAACTCTCGTTGTGGCGCAGGTTGGCCAGCAGCGCCGGGGGGACCAGGCCCGGCCGCCGGTGGAGATACACTCCGGTCCCGGGATGGCGGGTCGGAGGTCTCTTGGCGAGCGCCGCCACGAAGTCGTCGATGCTCAGACCGGTTCGTTCGATTCGCCGTGCGACCAGGCGGCGGCCCTTCCGCCATGTCGTGAAGATGGTGAAACCGGCCAGTCCGATGAGCAGGGGGAACCATCCGCCGTCCGGGATCTTGAACAGGTTGGCGCCGGCAAAGGCCACGTCGATCGCCAGCAGAGGCGCCAGTACCGCCGCCGTCCTCGTGCGGCTCCATCCCCAGCGGCGACGGGCAATCGACGCCATCAGCACGGTCGTGATGACCATCGTCAGCGTGACGGCCACACCGTAGGCGGCGGCCAGCGCATCGGACGATCTGAACCCCAACACCAGACCGAGGCAGGCGACGAGCAACCCCCAGTTGACCGCCGGTACATACACCTGGCCCCGGTGGGCCGGTGAGGTTTGGACCGTGCGCATTCGGGGGAGGTAGTCGAGGTTGATGGCCTGCACGGTGAGGGAGAACGCGCCGGTGATGAGAGCCTGGGACGCGATGATGGTGGCCAGTGTGGCCAGCACGGTCAGCGGCCATTGCGCCCAGCCCGGTGCGAGGTGGAAGAAGGGGCTCTCCAGTTCCGAGGGGTCGGTGAGCAACAGGGCACCCTGACCGAAGTAGTTCAGAACGAGAGCGGGAAGCACGACGGTGAACCACCCGTTCTGGATCGGCCGCCGCCCGAAGTGTCCCATGTCGGCGTACAGAGCCTCACCGCCGGTGACCACCAGGAACACCGAGCCCAGCACGAGGAAGCCACGACCACCGTTCCCCGCGAGGAACACCGCCGCCCGGGTCGGGTCGACGGCCCGCACCACACCGGGTTCGGCCACGATCTCGACGATCCCGAGCAGGGCCAAGACGGCGAACCACAGCAGCATCACCGGCCCGAAGAAGCGGCCGACCACCTCGGTGCCGTGACGCTGGATGGCGAAAAGGCCGACCAGGATGACCGCCACGATGGGCACGACCCAGTTGTGCACGTTCGGTGCGGCCACCTCGATTCCCTCGACGGCGGAGAGGACCGAGATGGCCGGAGTGATCATGCCGTCGCCGTAGAGCAACGCGGTACCGAACAGCCCGAGCAGGATCAGCGGCCGCCGAGATCGATCACCTCCTGTCACCAGCGCAGCGAGTGCCAGAATGCCACCCTCGCCGTGGTTGTCGGCACGCATGACCACAAGCAGGTACTTGACGGTGATCACGATGATGAGAGACCAGAACATCAGCGACAACACACCCAGGACATTGGCCTCGTCCACGGCCAGGTCGTGTTCGCCGGCGAGGGAAACCCGAAAGGCGTAGAGGGGGCTCGTCCCGATGTCGCCGAACACCACTCCCAGTGCCCCGACCGTCAACGCCGTTGCCGGGCCGGCCGATGATTCACGCGTCGTCACCGTCGGCTACCGCCCACCGAGCTTCGGGACGGGAGCATCCTCGCCGCCCGGGCTGGACAGCGGGACGACGTGGCTGTGGATCTCGGCGGTCATCGCCTCGACCACCTTGATCATCTCCACCGCGTCGAGGTTCGTCCGATAGTCGTGATTCGCCAGCTCGGCCGCAATCTGGTCCGAACGGCGAGCGGCGATCAGCAGGATTGCACCCTGGAGGGCGGCGACGCACGACAGCACGAGGTTGAGGAGGATGAACGGGTACGGGTCGAACCCGACGTCACGATTCCCGGCCATCCAACCGGCAAGGAAGATCAAGGCGCCGAACACGAATGCCCAGGATCCCATCCCGTTGCGAAGACGGTCGGCAGCGCGTTCACCGAGGGTCAACTCCTCGTTCGACCGAACCCCCGGATGGTGGCGCCAGATGTTCCGTGGGATCCGCAGTCGCCAGTCGTGCCATTGCATCATCGAACCTCCGAAGCCAGATGTCATCGGGGGTCGTTGTCGACCCCGATCACTGTTACAGCCAACCAGGCGCTGAGCCAGTCAATCTTCCCACGACCCGGGCGTCGTTGAGGGGCGGAGCGACCGAGCGCTGTTGCGCCGTCTTTTCTGACCATCGCCGGAACACCGCGGCCGGCCACCAATCCGACCCGAACGGAACGGCATCATCGGGCGGCTTCCGAGGATTTGCGTGGAGACATCCACCGGGGGTAGGCGTAAGATTGACAGGTACGGCTGGAGGTCTGCCGTCCGCCTCCAGTCCGGTTACCCAGGACGCGAGGGGAGCACGAATGGTCGTCGAACGGACGGCTGAGACCGAGATAGCCACCTTCTGTCCTCTGTGTGTGTCACGGTGTGGAGCCCGGGCGACGGTCACCAACGGCACGTTCAGCCTGTCCCGGGATCCGTCGCATCCGACGGGGAAGGCGCTGTGCGTCAAGGGAAAGGCGGCGCCGGAGATCACCGCCCACCCGGATCGCTTGCGTTATCCGCTCAAACGCACCGCACCGAAGGGCGCTCCGGACCCCGGTTGGCGGCGGATCGGGTGGGACGAGGCACTGCAGATCGTCACCGACAGGCTCCAAACTCTGGCCCTCGAACATGGTCCGGAATCGGTTGCGTTCAGCTCGGTATCACCGTCGACCTCGGCCATCGTCGACTGCGTCGACTGGATCCAGCGGCTACAGCGCGCCTACGGCAGCCCGAACCTCGTGGTGTCCATGGAGCTTTGCGGGTGGGGCCGTTACCTGGCATCGCTGTACACCTTCGGCGCGTCGGTCCCCGGTCAGTACATGCCCGATCTCGATCGGGCCGGCTGCGTCCTGTACTGGGGCTACAACCCGGTCGTCTCGCGGCTCGCCCACGCCACCGCCACCCGGGAGGCGCTACGGCGCGGGGCAAAGATGATCGTCGTCGACCCTCGCCGGGCCGGGTTCGCCGCCCAGGCCGAACCGTGGCTTCGGGTTCGGCCCGGGACGGACGCCGCCCTCGCCCTGGCGATCACGGGTGTGATGATCGAGCGCGGTTGGTTCGACGATGCCTTCGTCCGTCGCTGGACCACCGGCCCCCTCCTCGTCCGCAGCGACACCGGGCGATTCCTCCGGGCCGCCGACCTCGATCCCGACGGCGATGACGGGCACTACGTCGCCTGGGACGAGATCGCCCGGCAAACGGTCGTCGTCGATCCGGCCGCTCGCGGCTTCGACATCGGCGACCCCGACCGGCTGGCCCTACTGGGGATGGCAGAGGTGGCGACCACCGACGGACCGGTGGCCTGTCGCCCGGCATTCGCCCTGGTGGCCGAGGAGTGCCGGGCAATGCCGCCGGCCACCGCCGAACAGGTCACCGGAGTGCCGGCGGCCGACATCGAAGCCGCCGCACGGGTGCTGTGGGAGCACCGCCCCGTGGCGTTCTACACCTGGAGTGGCCTCGAGCAGCACAGCGGCACGACGCAGATCATCCGGGCGGTCAACGTGCTGTACGCCTTGACCGGCTGCCTCGACGCGCCCGGCGGCAACGTGTTGTTCACACCGGTTCCGTCCAACAACGTCGCCGGTGAAGAACTGCTCGACGAGGCGCAATGGGGCAAGTCCATCGGCGTCGTCGAGCGGCCTCTCGGTCCGGCCCGGTTCGGGTTCGTCACCGGGGAGGATTTCTACACGGCGGCACTGGAGGGTCGTCCCTACCAGGCGCGCGGGCTCGTCAGCTTCGGGTCCAATCTGGTGATGGCCCAGGGCGACAGCGCCCGAGGTCGCGACGCCCTGCGGGCGCTCGACTTCCACGTGCACCTCGACCAGTTCATGAGCCCGACGGCCGAACAGGCGGATATCGTCTTGCCCGTCGCGGCCGCCTTCGAGACCGAGGGTTTGAAGATCGGATTCGAGATCTCCCAGGAGGCTCAGTCCCTGGTGCAGTTGCGCAAACCGCTCGTCGATCCGGTGGGTGAGGCTCGCCCCGACATCGACATCATCTTCGATCTGGCGACACGGCTCGGACTCGGCCGTCACTTCTTCGACGGCGACGTCGAGGCCGCCTGGCAGCATCAGCTCGAACCGAGCGGCGTGTCGGTCCGGCAACTGCGGGACAACCCCGCCGGCATCAGCCTGCCGCTGGAAACACAACACCGGAAATACACGGTGGCCGACGACGACGGACGCCCCGCCGGTTTCAACACGCCGACGCGACGGATCGAGCTCTACGCGGAGGCGTTCCTCGACATCGGCCAACCTCCGGTCCCCACGTTCACCGAGCCTGCGCTGAGCCCCCGCTCCCGTCCCGATCTGGCCGAAGAGTTCCCGCTGGTGCTCACCTGCGCCAAGTCGCTGTATTTCTGTGAGACCCAGCACCGCCAGGTCGCGTTCCTGCGTCGTCACAGCCGCGATCCGGAAGTGGAGCTGCACCCTGAAACAGCACGGACCCGGAACATCACCGAGGGCCAGTGGGTGGAGATCGCCACACCCAAGGGAAGCGTGCAGGCCCGTGCCGTGTTCAACGCGTCGCTGACACCCGACGTCGTGTGCGGCCAGCACGGCTGGTTCGAACCGTGCCAGGATCTCGATCTCGCCGGCTACCCGGCGTTCGAACCCGGCAGCGCCAACCTCAACCTGGTGCTCAGCCAGACGCCCAGTGACCCGATCAGTGGCAGCTCACCGCTCCGCGCCCAGGTCTGCCAGGTCACGCCTCTCGCCACCTCCACCTGACCGCCGGCTCGGCCTACGAGGCGTTCTCCCACAAACCGAGCAGATTTCCCTCCGAATCTCTGAAGTAGGCGATGAAACCATGTCACCGACCGCGTAGCGGAATGGAGCGTGGGAACGGTGTTGTGTGCTGGGATTCGTCGTACGAGTGGGCGGGCGGTGACGGTCCGGCTCTTCTCGTGACGGCGGCATCCCCTATCGCTCGAGAATCCGGTGACGACGTCCGATCGCGGCGGCCTCGATTCGATTGGCGGCACCGAGTTTGCGCAGGATGTTGGACACGTGGACGCTGGCCGTCTTGATGCTGATGAACAGGGCGTCGCCGATCTCGCGGTTCGACAGGCCCTCGTTGACCAGGCGAAGCACCTGGAGCTCCCGGTCGGTCAGTCCCAGTGGCGAGGGTTCGGCTGCGATCCGGGACGCCGTGGCGACCTTGTCATCAACGCGAAGTCGGGCCCGACGAGCGAGGTCGTCGATAGCCCGAATCAACGGCTCGGCTCCGAGTCGAGCCGCGGTTCGACGGGACTCGGCGAGAATGCGGGCGGCTTCCACACGATCGCCGGCGGACCGACCGCCACCGGCACGGAGGAGGGCGTCGGCATGTCGGTATCGAGCGTCGGCGGCGAAGAAGGGGCACCCGATTTCGTCCCAGGCGGACGCCTGTCGGTCCCAGCGGTCCGGTGCGGGTTGACCGGTGGCCTCGACCACCTCGGTTCGGGCCTGTTCGAGCCAGGCCTCGAGCGCCGACGGACGGGCGGCGAACTCCTCGACGGTGCTTTGGAGACGGTCGATCCAGCCCTGGACGTCGCCGACAATTGCCGCGTGCGCCGCCGTCTCGGGGGGCGGGATCAGGTGGCGGGCCGCCGCCGCCAGCAAGCGGGCTCCGCGCAAGGATCCACCGATCTGCAGGTCCTCGAGCCACGCCCCGACCGTGTCGATATCGATCGGGTCAATGGCCCCGGCCGCCGACAGTTCGACCAGCCCGCTCCCAACCGGGATCACGTCGGTGGCGTAGTAGCCGGTCTCCAACATCTCGAGACCCCTCCGGTAGTCGGCCACCACCTCGGCGTGGTTCCCCCGGTAGATCTGGATCTGGGTCCATCCGAGGAAGGCCGAAGCCCAACGGTGAATCGTGTCGGCACTGAGGCGACGGCTGATGTCGTTCATCAACGCCTCGGCCTCGTCCCACCGCCCCAACGGCTCGAGGGCCATCAGTACGTTGCCGTCAAGGAGAATGCCGGCGGTGGCACCGAGCCCGTGGCGCTCGGCCATGGCCGAGCTCTCAGTGTGCAGGTCGGCCGCCGCCTGATATCGACCGAGGTCGACGAGGACGTCGGTGAGGTTGACGGCAATGACCGTTGCTGCCCACCCGTCATCGATCGACCGGGCCACACGCAGGCCGTCGGAGAAGTTGCGGAGGGTGTCCTCGTCGCCGAGCTGGGCCCGTCGGTAGCCGATATGAGTTCGGGCAACGGCCTCGAGTCCCCGCTCACCGAGCTCGGCGGCGGTGGCCGCTGCTGCCTCCAATGCTTTATCGATCCCTGAGTACCCGCCGGCGAAGAGATCGGTCATCGCCGAGCGGAGCTCCGCCCGAATCCGCTCGACGGTTGGCGGTTCCCTCGGCAACAGTTCGAGGGCCCGCCCGATCGCCGCTTCCATTCCGGGCAAGCTGGCGTTCCACAGGTAGCCGGACAGTTCGAAGTGGACCGCTCCCTCCTCCACGCGATCACCGGTGTCGGCCGCCTCGTCGATCGCCCGCCGGGCCAGCTCGACCGCAAGGTCGAAGTCCCGAGCCAGGTCGGCCACCTCGGCCGCCCGCCGCAGGAGGCGAATATGCGAGACACCCGCCCGTTCGGCTGCGTCGCCGACCCGGTCCCACAGATCGAGTGCCCGACCGTAATGCTCGCATGCCTCCGCCGGGGCGCCGATCGAGCCGGCGGCCTCGGCCGCCAGAACCGAGGCGGTGAATGCCTCCGGTAGTTGAGCGGCGTTGTGGTGGAGCCGGGCGATCTCACCCAGCCGCTCCGGCCGGTACTCCTCCAGGGCCCGGGCGGCTTGGGCGAACAGGCTTGCCCGCTCGCCGGGGAGGAGTTCGTCGAGAAAGACCTCCCGCACCAGTTCGTGGCGAAAGGCGAAGCCCGCATCGTCCTCGGTCAGGAATCCGTTTCGGCAGATGGTGTCGAGTGCCGGCCGGAAGGTATCGACGTCCAGCCTGGTCGTGGCCTGCAGTACCATCGGATCGATCGGATCAGCCAGGGTGGAGGCCGCTTGGAGGCAGGCCACCGCGTCCGGTTCCAGGCGCTGTGTCCGAGCCAGGATCACATGACGGACCCCGGACGGGAGCCGATCGGTGTCGGCGCCTCCGGCACTACCCGCCAGCAGCTCCTCGACGTAGAACGGGTTACCACCGCTCCGCCGATGCAACCCCGCCCCGCGTTCGTCGCCGATTGGCACGTCCAGGATGGCGTCGGCCAGCTCGACCACCTCCCGTTCACCCAGCGGGGCCAGGTCGATGCGCTCGGGTCGTGCCACCTGCTCCAGGTCAGCCAACAAGGGCAGGAGCGGATGGCGACGGTGAAGCTCGTCGCTCCGGAACGTACCGACGAGGAGCACCCGCTCCAGCCCGGCGACTCGGGCCAGCTCGGCCAGCAGTACCCGGGTGGTGCGGTCCGACCAGTGGAGGTCTTCGACGGCAACCACCACCGGGCCTCGGGTCGAAAGCGTCCGAAGCACCGTGCGAACCCGATCGAAGAGCTGGGCTTGCGCACCGGCCGGCGTCGCCCCCGATGTCGATCCGCCACCGGTCACCATTGCCGTCGGAGGCGGCGTGGCCGCTGATGAGGCTGCCGGTCCCAGCTCGGCGAGGATCTCGGCCACGGCGTTCAACGGACGGATCTCGCCGCCGTGCGCCAAGCAGTGTCCGCACGCAACGGTGGCGCCGGCCTTCCGGGCGTGACCGAGCAGCTCATCGAGCAGGCGAGACTTGCCGATACCGGCGTCACCGGCGATCAGGAGGACATGAGCCGACGGCCTGGATTCTCCATCCAGCACCCTCTGCACGGCGGCCTCGCCGACCGCGAGTTCGTCGGTGCGACCGACAAGCCGGCCGCTGAATGCACGTCTGGACACCGATTCCATCATCGCACCCACAGTCTCGACCGCAAAGCGGTGGCTGCCATCAGGCAACCCACCTCAGATCCGGCGTGAGGTACCTCAGATCCGGATCTGAGGTAGCGGCAACGTCGAAATCGGGCGGCCGCCCGATGACAGCATCCGGTCGGTGCCACAGGATCTACCCATGGCCGACACCGCCTACGACACGATCCACCGCGACGCCGACCGCCCGGCCCCCCTGCCACTCGAGGAACGACTCGGGCGGGCTCTGTTCCGATTGGAGCGCGCCATCCAGCGCAAGCCCGGCTTCGGCCGGTCGACCTCCGTCTCGAGGACAACACTGGTCGACGGACTTCGATGTGAGAGCACCGAAGGTGACCATGTGGTCGGGACCGACCTCGGGCCGGCTCTCGGCGGGCACGATACCGGACCGAACCCGAGCGCCCTGCTTCGAGCAGCGCTCGGGAGCTGCTTGACGATGGGCTACCGGCTCCGGGCCGCTCGCCACGGTGTCCCGATCAACGGGATCCGGGTCGAGGTGGAGACCGACTCCGAGCTCGACGGCATGCTCGACCCGGACTCACCTTCCCCTCCCGGCTTCATCGACATCCGCTACCGGGTCGTGATCGACAGTCCGGCCCCGGCCGACGTCGTCGACCGTCTGATGGACGAAGCAGACCGGCTCAGCCCCCTCCTCGACGCCGTCACCCGGGCCAACCGGGTAACCCGCGTCCCATCGGGACCAGCGGCCGGGGAGGGCGACCGATGATGGACGCGAAGCGCCGCCGGCTCGTTCAGCGCCGAGGCTGGGACCGGGCCGCCGCCGGCTACCAACGGTTCTGGTCGCGTCAGCTGGCCCCAGCCCACGATCTGCTGCTTCGCCACGCCGATCTGGGGCCGGGGGACGACGTCATCGACGTGGCGTGCGGCACCGGGCTCGTCACGCTGCCGGCCGCCGCCGCCGTGGCATCCCCCGACGCCGCCGGCGAGGTCACGGCCACGGACTTGTCGCCGGCCATGGTGATTGCGGTCGAGGCCCGGGCCCGGTCAGCCGGGCTCGCCAACGTTCACGGGCTGCGGTGCGGGGCCGAGGAACTGACCGTCGACGGCCCGTTCGACAGAGCGCTCTGCTCGCTCGGACTGATGTATGTCCCCGATCCAATTCGGGCCGTGGCCGAAATGCACCGCGTACTCCGCCCCGGCGGGCGGATCGTGGTGTCGGTCTGGGGCGAACGGAGACGATGTGGTTGGGCCGAGCTGTTCGGCATCGTCGACCGGCGGGTTGCCAGCGACGTCTGTCCCCTCTTCTTCGCCCTGGGCGCACCGGGAGCGCTCGCCTCCCTCCTCGAACGGACCGGCTTCGTCGACATCGGTGACGAGCGCCTGTCGACCGAACTCTGTTACGCCGACGACGACGAAGCGGTCGGGGCCGCGTTCCTCGGCGGGCCCGTCGCCCTGGCCTACGCCCACTTCGATCAGCCGACCCGGGCCGAGGCCGAGCGGGAGTATCTCGACTCCCTGGCCCACTACCGATCCGAATCCGGCAGCTATCAGGTACCCGGCGAGTTCGTCGTCGCCTGGGGCCGTCGCCCCTGACCTCCATTCACGAGATCCATCACCATGACAAGGAGCAATGCCATGACCATCACCGATATCCCCGTCGACAACGGCGTCAACACCGAAGCCCTCCTCGGAGCCCGCGAGGCCCTGAGCGAGGCCCCCGAAGCTGCGGCGTTCACCTGGCGGGCCAGCTGCCGCTGGGTACACGGCACCCACAGCACGTCCACCATCGAGGGATTCTCCGGCCTCGGCACCGAACACCAGCACAAGAAGACGTTCACCTTCGAGATCGACCACCCGGAGTGTTTCGCCTCCCAGGACCTGGGGGCCACCCCGGTCGAAACGGTTTTGGCCGCGCTGGCCGGCTGCCTCACCGCCGGTGTGGCCGCGGTGGCCCAACACCGCGAGATCCAGCTTCGGTCGGTCACCGCCACCCTGGAAGGCGACATGAACGTGCTGGGGATCCTGGGCGCCGATCCCGCCGTCCGCAACGGCTTCGAGGGCATCCGGGTCCGGTTCGACATCGACGCCGATGCCTCGCCCGACGACATTCGGGCCCTCGTGGCCCAGTCCCAGAAACGCTCAGCCGTCTTCGACATCCTGACGAACCCGACGGCCGTCACCGTCGAGGTGGTCTGACCGCGACCGCGGCGAAGGAGCAACCACGATGAAGACGACCGCCGTCATCATCGGGGCCGGTCAGGCCGGCCTCGCCATGAGCCGCCGCCTCACCGAACGCTCGATCGACCATGTGGTCCTCGAGCGCGGCGAGGTGGCGAACTCATGGCGGACCGAGCGCTGGGACTCGCTCCGGCTGCTCACCCCCAATTGGCTGACCCGTCTCCCCGGACGGGCCTACCAGGGCCGGGATCCCGACGGCTACGCCTCGGCATCGGAGGTGGCGGCGTTCATCGACGGCTACTCGACGATGATCTCGGCGCCGGTGCAGACCGGCACCACGGTTACCGCGGTGACCGCGGCCGCCGACGGCTATGAAATCACAACCGACCATGGCCGCTGGCGGTGTGCTGCGGTTGTCATCGCCTCGGGAGCCTGCAACCTGGCGGCGGTTCCACCGGTCGCCGCTGACGTACCTCCCGAGATTGCGATCCACACCCCGATGACCTACCGCAGACCGGCCGATCTCGAGCCCGGCGGCGTGCTCGTGGTCGGAGCGTCGGCCACCGGGGTCCAGCTGGCCGAGGAGATCCACCGTTCCGGACGGCTCGTCACCCTGTCGGTGGGCGAACACGTACGCCTGCCCCGCACCTACCGGGGCCGCGACATCTTCTGGTGGATCGACCGGGCCGGCATCCTCGACGAGCGCCACGACGACGTCGACGACATCGTCCGAGCCCGGAACCTACCGTCGCCACAGCTCATCGGAACGGCGGGGCGACGCTCGATCGAGCTCGACACCCTGGCCGCCCAGGGGATGGCGATCGTCGGTCGGCTGGGACGGATCGTCGACGGCGTTGCCCAGTTCTCGGGCTCGCTGGCCAACACCTGTGCGCTGGCCGACCTGAAGGCCAACCGGCTGCTCAGCACCCTCGACGAGTGGGCCGGCGGAGCCGGGGTGGACGACGAGCTGGGACCACCGGAGCGGCTCAACCCGACAGCGGTTGCCGGCACCAAGCCCGTGCTCGAGATCGATCTCCACCGAGCGGGGATTTCCTCCGTGCTCTTCGCCACCGGCTACCGACCCGATCTGTCCTGGCTCCAACTACCCGTCTTCGACCGACGTGGACGCATCCAACACGAAGGCGGAGTCGTCGGTGACGCACCGGGAATCTACGTCATCGGCCACCCCCTGCTTCGTCGACGGCGCTCGAGCTTCATCTGTGGAGCGGGTCCCGACAGTGGCGAACTGAGCGGACTGGTCCACCGGCACCTGGACGCCCGGGTGTCGGCGGGCATTCGATGACGACCCTGTCGGCAACGCCGTCAGATCCCGACCCGACCGGGCACGGGAGGTGACCTCGGATGCGACCGGTTCCGGTCCCGCTCCGGCACATGCCGCGGGACCGGAACCACGCCGAGGTCAAATCACGATGGTCGCTAGTTCCGCTTTCGGGTTGTCCGCTTCGGCGGTAGCAGCTCGCTGACGTCCGGGGGTTCCAGCGACGCCGAGTCGGTCTCGATCAACGCCTCCAGCGCCACAACCTCGGGCGGCAGGATGTCGGAGGTGGCGTCGACTGCCGCCACCATCGCTTCGATGTGGGCCACGCTCGGCGGCGGCAGATCGGGGGACCCGACGCCGTCGAGAGACTCCACTATCAAGAGCTCGGGCGGCAAGTCGGCCAGGGCATCCTCGCCGCCCCCGCCACCGTCGGCTCCGGGCCGGCCACCCGACGGACCGCCGTCGCCTCCCCGCACCTGGTCGGGGTCGGGCTCCGGCAGGGCCGGTACGGCCCTTTGATCCGACGTTTCGTGGCCGGGAGCGGCACCGGTCGAAGCGGTCAGCACGTCCCCGTCGGGGAGAGTGATCCGGATTTCGGCCGACACGTCGGTGATGATGTCACGCGTCATGGCTCCCCCTCACAGGGCCAGGGCCCGGGTGATCTGGTCGGTGCCGTCGATGAAGACGTTCACCTTCCGACCATGGGCCTTGGCGGTGGACAGGAGGGTGACGACGTTCGAAACGCCGTCGGTCGAGTCGGTCTTGATCCGTTTCCAGCCGCTCACATCGCTGATGATCGCGTAGGCGGCCGACGGACCGTGGGTGGTGTAGACGTAGCGTACGTCCTTGTTCGAATGCCACATGATTGTCTCCGTTCTGTTGTGGTGCCGCCGGCTACAGCTGCACGATGTTGTAGAGGTACTGGTCGTCGATGTAGACGTTGGCTTTGGCTCCGGCGGCTTGAACGTTGCAGCACACCTCGAACACGTTGGCCACACCGTCGCTGTTGCCGTTCTTGATCCGTCGCCAGCCGATTCCGTCCACGTAGGCCCAGGCATACTGGGAGTTGGTCAGGGCGTAGCAGTACGTGATCTTCACCGCCGACACCCACGTTTTGAGAGCCGCCGGGATCAACTGCTTCAGCGACGGCCGGTTGCCGATCCGCTGTGATGTCGGCCGACCGGGCGCGGGCTGCTGCGGCGAACCGGTCTGCCGGAGGAGCGTACGAGCCCGGTGCGAGTCCATCAGCGGCATGTTCTTGGCCTTCAACACCCCTTGGGTGCTGGCCAGCGCTCCGGTCACGATCGGTGAGGCGCTGGATGTGCCGGAGAACGTGTCGGTGTACCACTTGTCGCGGTCGATGCCCCCCTGGAGGGTGCCGTATCCCGTCGAGGTCACCTCCCAGCCCCATCCCTGGGCGTCGACCCGGGATCCCCAGTTGGAGAATCCGCAGCGGGCCCGGTCGACATAGGGCAGGTTCCATGGGCTGGTGTTGCGGCCGTGGGTTCCCGGAGGCGGGCTCCCGGCGCCCACCATGACCGCACCCGAGGTCGGGTTGGCGGTGTTGAACGGGTTCTTCCAGCCGGGCGGGAATCCGGCAGCCGGGGTGTTGTAGGCCGCGTCGTCGAGGTTCTCCCAGCCGTTGCCGGCGGCCTCGACCACGATGATCCCCTTGTTCACCGCGTAGCGGATGGCGGCGAAGTCGTCCGGCCACCATTCGATCGCGATGTAGCCCTGCTGGCTGGGCGGTGGCGTGGTGTCGTTGGGACCGCTGCGGTGAACCTCCAGGAGGATGATGTCTCCGGCGGTCAGCTTGTCGGCCGCGCACTTGATGGCCTTCGACGTCGGCAGCGTGACGAACGACGAGGCGCTCAACTCCGAGTCGGGTGCGATTCCCATCACGCCCCGGCCGTTGTGGTCGCCGCCGATCTCTCCCCACACCGCGGTGCCGTGGTTTTCGAAGTCGACCTGGGTCGTGGAGGAGCCGCAGATGACGCCCCCGTTGTTGCCGAGAAGATCCTCGTGATCAAGGTTCCAGCCCCACTCACAATCCACGACGGTCACGCCGGCACCTTTACCGCCGGCCAACGACCAGGCGTAGTCGGCGTCGATGCCGACCGGTGCGGCGTCGAGATAGTTCTGTCGACTCCGGTAATCGGGGGTGACCGCCGGAGCGAGGTCCTGGGGCTGGTCGATCAGGATGGTGGCCGGCTCCGCCGGCGGCTTCACGTAGGCTGCGTCGACGGACTCGCATTGGGCCAGTCGAGCCGCCACCTCCTCCATGCGGTCCGGATCGACGTCGACGGTGAAGTAGTGGGCGAGGCCCAGCTCGTCACCATTCGTGCCGCCGGCATCACCGTTGAGCGACGAGGGGACGTTGCCGGCCTCATCGCTGAAGAGGTGGTGCATACTGGCCGACGCCTCCGCGAGCACGGCGGCAAGATCATCAGTGGCCGCGCCGCTGTCCGACGCAATGCCCTGCTCGGTCACACCGACGGCCGCATCAGGCTTGGTGATCACGACGAGTTCGGGTGAGCCGACCATCTCTGCCGACCCACCGCCTACCGTTTGGACGGTCATGTTACTGACTCCTTCATGTCCGATTTGAGTGATTGTTCTTCGTTGCTGGATCGGCCACGGTGTCGTTGAGAGCCCGAACCCGACCGGCGGCGAACGACGACCGGGTGATCTGGGACAACGAGACGCAAGATCGATCCCTCCTCGTGGACGGCGACGCTTAGCTCAGGTGGTTTCCGATTCCGTCATCGCAGTGTCCGCTATCCAAACAGACGACTGGAACGGACTGTTGATACACCTCTTCCCAAAAACCCTCGTCTTTGGGTCACCGAAGGCGAGCCCAGGTGTCGGTTCGACGATGGGGTACGAAACCGACGCTGCGGTAGAGGTGGCTCGACGCCGGGTTGTCGGGTTCGTAGCCGATGGAGATGCGTTGGGCGCCGGCCCTGGCGAGGAGATCGATGCCGGCCGTCAAGACGTGGCGGGCGAGGCCACGCTGTTGGTGTTCATCGCGAGTGCGCATCGGTTCCACCACACCCGTGGACGTGACCGGGTCGTACCAGAACATCCCGTGAGCGGCCGGGTTGTCGTCGCCATCGAGAATGACCAGGTCGAGATCCGGCCGGTAGAGGGACGTCTGCTGCAGGCGTTCCTCGCGATCGGCCCGGCCCTCCCCTGCCAGGTGATGTGGACGGTCCATCGTTTCGAGGCGGGTGCACAGTCGGTAGCCGTGGTGCAACGCGCTGATCTCGGGCCGGGCTTTGGCCTCCATCCAGCACTCGACCACTGCCTCTCCCTTGATCGTGAAACCATGGCCGCGCAGCACGTTGCGCATGACGTCGTCGTTACGGTCCGCTTCGAGCTCCACGCCTCTGATTTCGTGTTCGTCGAGGTGAGCGAGCCCCCGTTGGACGACATGGGCAACCCACGCCGGTGACGCGTCCGGCATCACCGTCACCACGATCGTTGGACGCTGATAGACAAGCGATGCGCCATGGCTGAAGTCGGTGACCGTCACCGCCGCCACCGAACGGTCCCGGTCATCGAACCAGAAGAGCTGGTCGAAGCTGTCGGTGGAGCGCGCTACGCTCCACCAGAACTGCAGCTCGGCGGCCTGGTAGAGACCGAACGTTGGATGGGCGTTGCGAACCCGCTGGAGAAGTTCGGTCACCGCTTCCAGATAGTCGATGCCGGCCCGAAACTTCTCGCGCATACCCCGGACGTTACTACGCACAGCCAATCCGCTGCGCCGGATTGTGGTCGACCCAACTCCGGCCACTTTCCACCGATTGATGTTGTTGTCTGATTAGGATGTCGCCACGGGGCAGGCGCAGGGTGACACGTCGCCCCTCCACGTAACACGGAGGATGTCGGACGTGTACCAATCTGCGAGACCCACCCACGGCCGCTACCCGCCACTCCAGGTGCCGACGTGGGCGCCACTCATCCTGGTAACGCTCGTTGCCCTGGCCTCCTGCGGCGGCTCGACCGACGAGGATGCCTCCCCTGCCGAGGGCAATCAGGCGACGTCCGACGACGACTCGGCCGACGAACCTGATGAGTCCGACGCGTCGTCGGATGATCAGGACACCTCCGGCAACTACGCCAGAGTGATCATCGGCGCCGACACCTACGAGGTTCCACCCGACGGTCTCAATCTGTGCAACAGCCTCGCCAACATGGTCTTCGGCTCGTTCGCCATTGCGACAGACGGCTCCCCGACCCAGGCCGGCGGCACCGACGCGGCCATCCAGGTCAACTTCGGAGTCCCGGTCACGAATTGGGAGGAGGAGGGCCTTCAGGCCCCGACGGTCAATCTCGACCTGCTCGATGACGGTGTTCGCTGGTTCGCATCGGTCGATCGAGGTCTGGGTTCCGTCGATTCATGGGAGCTGGCCGACGGAAAGGCCACCGGCGAAGCCACGTTCGAGGCCGAGGAAGTAGGGTCCGGCAACGTGCTCGGGACCGAGTCGGGACGTTTCGAAATCGTCTGTCGCTGAGGTGGGCCCGAGGTCACGTTCACGATGCCCCAAGGCGATCGGTCGGTAGCCTGCGAACCTATGGCCGACGCACCGCAACCTGGCCTCGACACCGAGTTCGAGATCGTCACCAAGCAAGGGCATCCCGACTTCCTCGACCTCCCGTGGGGTGAACCGCTGGAGACGTGGGATCATCCGCGCGTGGTGAAGATGGCGCACGGCATCAGCCGCCACGTCGTCCGGTTCGTCCGCTACGACGACAAGGTCTACGCGCTCAAGGAGACCGAGCCGACCATCGCCGAGTCGGAGTTCGACATCCTGAAACGGATGCGGGAACACCACCTGCCCACCGTCGAGCCGATCGGCGTCGTCACCGGTCTGGGCCCACTGGAACGGGCCATGCTCATCACCCGCTACCTCGACTTCTCGCTCCCCTACTGGTACATCATCGGACGCGAGGAGTACGGGCTGGCCGACAGTCTGATGAACGCCGGGGTGGTGCTTCTGGTCCGGCTTCACCTCGATGGCATCTTCTGGGGCGACTGCTCGCTGTCCAACATCCTGTTCCGACGCGACGCCGGTGCCATGATGGCCTACCTGGTCGACGCCGAAACATCCGACTGGCAGTCGTCGATCAGCGATCCGATGCGGTTCTACGACATCGACATCGCCCAGGAGAACATCATCGGCGGCATCCTCGACCTCCAAGCCCAAGGCCGGATTCCCGAGGACTTCGACCCCTACGGTCTCGCCGACGACCTGCGGATTCGGTATGACGAGTTGTGGGACGAGCTCACCCGCATCGACGAGTTCGACTTCGCCGATCAGTGGCGCATCGACCGCCGGGTACGACGGATCAACGATCTCGGCTTCGACGTCGAGGAACTGTCGATCAGCCGTGACGGTACGAGCCTTCGAATCAAGCCGGTGCTGGTCGAGGAAGGCCATCACGCCCGCGAGCTTCGGCGGCGCACCGGGCTCGAGGTCCAGGAAAATCAGGCTCGCCGGCTGCTGGCCGACATCGCCGGCCATCAGATCTGGCTCGAACGCAACTCGGGAAAGAAGGTTCCCAGTGCGGTGGCCGCCGCCCGGTGGCTCGCCGATATCTATGAACCGGTCATCGAGGCCATTCCATCCGAGTTCGACGAGCGGCTCGAATCGGCGGAGATCTTCCACGAGATCCTCGAACACCGCTACTACATGGCCGAACGCCACGAACGCGAGATCAGCAACGAGGAGGCACTGGCCGACTACCTCGACTCGGTTCTCACCGCGAGACCGACGGAACGGCAGCTGCTCGCCGACAACACGGCGGTCCTCCCACCCGACGTCGAAGACCACCTCGAACTCACGGCCGACGCCACCGACTGACCGACCCGTTCACCGCGTGATCACGGCTGCTAGCGTTGTCGGGTGGCTCTCGAATCCCTGGCCGATTTCGACTTCACCGCATGGAGCGAACCCGATCCTCACCTCGAGCCTCGGGCGTTTTTCGAATCGTGGCTCGACTACCAGCGTCACGAGTTCCTGCGTAAGCTGCGCGATCTCGATGCGGTGCAGCTGACGACGTGGTCGATCCCGCCGGTTGAACTCTCGGTGCTCGGCCTCGTCCGCCATATGACCCAGATGGAGCACGTGTGGCTGACGTGCGGGCTCGGGGGTGGCGAGCCCACCCTCCCCTATGGCGAGGACGACTACGCCGGCGGCTCGGTCGACACGATCGACCAGGATCTGGCCGCCCACATCGCCGAGGCGGCACGCGCCGACGCCGTCGTTGCCACCATGCCGTCGCTGACATCGCCGGGGTTGGGCCACGGTCGGTCCTTGCAGGCGACCCTCGTGAAGATGATCCACGAGTACACGCTTCATGCGGGGCAGGCCCACATGCTCCGCTTCGCCGCTCTGGGTAGGATGATCCGGTGAGTCGGGGGACGCCGCCGACGATGGCCCCCTGGAACCTGGCACTGCGATTCGGGCTCGAACTGGCCGCGCTGGGTGGCCTCGCCCTCGCCGGATGGCATCTCGCATCGGGCCCGGCCCGGGTGTTCACCGTGGTTGCGGTGCCGGTGGTGGCCGCCGTCCTGTGGGGTGTCTTCAACGTCCGCGACGATCCGAGCCGTTCGGGATCGGCACCCGTCGAGGTGACCGGCCTCTCCCGGCTCGCGGTCGAGCTCATCATCCTCGGAGGCGGGATGGCCGGGTTCGCCATCGCCGGATTCACCGGGCTCGCCGCAGTGATCGCAGCCCTGACCATCGTCCACTACGTCGCCTCGCGTCGCCGGGTGGCCTGGCTGATCGACCGGTGAGGCAAAGGATCCACACGGCTCGGTGGTGTAGTGTCGGCCCATGGAACTTGCAGATCTGCGTGCCGTCCAGGAGCCGCTGAAGGCACAGTACCGCAACGACCCCGAATCGGCCGTCATAACCCTCGACGCCGAAGGCCAACTCGGCGCCGGTATCACGTGTTCGGTGAAGACCGGATCGACAATGGCCCAGGCCGGCCTTCACCCGGCGACCGGCGGCGATGGCCTGTCGTTGTGCTCGGGTGACATGCTGCTGGAAGCGCTGGTCGCATGCGCCGGGGTGACCCTCAATGCCGTGGCGACGTCGCTCGGCATCGAGATCACCGGGGGCGTCATCCGCGCCGAGGGAGATCTCGATGTGCGCGGCACGTTGGCCGTGGCCAAGGACGCTCCCGTGGGTTTCCGCGCCATCCGCCTCGCGTTCGACCTCGACACCGAGGCCGATGCCGAGCAGCTGGCCACATTGCTCGAGCTGACCGAGCGCTATTGCGTGGTGTTGCAGACCATCAGCCGAGCACCTCGGCTGACGACCACGCTGGTCTGACCGGCGTCGTGCCGACAACGGTCTCCCGGCGGTGAGCGAGGCCCACCAGGTTTGCCCGGCTCTACGGCAACTCGATTTAGGGATCTTTTAGGGTCGCCTTGACGTCGACTCCCCGGCGGCGATGCAACGATTGCGAGAGCGGCCCGCCGGCCGAGCGTCGGCCTGCATCGAGATACGAGGCGGTCCGTCTGGAGGAGACAGTCATGCGCCGACTCTTTGTCGCTCTCGTCGCCGTCGCGACGCTCGGGTTCGGGGCCCCGGCCGCGGCCACCCACGACGACGACCCCATACCGGAGAAGATCCCCGTCAGCGATGCCGAGTTCGACGTCGAACTCGTCGGTGACGGGTTCACCACCCCCCTCCTCGGCGTGAGTGCGCCGGGCAACAACAAGCAGCTGTTCGTCGTCGACCAGGTCGGAACCATCACGGCGCTCAAGATCGAGCCGGACAAACACGGCGGGATTCCCGACTCGTTCACGTTCCTCGACGTCGGTGTCGGCGGTCTCGATCTCCTGGTGCCGCTCGGTGCGTTCGGGCCGGGGTCGTTCGACGAGCGCGGCCTCCTCGGGCTCGCCTTCCATCCCGACTATCGGGACAACGGGTTGCTCTACACCTACTCCTCCGAACCGCTTGGATCCGGTGAGGCCGACTTCACCACGCCGACCGGCGAGCCCCCCGCCGGCAACGCCAGCCTCAGCGTGATTCGGGAGTGGCGGGTCGACGATCCAAAGGACGAGAGCTCGGTCGTCGATCCGGCCAGCTCGCGGGTGTTGCTGCGGGTCGAGCAGCCGCAGTTCAACCACAACGGCGGCGAGATCGCCTTCGGGCCCGACGGCATGCTCTACATTGCGCTCGGTGACGGCGGCGCGGCCGACGATCAGGGTCCGGGCCACGCCCTTGGCGGCAACGGCCAGGACCTCTCGGAAGGCAATGTGCTGGGCAAGATCCTGCGCATCGATCCCGACGGCTCCAACAGTGCGAACGGCGAGTACGGCATTCCCGGTGACAATCCCTTCGTCGGAGCCGAGGGGGCCGACGAGATCTTCGCCTACGGCTTCCGCAATCCGTTCCGGATGTCGTTCGACACCGAGACCGGCGAACTCTACGCCGCCGACGTCGGCCAGAACGACATCGAGGAGGTCGACATCGTGGTCAGCGGTGGCAACTACGGCTGGCCGGTCAAGGAGGGCACGTTCCTGTTCGACATGAACGGCGCCGGCCGGGGATTCACCACGGTCGACTCCCCCGGTGTTCCGGCCGGCCTGATCGATCCGATCGCCCAGTACGACCACGACGAGGGCGTCTCGGTCACCGGCGGTTTCGTCTACCGGGGCAATCGGGTCAAGGATCTGCGGGACTCCTATGTGTTCGGCGACTTCACGGCGAGCTTCGCCGGTCCGCAGGGTCGTCTCTTCGAGCTCGATGAGAGCGGTGGGCTGGCCGAGTTGGTTCCGGCCGGCGGGCCGATGTCGATGTTCATCGCCGGGTTCGGGCAGGACGGTCGGGGCGAGTTGTACGTGATGGGCCAGCAGGGCTTCGCCCCGGTTGGCTCGACCGGCCAGGTGTTCAAACTGGTCCGGGTCGACCACAGCAACCGCGACCGAGCGGGAAGGCCGCTGGAGGCCTCACTGTCGTCCGACAATGAGGTGCCGCCCAGCGGAACCGGCGCCACGGGCACCGCCGAGGTCACCCTCAACCAGGGTCTCGGCCGGGTCTGTGTCGAGATCCACGCCGAGGGTCTCGCCGGTGACGTCGTCGCCGGGCACATTCACACCGGGGTCGCCGGCGTCAACGGCGGCGTGGTCGTGAACCTCGGGGTCAACAGCGCGGACTTCGAGAACTGCATCGACGGTGTCGATCCGACGCTGATCCAGGACATCCGTAACAACCCCGAGGCCTACTACATCAACGTGCACACCACGGTCGTGCCGTCGGGCGAGATCCGGGGCCAGCTCTCCAGGTAGCCCGAACAACCCGCCGACCGGTCGGTCGCCACGGTTCTCGGGAGAGGGCCGTGGCGACTACCGGTTTTGGCCGCTCAGCCGGCCTCGCTCGATTCCTGCCACAGGTTGAGGGCGCCGTCGACGGCGTGGACATCGATGGCCGCCAGTTCCTCGTCGGAGAACTCGGTGTTGGTGGCCGCCGGGATCAGCTCTTCGATCTGACCCCACCGGCTGGCGCCGATCAGCGCCGTGGTCACCCGCCGATCACGCAGCACCCACGAGATGGCCATCTGAGCCAGCGTCTGTCCCCGTTCGGAGGCGATCTCGTTCAGGGCTCGGACCCGGGCCAGGTTCTCGTCGTTCAGGAACTCGGATCGGAAGGCGTCGCTGGTTTTGACCCTCGCGTCTTCCGGAATGCCGCCGAGGTACTTCGACGTGAGCAAACCCTGGGCGAGTGGTGAAAAGGCGATGCAGCCGATGCCCTCGTCGTCGAGCACGTCGAGGAGGCCGTTCTCGATCCAGCGGTTGAACATCGAATACGACGGCTGGTGGATGAGACACGGGGTGCCCAACTCGTTGAGAATGTCGGCGGCCCGCTTCGTCATCTCCGGCCCGTACGACGAAATGCCGACGTAGAGGGCCTTGCCCGACCGGACGATGTGGTCGAGCGCCCCCATGGTCTCCTCGAGCGGTGTGTCGGGGTCGTAGCGATGGGAATAGAAGATGTCGACGTAGTCGAGACCCATGCGGGCGAGCGACTGGTCGAGGCTGGCGATCAGGTACTTGCGGCTCCCCCATTCGCCGTAGGGGCCGGGCCACATGTCGTAACCGGCCTTCGACGAGATGATCAGCTCGTCCCGGTACGGGGCCAAGTCCCGGTGCAGGACGGTGCCGAAGTTCTCCTCGGCCGAACCGGGGGGTGGGCCGTAATTGTTGGCCAGGTCGAAGTGCGTGATGCCGGCGTCGAAGGAGTTCAACAGCATGCGGCGGGCTTCGTCGGAGGGTTGGTCGCCACCGAAGTTGTGCCACAGGCCGAGGGCCAGCCGTGGTAGCCGCACACCACTGCGCCCGCATCGCTGGTAGAGCGACTCGTTGTCGTAGCGGGCCTCGTCGGCTGTGTACCCGTCTTCATGCGTCATGGTCTACTCCCAGGTGGACGAACCTCGTCATTCAACCAGGAAATCACCGCACAACGACCGCCGAGCCGGTAGATTGGTCCTTCCTGCGGACGTAGTTCAACGGCTAGAACCTCAGCCTTCCAAGCTGATGATGTGGGTTCGATTCCCATCGTCCGCTCACCTGTGATGTCGCGAGACATCTGCAAGGCCCGAACCCTCAGGGGTTCGGGTTTTGTTGTTTGTGGCACAACGAGGCCGGGTTGGGTGGTTGATGTCGAGTGGATCGAT
>JBFHME010000023.1:0-29728 GCA_041594435.1 Acidimicrobiales bacterium
CATCTTCACCGCGCGCCGGATCATCACGATGAACCCGGCCCGACCGTTCGCCGAAGCCGTGGCCGTCGCCGATGGAAAGATCGTGGCCGTCGGTCCGCTCGAGGAGCTGAGGGCCTGGGGCGATCACACCGTCGACGGGACCTTCGCCGACCACGTCCTGTTGCCGGGATTCGTGGAGGCCCACTCCCACGCCATGGTGGGCGGCATGTGGACGATGCCCTATGTCGGGTACTTCGACCGGATCGCCCCCGACGGCAGTCACTGGCCGGGCTGCAAGTCGATCGACGAGGTGCTCGACCGTCTACGGTCGGCGGCCGCCGGGATGGACGATCCCAGCGAGACGATGGTGGCCTGGGGCCTCGACCCGATCTACTTCGACGCCGACGACCGGTTGCTGGCCGAACATCTCGACCGGGTGTCCGACACCCGTCCCATCTTCGTCTATCACGTGAGCGGCCATCTGGCCACCGCGAACACGGCGCTGCTCGAGGCCGAGGGCATCGACCGCCACACCCCCACGCCGGGCGTGTCCCGCCGCGCCGACGGCGAACCTGACGGTGAGCTGCAGGAGCCGGCGGCCATGAGCCTGGCCACCGTGGCATTCGGCAAGCTCCGGGCGGCGTTCGCCACCGATCAGGTGCCGTGGGACTACGCCTACGAGGCCCGCAATGCCGGTCACACGACGATCACCGACCTCGGCACCACCCAGCTCTACGATCCCGAGCAGCTCGACCGCTGGCGGCGGGTCACGTCCGATCCCGAGTTCCCGGCCCGGGTCATGGTGGCGGCCGGTCCCGGTATCGGTGGGAGCGGCGACCACGAGGAGTACGCCGACCTCGCCGTCGATCTGAGGGACAACGACACGACCGGCGACAAACTCCACTTCGGGATTGTCAAGATCATCCTCGACGGCTCGATCCAGGGGTTCACCGCCCGGATCAGCTGGCCCCACTACTACTCCGCTCCCGACGAGCACCCCGGCAACGGCCTGTGGTTGATGGACCCGTCCACGGTCGCCGATGTCGTCGGGGCCTACCACAAAGCCGGCCTGACCGTGCACTGCCACTGCAACGGCGACGAGGCCTCCGAGGTGTTCATCAGCGCCGTCGAACAGGCGCTGGAGGCCCATCCCCGGTGGGACCACCGGCACACCGTGCAGCATTGCCAGCTGACCACCAAGGCCCAGTACCGGCGCATGGCCCGACTGGGTATGGCGGCCAACATCTTCTCCAATCACATCTTCTTCTGGGGCGACCAGCACCGTGACATCACGGTCGGCCCGGAACGGGCGGCAGGTATGGACGCCTGCGCCACCGCACTGCGCGAGGGGGTGTCGTTCTCGTTCCACTCCGACACGCCGGTCACGCCGATGGGGCATCTCCACGTCGCCTGGTGTGCCGTGAACCGGCGGACGGCATCCGGACAGGTGCTCGGCCCGGAGGAGGCGATCCCGGTCGAGGCCGCCCTGCACGCCGCCACCCTGGGCGCGGCCTACCAGATCAAGATGGACCACCTCGTCGGCTCGATCGAGGCGGGAAAGTTCGCCGATTTCGCCGTGCTCGACGACGATCCGCTGACGGTCGATCCGATGACGTTGCGCGACATCGGCGTGTGGGGCACGGTGCTCGGCGGGAGACTCCAGCCGTCGTCGGCGTCCACCTGACCGCTCGTTCCGCCGCCCGGGCCACGACGGCCACGGCGACGGCGACCATCGCGTGAACTGCGTGTCGGGCAACGACGGAAAGTAGGGTTTGGGCATGGTCGACACCCACATCGCCGTGCCGGTGACCGTCATCGGCGGCTACCTCGGAGCGGGCAAGACCACGCTGCTGAATCACCTGCTGACCGGGGCCACGAGCCGGTTGGCGGTTCTGGTCAACGACTTCGGTGAGATCAACATCGACGCCGGCCTGATCGAATCCCACGACGGCGCGACGATCACCCTGGCCAACGGCTGCATTTGCTGTTCGATGGTCGACGGATTGGCCGCTGCGCTCGACTCGGTCCTGAACCTCGACCCGACGCCCGATCGGCTGGTCATCGAGGCCAGCGGGGTGGCCGACCCCGGAACGGTCGCCGGTTTCTGTCACGCTCCGGGCCTGCTGCTCGACGCCGTGGTCGTCGTGGTCGACATCGAGACGGTGCGGGCCAAGGTCACCGACGCCTACGTGGGTGACATGGTGACGGCTCAGTTGGCGGCGGCCGACATCGTCGTCGTCAACAAGATCGATCTCGTCGACGACGACACCGTGGCCGACGTCGTCGCCTGGCTCGACGACTACGCACCCAATGCACTGACGATCCCCGCCCGCCACTCCGAGATCGCTCCGGAGCTGTTGTTCGGCCGCGCCGTCGGCGACGGCCCGGCCTCCGGTTCGGGCGCTTCCGCCACCGCCGATCACGTCTTCGAGTCGTGGGCGTGGTCCTCCGACCGGCCGGTCGACCGGGCCGCCCTGGAGGAGTTGATGGATCATGTTCCCGACGACATCTGGCGGTTGAAGGGCATCGTACGCCTCAGCGACGATGCTCGCCGCCCGTGGGTGCTGCAGCGGGTCGGCCGGCGCGGGTCGCTCCGGCCGATCGCCCGCTCCGCCGATCAGGCGCCGACGTCCCAGTTCGTCGCCATCGGACGACCGGGTGCCGTTGGCGACTCCTGGTTCGACGACCTCCTGGCATGACGACGGAACCGGCGTCGCCGCCCGACGGCTCATCGTTCACCGTTCGGCCGGGGCGGGTCGACGACGTCGAGGACCTGTGCCGCCTGGTCGGACTCCTGGCCGCGCACCTCGGGGACCAGGCCACCTTCCGCAGCACGCCGGAGAGCTTCGCCCGCTACGGATTCGGGACCAGGCCGATGTTCCAGACATTGCTGGCCATCGACGATGGCGCGGACGGATCCGCCGCCATCGGGGCCGTCGGGGCTTGCGTCTACCTGGCCGACTTCTCCACCTGGCTGGGCCGACCGGGCGTCTACATCCTCGACCTCATCGTCGAGTCGACGCATCGTGGCCGGGGCATCGGCTCGGCCCTGTTGACCGAGGCGGCCCGTCGGGGGCGGGCACGGTGGGACGCCGACTACCTGATCCTGGCCGTCGACCGCGCCGACCACGATGCCCTGCGTTTCTACCGGCGGGAGGGGTTCGAGGCGGACGACCACCGTTGCGTTCTGATCCGCCGTGGGCTCGACGACCTCGTTGACGAACGTCGGGCTCACCGGCCTCGAGCTGACGGCCGCTGAGGGGTCGGCGAGAGGAGCGCCCGGCTACTTCGGTGGCATGCGGATGCCACCGTCGAGGCGGATGGTCTCGCCGTTCAGATACGGGTTGGTGATGCACTCCATCACCCCGAACGCCAGTTCCTCGACCGTTCCGAGCCGCTTGGGAAACAGTACGCTCTGGCCCAGGTGGGCCTTGAACTGTTCCGACTGCTCACCCTCGCCGTAGATGGGGGTGTCGATCAGGCCGGGGGCGACGGTGTTGACCCGGATGCCGACCGCGGAGAGATCACGGGCGATGGGCAAGGTCATACCGACCACCCCTCCCTTGGACGCCGAGTAGGCGGCCTGACCGATCTGGCCGTCGAACGCCGCAGCCGAGGCCATGTTGACGATCGCGCCTCGGGCGCCATCGGCGTCGAGGGGTTCGGTCTGGGCCATGGCCGCCGCGGCCTGGCTCAACATGTTGAACGAGCCGATCAGGTTGACCCGGATCACGAACTCGAACCGCTCCAGCTCCATGGGCACGTTGTTGCGGTCGACGGTGCGGGCGGCCCAGCCGATGCCGGCCGAGTTGACCAGGGCCCGCAGGGGGCCCATCTCCGACGCCGCCGCAACGGCGGTCTTGGCGTCCTCGACCGACGACACGTCGCAGCGGACGAACAGCCCACCCAACTCGGAGGCGACGGCCTCGCCGGCGTCCTCATTGAGGTCGGCCACCACCACCCGTGATCCGGCGGCGGCCAACTGACGGGCGCAGCCCTCGCCGATACCGGACGCTCCTCCGGTGACGATCGACGAGCTGCCTTCCAGGTTCATTCGGGGCATGGGTGTTCAGTCCTCTCGGTAGTTCGGGGTCCCGGTCCGGGCCGGCGCAGACGATCAAGCGTCGACGCGCTCGATGATCGTGGCGTTGGCGAGGCCACCGCCCTCACACATCGTCTGCAGACCATAGCGGCCACCGGTGCGTTCCAGCTCGTTGACCAGGGTGGTCATCAGCTTGGTGCCGGAGCAGCCGAGCGGATGACCGAGGGCGATGGCACCACCATTGACGTTGGTCTTCCCGAGATCGGTCTTGTGCTCGGCCTGCCAGGCCAGAACCACCGAGGCGAAGGCTTCGTTGACCTCGAACAGGTCGATGTCGTCGAGTGACAGCCCCGAACGTTCCATGACCTTCTCGGTTGCCGGGATCGGTCCTTTCAGCATGGTGACCGGGTCCGTGCCGACCACGGCGAAGGTGTGGAATCTCGCTTTCGGCTTCAGTCCCAGTTCGGCGGCCTTCTCGGCCGACATGATGAGCACGGCGGATGCTCCGTCGGAGATCTGCGACGAGTTGCCGGCCGTGATCTTGCCGTCCTCTTTGAAGGCCGGCTTCAGATTGGCCAGGGTCTCGGGCGTGGTGCCCTCCCGGATGCCCTCGTCCTTCGTCATCATCACCGTCTCGCCGTCGACCTCGACGGGAACAGGGATGATCTCGCGCTCGAACCGGCCCTCGGCCGTGGCCTGGGCGGCTCGACGCTGGGACTCGGCACCGAACGCGTCGAGGTCCTCTCGGGTGATCCCGTACTCGTCGGCGATCATCTCGGCCCCGATGCCCTGAGGCGGCAGGCCGGTGTCGGCGTAGCGGTCCTGCATCTGCTGGGGGAAGGGCCAACCCATCTCGCCCTTGACGACGGAGGCTCCCATCGGGGTGCGGGTCATGACCTCGACCCCGGCGGCGATGACAACGTCGTAGGCTCCTGCCATCACCCCCTGGGCGGCGAAGTGGAGGGCCTGCTGGCTGGAACCGCACTGGCGGTCGACGGTGGTGGCCGGCACCGACTCGGGCCAGCCGGCGGCCAGCACGGCGTTGCGGCCGATGTTGAGTGACTGTTCGCCGACCTGCATGACGCAGCCCATGATGACGTCGTCGACGATGGCCGGGTCGATGCCGTTGCGCTCCTCCAGGGCCTTCAGAACATGGGCGGCCAGATCGGCCGGATGCCAGTCCTTCAGCATGCCATTGCGCCTTCCGGCGGGGGTTCGGACGGCGTCGACGATTACTGCTTCTCGCATTGTGGTGTTCTCCAGATGGTCGGTTTGCTGTCGGATTGGGTTCTGTTCCGGGTCTTGCCGGTGTCTCGATTGCGGCGTTCAGCCGTCGGCCGTGGGATCGGGATCGGTGTCCACCGTCCCGGTTCTGTCGAGGTTGCCTTTGAGCCGGACCAGGATGTCGGCCAGTACCTGCCGCTCCGAGTGATCGATCCCGCGGCGGAGCTGGTTGCGGAGCCGTTTGTCGATCTCGGCGACGTCGACCATGAGCCGCCGACCTTCGTCGGTCGCGGCCACCAGCCAGACCCGGCGATCCTCGGAGTCGGCCAGCCGTTCGACCAGGCCGCGCTGTTCGAGTCGGTCGACGTAGGTTCCGGTGGCGGCGCGGCCGTGGCCCAGACCATCGGCGATGGCGGTCTGGGTGATCGGGCCGTGCTGATCGACATACGCCAGCGTGCTGGCGGTGTTGAGGTTCAGATCGAACGGCGCGAGGTGGCAGTCGTACGTGTTTCGCAGCGCCCGTGCGGCCGCCATGATCGTGCTTTCGACCCGCAGCCACGGTGGGGCATCGAGTTCATGGGAACCGGCGATCGGTTCGCCGGAGGCGGTGGTTGTCGATGACGAGACTGTATTGATGCATACAGTCTATGTCGCAACAGCCGTGCCTCGACAACCCCCCTGCGGAATTGGCAGTATTCGCGCCCGCCCGTCGCGCGGGAAATCTGCCAGATCGGGCGGTGCGTGGGTGGCGCGCCGGCGGGTGACCTAGGCGTTGGCCGCCTCGTGGTCGAGAAGCCAGCGTTTGACGTCGAGGCCGTAGTGGTAACCGCCAAGTGAACCGTCGCTCCGCAGAGCCCGGTGGCACGGCACGAACGGGGCGATCATGTTCCGCCCACAGGCCGTTCCGGCGGCCCGGACCGCTCGGGGTTTCGACGTGGCGGCCGCCAACTGGGCATAGGTGGCGGTGGCTCCGGCCGGGATGGCCCGCAGCCCGGTCCAGACCTCGTGCTGCAGCTCGGTTCCGGTCTGGTCGACGGGCACCGAATCGAGTGCGGTCACCCTGCCCGCCAGATAGTCGGTGACGGCCCTGTCGGTCAGGGGCTGACGGTCCACCGGGGTCCAGGCCGGACGCCCGCCATCGGGTGCCGGGGCCAGCCGGTCGACGAGCTCCTCGGCCGGGCAGAACCCGGCGGCGACCACCGCCGGTCCGTTGCGGGGATCGACGATGACCGTCAGCGGGCCGACCGGGGTTTCGTAGGTGGAGGCTTGCAACATGAGGGAGCTCCGTTCAGTCGTTGTATCGCGTGTGGGGGATTGGAGACGTGACTCGGTGGCCGGGGCAGCTCACGGCTGCGGGCTGTTCCAGATCACCATGGCGGCGTACGACCGCCACGGGCGCCAGGCTTCGGCCCGTGCGTTCAGCGCGCGACCGGACACACCGAGTCGGGTGGCCAGGACGAGATCCGACGCCGGCCAGCCGTCCGGGTGGCCGAAGGCCCGCATCGTGATGTACCCGGCGGTCCATGGTCCGATTCCCGGCAGCACCAGCAGCTGCTGCTCGGTTCGAGTGGGATCCGCCTGAACCGAGAGATCGACCCGGCCGTCCTCGACGGCCCGGGCGACGGTGCGGATGGTCTCCCGCCGCCGTGCCGGCATGGCGAGCCGGTCGAGGGGGGCCGCCAGGATCTCGGCCGAGGTGGGGAAGCGATGGTGGGTTCCGACGTCGGGATGCACGATCGCGAGGAGCCTGCCCAGGGTGGTGCGAGCCGCCCGCACGCTGACCTGCTGGCCGACGACGGCCCGAACGGCGAGTTCGAATCGGTCGAACGTGCCCGGGAGTCGGGGGACCGCCGTTCGATGGGTGCCGGTGACCGCCAAGGCTGCGAGATCGGGGTCGTTGAGCAGCTCCTCGCCGATGGCGTCGAGATCGGAATCGAGATCGCAGACGAGCCGGATGGTGGGTATGAGGTGGCTCAACTCGCGCAGCTCGTCGAGTGAACAGGTGATCTCGATCATCCGATCGTCGTCGGTGCCCGTGATCTCGACCCATCCGCCGGGAACGTTGCGACGAAACCGTCCATCGGCCGTCGACTCCAGCCCGGGAATGGCCCGGGCGGCGAGAAAGGCGTGGAGCGCGGGCCAACCGAGCCGGCCTCGCGAGGTCAGGGTCAGGTTGATGGTCGAACCCGGCACGGCACCGGCGACAGCCCGGCCGGGCCGGCGTCGAAGCTCGGTCGGTGTTGCCTGAAAGGCCTGACGAAACGAGTCGTTGAACTGGCGGATGCTGGTGAAGCCGGCGGCGAACGCGATGTCGGTAACGGCGAGGTTGGTCTGGTCCAGCAGCCGACGGGCCAGGAGCACGCGGCGGGTGCGGGCCAGTTGGTTCGGGCCGGTCCCGACCTCACTCACCAGCTCCCGGCGAAGATGCCGCTCGCTCACGCCCAAGCGGGAGGCCAGGCCGACGACGCCCTCCCGGTCGACCACCCCCTGCTCGATCAGCGCCATCGCCTTGTGGGCGAGATCGGCCCGCCGATTCCACTCGGGGTGCGCCGGGGCGAGCTCCGGCCGGCAGCGCCGGCAGGGTCGGAAACCGGCATCGATCGCTCCGGCGGCGTGGGCGAAGAACCTCACGTTCCGGCTGGCCGGCGTGCGGGCCGGACACGACGGCCGGCAGAAGATCCCCGTCGTCATGACCCCGGTGTAGAACGTGCCGTCGAAGCGACGGTCCCGACGGCTGATGACCTGGTAGCAGGCGTGGTGATCGAGGTGGGCGCCGGACGGGGCCCGGTCCATGTCGATGCCGATCGACTGATCGGACGGTCCAGCGTAAGCGTTCACAGCACTAGTTCTAACCCTGGTCACGGCGTTTTCCTAGCGGAAATCGGACAGGGCAGCGTTCCTGGGTCCGCGAGTCCCGGGCCGCGTCGCGCCGGTCAAGTGGGCGGGATGCCCCGATGGGTCGATCCGCGGACGGTAACCTTGAGCGTGCAATGGCACGGGCAACGGCAACCAACGCGATCGGCGGCTCCGGATCGATGAAACGCGGGCCCGGACGTTGGTCTGCGATGCTCGGTATCGGCGCGCTGGCCGTGGTCGCGGTCCTGTCCGGGTGCCTCGATTCGGGCGGTGCCGGCGACGACGCGGTCGTGTTGACCCCCGGTCAGGCCACCGAACAACTCATCCTGGGTCCGCTGGCCGAACAGGTCGGCTTGGGCCCGCTGACCGCCAGTTGCCCCGACATGACGGGAGCCAAGGCCGGCGACGTGTTTCCCTGTACCGCGGCCACCGGAACCGATCGGCTGCTCAACGTCGACGCCGCAATCCTGCCGTCCGGTCAGGTCGAGCTGTCGACCACCAACGTCATCCTCGGCTCGGCCCTGCCGAGCTTCGAGCAGTCGGCCGTCGACGCCATCAACAAGGTCCGGCCCGATGCCAACCTGGCCACCGGAGCCGTTGAGTGCGGTGACACCTCCGTCGTCCTGCCCGATGATCGCATGATGATCTGCCGGTTGACCGATCCCCGCACCGCGCAGGTGTTCGACGTCAGCCTCACCGTCGAGGACATCGAGGGCCGCCAGTTCAGCCTGGTTGTGGCCAGTCAACCAAGGGGCTGACCGCCGGCGGGCCGGGTTTCCGGCACCCTGCTAGTGGCCGTCGGTCGGCTCGAAGGTGACGGAACGTTGATCGCGGTCGGTCGCCGTGAGCCTCAGCTCGACCCGCTCGGCCAGCTCGAGCGACCCGATCGGAAGACGGGCCACGACCGCCGGTTCGGTGATCTGGACCGTCGCATCGCCCCTCGGTGGTGACACGTCGACCACCACGGAATCGAACACGTCGCCGACGTGGTTCTCGAGGGTCAGTACCTCGGCCATATCGAGCAGCGCGCGTTCCAGTGACGATTCCCGCTGGCGGGCCCTACCCATGAGAGACGGTAGTTCCTCCAGTGCCTCGACGGCCCACCGTGGTGGTTCCGATCCGGCGAGGACGGCCAGCAGGATCTCATTGCCGAACCGGTCGACAAGGCGGCGGAGCGGAGCGGTGACGTGAGCGTAGAGCGACGCAATTGCGCTGTGCTCGACGTTGGCCGGCCGATCACCGGCGAAGCCGTGGTAGCCCGCTCCTTTGAACAGGCGAGTGCATTGCACGAGAAAGGCGTTTCTTGCCGCGGTGGTCGGTTCCAGCGAGCGGACGAACGTGGCGTAGTCGGTGTCGTCCGGCCAGCCCAGATCGAGCACGCCGGCGATCCGGCGCAGCACGGTGATGTCGGCCGGATCGGCCGGCGGCAAGGTTCGTAGGATGCCGACCCCCGCATCCATCATCGTGCGACCGGCGACCATGCCCGTCAGGAGCGAGATCTGGGCGTTCCAGCCTTCGACGGGAAGCGGCTCGTCGAACGCCAGCACATAGCCGTCGTGGCGCTTGACGATCTCCTGGGTCGGGAGATTGAGGCTGACCCCACCCCGTTCGGCCTCGCGTCGCCGGCGAAGGCGCCCGATGATCGACAGCAGGACGAGGTTCGCGTCGCTCGACGTCGATGTCGTCGACGCTGTTCCGGCCACGCTCGACCCGGCCACGCTCGACCCGGCCAAAGCGCGGTCGATGCGCTGCTGGGCCTCACGGTAGGAGATCGACTCGGCCACCCGAACGACGGCGCGGGCGAGATGCCAGTCGGTGGCGGTCCCGTCGTCGCCGAGGTCGATGGTCCACAACAGAGCGGGCTTGTCATGGCCCGGCAGAAGGCTGGATCGATCCTCGCTGAGAATCGGTGGGTGAAGGGGCGCCCGTACGTCGGGCGAATAGAGCGTGGTTCCCCGTCGTCGGGCTTCAGCGTCGACCACTCCGCCCGGGGTGACGAAGGCGCCGACATCGGCAATGGCGTAGAAAACCCGATAGCCGCGCTTGGTCCGTTCGGCCGCGAATGCCTGGTCGAGGTCGGTCGCACCGGGCGGATCGATGGCCACGAGCTGCAGGTGGCGGGCGTCGATCCGGTCGACGGTCGAGTCCGGCTTGGCCCGTTCGGCCTCGGCGAGGACGTTCGCCGGGAAGCGCACGGGCACGTCGAATTCGGTGCGGATGCCCGTGAAGGCGGCCTCGAAGGCGCTCGGAGCACGAAGGACGACGCGGGGCATCGCGGCCGCTCAGGATCCTTCGGGTTCGGCGGGCTGCGAACCGTAGAGACCGAGCGCTTCGGCCAGTTCGTCGTTGGCCTGATAGCTCTCATCGTCGGACGGAAACGCTCCCGATCGAACATCGTCGGCATAGGTGGCGAGCGCGGTGACCTGGTCCTCGAATGCTGTTCCGTAGCGGCGGACGAACCGCGGTTTGAAGCGGTTCTCCAAGCCGATCAGATCGTGGTAGACCAGCACCTGCCCGTCGGTCTCCGCGCCGGCGCCGATACCGATGGTCGGGATCGACACCGCCTCGGTCACCATCTTCCCGACCACATCGGGGACCCCCTCGATCACGAGGGCGAAGCAGCCCGCCTCCTCGAGTGCGGCCGCGTCCTCGATGAGCGCCTGGACGGCCGCCGCCTCGCGGGCCTGGATCTTGAAGCCACCCATGACGTTTGCCGACTGAGGGGTCAGGCCGATGTGGGCCATCACCGGGATCTCGGCATCGAGGATCGGTTTGATCATCGGAATCCGTTTGGCCCCGCCCTCCATCTTGACGCACTGGGCACCCGCCCGAACGAGGGTGGCGGCGTTGCGAACGGTCTCGACTTGCGACACATGGAAGCTCATCCACGGCATGTCGCCCGCCACGAGCGCAGTCGGGTCGGACCGGCGGACGGCGGCCACGTGGTAGGCGATCTGGTCGACGGTCACGTGAAGCGTGTCGTTGTAGCCGAGAACCACCATGGCCAGTGAGTCCCCGACCAGGATCATGTCGACGTCCGCCTCGGTGGCGACGCGGGCCGACGGGGCGTCATACGCGGTCACCATCACCAGCGGATCCGCCCCGTAGCGCCGCTTCGACGCTCGAATGGAGGGAACGGTTCGATTTGATCCCATGTGAACCCTTTCGGTTGTTCCCGGTGTCGATTCAGCCCAAACCGAGGTCTCGGGAATGTCGCCGGCATCGCGTCTCCCGGTTCCGGCCCTCACCGTACTACGAGGGCTCGTCGGCCATCCGAACCCGGCAGTTGTCGATCAGCCGGGTCTCGCCGAGGTGAGCGGCGATCAACAGCCTCGTTTCCGACCCGATCACCCCGGGTGTCTCCAGCGTTACCGGATCGACAACGGCGACGTAGTCGAGTCGAGCCCTCGGCTCATCGTCGACGACCGCTCGCATGGCCCGAGCCACGGCCTCCGGATCGGTTTCGCCGGCACCGATCTCCCGTTCGCCGGCATCGAGCGCCCGGCGCAACACGATGGCGGCCGATCGATCCTCAGGTGACAGATAGACGTTCCTGCTCGACATCGCCAGCCCGTCGGGCTCCCGGATGATCGGACAGCCGATCACCTCCACGGGCATGGAGAGATCAGCGACCATCCGCCGGATGACGGCGAGCTGCTGGAAGTCCTTCTCACCGAAATAGGCCCGGCAGGCACCGACGATGTTGAACAGCTTCGCCACGACCGTGGACACACCGGCGAAATGGGTGGGCCGGGACTCGCCGTCCCACCGTTGCGACAGCTCCGAAACCGACACGGTCGTGAGCACGGCACCGTGCGGATACATCTCGGCCGCCGTCGGCACGAAAAGCAGGTCGACGCCGTTGGCTGATGCCACCGACCGGTCGCGGTCGAGGTCGCGGGGATACGACTCCAGGTCTTCATCGGGGGCGAACTGCAGCGGATTGACGAAGATACTGGCCACCACCACGTCGTTGCCTGCTGCGGCGGCTCGCATGAGAGACCCGTGGCCGTCGTGAAGATATCCCATCGTCGGGACGAACCCGACCGACCGTCCGGCGGCCCGATGACCGTCGGTGATGCGGCGGAGTTCGCCGATCGTGCCGATGATGTCGGTGCCACCGGCCTTGTGGTCGCTGGTTGCGTTGTCGTCGCTGATTGCGTTGTCGTCGGTGGTTGCGTCGCCGGCCATTCGATCGTGTCCTTCCCCCGTTCGAGACCCTACTGCGGTTCGTCTTGGTGGCCGTGGCGTGACTCGGCCATCCGCCCGAGCTCTGCGGCGCGGCCGGCAAGCGTGCGGTACAGTTCGACCTCATCGGGTCCGAGTTCTTCGATTGCCCGGACGTGGGCGTCGATCGTCTCGGTATCGCCTCTGGCCGCCGGTCCGGTGAGCGCACGCAGCGGACCCACTCGCTCGACGTTTCCCAGCGTTGCGGCCATCAGGTCCCAATACCGCTCGACCGGCACCCCGATGTGTCGGGCGAGCCGTTCGACCTGGGCGCAGAGCACGACGAGATGGTTGGCGGCGATGGCAGCCGTTGCGTGATACAGCGAGCGGTGGCGCTCGTCGACCGATATGGCCCGACCTCCCAACACAGCCACGACGTCGGAGGCCCGGCGATGACCGGCGACGGCGAAGGTAGCGCCGCTGCGAAGCCGTTCGGCACCGGTGTCGGGGTCCGGAAGCGACACCAGCGGATGCAACGACGCACGGTGTTCGTGTGGATCGAGCACCTCGAGGGTCTTGGCCCCGGACAGATGGATGATCACCGCCGGAGAGGGCGTGATGGCCCGGGCGGTCTCGGCTATGACGTCGTCGGGGACGGCGATGAACACGACGTCGACCCCGGCGGCCGCCTGCGAGGGGTCGTCGTGGCGGCCGTAGCCGCCGGCGTACTCCCAACTCGTCCCGGTCAGGGCTCGTACCAGGGATCGACCGGCTCGGCCCAAGCCGACGACGCGGTAGCTGACGGTCGAGGTGCTGCTCACGAACCCGACCCTACCGCCGTCCGAGCGCCTGAGGCCGTGCGCGTGGTGCCGTTCGCCTCAGCGCCGCGTTCGAGCGTCGTCGAGGCGATCCGACATCGATCGGAGCACCGACCGGAACGAGACCACGTCATCCTCGGCGAGGTTTGTGAACAGCAGCCGATGAATCTCGACGTGGTGCTGGGGAGTTGCCTCGTCGAGCGCCGAGCCGCCCTTGTCGGTGAGGATCGCCCAGAGCCCGCGGCGATCGTCCTCGCACTCCTCGCGGGTCACGAAGCCGACCTCGGTCAATCGATCGACGCGGTAGGTGAGCCGACTCCGCGAGACCAGGACCCGATCGGCCAGCTCGCTCATTCGGAGACGGCGTTCCTCGGCGTCGGCCAGTGTCAGGAGGATCTCGTAGTCGGTCAGGGTCATGTCCGACTGTTTCTGCAGAGCCTGGTCGATCTGATCGAGTGCTTGGCTGGCCACGAACAGAAAGGCGCGCCACGCCGCCTGCTGGTCCGGCGTGAGCCGGTTGTTCACCTGGGAGGTTCTAGAATCCGGTGTGTTCATGGTCGCCCGATTTCACCGATGCATGAACGTCGATCACGGCGTACCTTCGACCCGAACCGGGAACGGTCTTTGCGTGGTCAACTCGTCGCTTTGGTCGGGTATGCCGGTCAATCCATCGTGTGTTGACGTGGAGTCGATGAGCACCGCGGCTCCACTCGACTTCGTCGCCCCGATCGTCGTGCATGTCCTTCTTACTTTCGCTGGCAGTGCGGACACCAGGTGGTGGTTCGGCCATCAAGGTGTTCCGACTTCAGGGTAGCGGAACATCGTTGGCACGGGTAAGACGCGCGGCCGTAGACGTTGAGTTGCCTCTGATTCGAGCCTTTCGTGCCATCGACCTGTCGGTAGTCCTTCAGCGTCGTGCCCCCGTTGCGCAAGCCGAGTTCGAGAACGTCGCGTATGGCGTCGAGCAGGTTGGTGGCCCGTTCCGGGCCGATCCGCCGTACCTTGGGGTTGATTCGGGCCAGCCAGAGGGCCTCATCGGCGTAGATGTTGCCGACTCCGGCGACCGGCCGTTGCGACAACAGTTGTGTCTTGATCGGTCTCCTGCTGCGACGAAGCAGCTCCCAAAAGGCGCGGCCGTCGAACTCGGGATCGAACGGTTCGGGGCCCGCGTGGGCGAGGGTGGGAATCGTCTGATAGTCGCCGGGTGCGACCACTCGTATTCGGCCAAAGCGGCGGACGTCTTCGAACTCCAGCGTCGTAGAGTTGTCGAACCACCACCATGCCCGCAGATAGGGATTGTTCCGGTTGGCCGGTCGATCGAAAACGGCCAATCGACCGGTCATCCCGAGGTGGATGATGAGCTCCAAGTCCGATACGTCGCCGCCGCCATTTCTGTTCTCACCGCCGCCTCGAATTGTGAGAATGAGGAACTTTCCTCGACGACCGACGGTCTCAAATCGATACCCGATCGTTTCGCGGGCGGGAAGGAACTTGGCCGACGGGTGGGAGCCGGCTTCCACCACGGTCCGGCCCGTGAGGAGCGGTTCCAGCTGAAACCGCACCGTCTCGACCTCGGGTAGCTCAGGCACGACCGGTTCCGCTCATCGGCCCAGATGCAGCCCGTCGCCGGTCAGCGACAGTTTCGGGCCGTACTTCGGTGCTCTGCCCGACGATTTCGCCAGTCGAATCACCCGCCATCGGTGACCCCTGTAGGGCTCCAGGAGTTCGAGCATGCGCTCGTCGGTTGCCCGGGGCTCGTCGGCCAGCCACCAGGCCACGGTGTTGGGAATGTGGAAGTCGCCGACCGGCACGGCGTCGGCGTCGCCCAACACGACCGCGGTGACCATGGCGGCGGTCCACGGCCCGATGCCCCGGAGGTGCTGCAACCGTTGCCCGAGGACAGCTGGTTCCCAGCCGGACGACGCCGTCAACCTGGGCATCTCCCGCGCGGTCCGAATCAGGATGTCCGCCCGCTTGCGCTCCACCCCGAGTGGATGAAAGTGGTGGTAGCCCATCGCGGCGACGGTTGCCGGTGCCGGCAGAATCCATCCTTGACGGGGACCGGGTGCAGGGTCACCGTAACGGCGGGCCAAACGTCGGCGGGCTCTGAGGGCGTTGGCCACCTGCACCTTCTGGCCGAAGATCGCACCGACCAGTGCGTCCCAGAGAATGTCGGTACGGCCCAGCTTGAAGGGCGCCCGCCGCCACTGCTCGCCCACCCGACCCGCTGGTTCGAAGCCGGTGAGATCGTCGTCGCAGCCCAGCAATCGCGGTGCTTGATCGAGGAGCCAGTCGGCGCCGGGACCCCACGCCTCGGCTCGCATCCGGTCGGCCCGCACCCGTTCCATGGCCATCGTTCCGAGACCTTCCGGGGTTCGGGTGGACCACCAGAATTCGGTTGGACCGACCATCACGGGGTTCTTCGCTCCCCGGACGGTGTCGCGCACGTTCAGCGTCGGTGCGATGGTGATGGCACGCTCAGCCATTCGTCGATGCTACCGACGCTCGCCGGCGACCAGTCGACGGGCCGGGCGGGGGACACCAGGGCAAGCCGGCCTCATGGATCAGGCCCAGAGGGCGTTCAGCATGGCGTCGACTTCGTCGGCGACGCCGACGGTGGCCAGATCGATGGCCGCCTGATCGTCGTGGGCCGGGCCGTGGTCGACGGAGTCGAACAGGTCGGCGAGTGGCTGGAGGAACCGACTCAACTGGGCGAAGTGATGACGGTCGCTGCCGTTGAACCGGTGAACGTGATAGCGAAGCGGGAATCCGATGGTCAACTCCCGTCGAGCCCGGGTCACCGCCACGTACAGAAGACGAAGCTCCTCGGCCAGCCCGCGTGGTTCGCCGAGCGCCATTTCCGAGGGGATGTTGCCGTCGGACGCGTGCAGAAGATACACGGAGTGCCACTCGCAGCCTTTGGCCGAGTGGATGGTGCTGAGCGTCAGCCAGTCGTCGTCGAGGTGGGGCGGACCGGCGAGATCACCGGTTCGCTCCGGAGGATCGAGGGTCAGTTCGGTCAGCAACCGGCTGCGGTCGCTGTAGCCCCGGGCGGTGGCGGCCAGCTGATCGATGTCGGCCAGGCGGGCATCACTGTTCTCATAGCGGCGGGGAAAGACCGCGGCACAGAAGACCTTGAGCCGATCGATCTGCTCGCTCGGCGCCAGCTCACCGCGGGCGCAGTCGGCCAGAGCCGATCGGAGCTCGTCGGTCTGGGTGGCGGCCGATGTCGGGACCCGCCCGAGCCCGTCGACAAACCGGATGAGGGCGTTCGAGCCGGACTTCAGCACCCGCAGATCTTCGATCAGCCGCCGCACCGTCGCCGGACCGACACCGTCGAGGGTCAGGAGAACTCGTCGCCAGGCCAACTGATCGTCAGGATTCTCGAGAATCCGAATCAGAGCCAGCACGTCTTTGACATGAGCCGATTCCAGATACTTGAGACCCCCGTATTTGACATACGGGATGTCGCGTCGAACGAGTTCGAGCTCCAGGGCGTCGCCGTGGTGGCCGGCTCGGAAGAGCACGGCCTGCTCCCGCAGATCGACACCCCGCTCCCTGGCCTCGAGAATGCGGTCGGCCACCAACTTCGACTGTTCCTGCTCGTCGTAGCTCGTCAACAGGACCGGACGGAGCCCACCGTCGATATCGGACCACAGCTCCTTGTCGAATGTGGACGCCTCGATCTCGATCTGCTGGGCCAGCAACTCGTTGGCCACCGTGAGGATGGGCTCCGTCGACCGGTAGTTCTGGTCGAGCGTTACCACCGACGCCCCCTCGAAGGTGGCGGGAAACGACCACATGTTCTCGACCGTCGCCGCCCGGAAGCCGTAGATCGCCTGTGCGTCGTCACCCACCGCGCAGACCTGGGTGCCGTGGCCGCACATGCCGGCGACGATGTCGGCCTGGATGGCGTTGGTGTCCTGGTACTCGTCGATGAGGATGTGATCGAACAGGCAACGCAACGCCTCACCGATCGGGCTCGCCGTGAGGCCCCGCCAGTAGAGCAGCAGGTCGTCGTAGTCCAAGATGTTGCTCTGGCGCTTTTTTGCCGTGTAGGCCGAGAAGACGGTGCGCAGGTCATCGGCATGGGACGCACACCACGGATAGTCGACGGTGAGAACATCGGCCATCGGGGCCTGGCTGTTCACCATCCGGGAGTAGACGGCGGCGATCGTCTCGGCCCGCGGGAAGCGCTGGGCCTGCTCTCCGAATCCCTCCTCGGCCCGGACCAGACCGAACAGGTCGATGGTGTCGGCGTGGTCGAGCACCGTGAAACCGTCGGCCAGGCCGGCCGCCGATCCGTAACGCCTCAGCAGCCGGTTTGCCACCGAGTGGAACGTTCCGCTCCATAGCCGGCCGCCGACCACCCCCTCGTCGTCGCACGCCGCGGTCACCCGGCCGACCATCTCGGCCGCCGCTCGTCGAGTGAAGGTGAGAAGCAGGATCCGGGCCGGGTCGGCTCCATCGGCCAGCAGATCGATGACGCGGGCCGCGAGTGTGCGGGTCTTGCCGGTTCCCGCTCCGGCGACGATGAGCAGGTGCGAACCTCGGTGGCGGGCGGCATGACGTTGTTCGGGGTTCAACCCCGGCGGAAGGTGGTGATCCATGACGCCCCGACACTAGTCGCGGCCTGTGACACCGGAGGTCGGCCGGCCTACGACCTCGCTCGACTAGTCGAGGAGGCCGGTGATGATGAACTCCGCACGGCGACGAAGCGCGGCGGTCTGCTCGTCGTCGGAGTCCTGGGCTTCTTCCTCGCCCCGAGGGTCGCTTTCGAGCTGATCCGGGTTGACGCCCTTGTCGAGCCAGTACTGGATCACGGCGTCCGCCCGCCGCCGAGCCACCGCCAGGTTCACCGCCTCGCTTCCGACGGAGTCGGTGTGGGTGACCACGGTTAGTTTGGCCTGGGGATTCTGACTCAGTAGCAGCGCCCCCAGATCGAGTAGCGGGTAGAACGGTGGAGCGATTTCGACGCTGTTGAATCGGAACAACACCACGTCTTCGACGTAGAGCGGCGTGGACTCGCCCGGATCGATGACCACCGACGGATCGATCTCGTACTCGGCGACGACGTTGTCGGGCCCGACGACGGAGGAGGCTCGCTCGATGATGAAGTCGGCGACCTCCTGACTCGGCACCTTTCCGCCCAGATACAGCTTGCCACCTCGGAAGACGGCGGTTCTTCCCGAGTCCAGGTCCTCGCCGTTCGCATCCGTCGACCCGTCGTCCTCCGCGTCGTCGAGGTCCACGTTCATCGCCTCGTCTGCGGCGTCGTCGGCGGCGGCCGCCTCGTCTTCATCGGCCGAGGTCCGGTCGGTGTCGGCCGCCTCGTCTGCGACGTCCTCCGCAGTGGTTTCCTCGGAGTCGACCGTCGGACCCGCCGGGTCGTCACCGGCCGTCGTTTCGCTGGCGGCCTGGTTTTGAGCGATGAAGTAGCCGAGGGTTCCCATGCCGACGAGGGCTACGACAGCGGCCACCGCAACGAGGGCGCCGCGGCTTCGGCGCTGTTCGACCTGCTGGGGCAACGCCGCCTGTTGGCGCGTCCAACGCGGCAGCTCGTCCTGTTCGCTCATCCCAATCCTCCAACCACGGACCCGGTCAAGTCCGACAACACCGGATAAACACAGGCCAAGCTTAGCCAGGGGTCTTGGCGTTCGAGAAAGCGGATTCGACATTCATCGACGAGCACCGTTGGTGCGGCCGTCGGTCAATCGGGAGTGATGCGGTTCGCCTTCAGGGTCGCGATGATGTCCTCGAGCAGAAAATGAAACTTGCGCGACCCCGGCAACCGACTGGCCGGGAGGCGACCATCGCCCGCCATGTTGAGAACGGTTCGGGCGTTCAGGTCGAGAAGTTCGGCCACCTGAGCGGTGTTGAGGATGGGCGGATACTGCCGACGAACGGCTTCGAAGCCGTCGGGCGGGTCTGATGCGGGCTGATCCGCCGTTCGATCCGATGCCCCCCCGGCCGAGACCGATGGCGAACCCGACGGTGCCGGATGAGTTCCCTTTGTGGCCACGCCACCAACGTAACAGAACGTCGGGCAACTCTGCTCTTTCCGGTCGATTCTCCTGGATCCGTCTAAAGCGGGTCAACTTCACCGCTGCGCATGAGCTGCCGACGGCTCCCGGCGGATCGACACCGCGATCGCTTTTGCCCGTTCGGTCAGCTGAGGATCTGAAGACCGGTCTCGGCCCGCAGGATCTCCGTGCAGTCCTCGACTTCGGCCGGTCGAAACAGCAGGTAGCCCTGGGCGTAGTCGCAGCCGAGCTCGCGCAGAACGTCGAGTTGGGGTTCCTCCTCGATGCCCTCCGCCACCGTGACCGCGCCGAGGCCCTTGGCGAGGGAGACGATCGAGCGGACGACCTCCCGCTCCCGTTTCTTCGACGGGTCGACGAGCGGATCGACGAACACCTTGTCGATCTTCAAAATGTCGAACTCGTAGCGCTGCAGATAGCCGAGCGACGAATAGCCGGTTCCGAAATCGTCGATGGCGAGCGCGAACCCGCGGGCCCGAAGATCCCGCATCCGTTCGGCGATCAGGGCGCCGTTGTCGATCAGCACCGATTCGGTGATTTCGACGATGACCTGATCGGGGGTGGCGCCGGCCGCACGAACGATGGCTTCGGTCCGGTTGACGATGTCGGCCTGGTGGAGCTGATAGACCGACATGTTCACCCCCACCCGGTAGTTGCACAGACCCTGACCCTCCCACTTCGCCAGCTGTTTGCAGGCGGTGCGTAGCGCCCAGTCGCCGACATCGTCTATCTGACCCGACTGTTCCGCCAGGGAGATGAACGTCAACGGGGAGACGTGCCCGAGTCGGGGATGTTGCCACCGGGCCAGGGCCTCGAGGGAACGGATTTTGCCGGTCTGGATTTCCACCACCGGTTGGTACACGAGACGGAACTCGCCGTTGGCCAGTCCCCGGCGGATACCGGAGCGAAGCTCCATCTGCTCGCTCGCCTCGGCTGCCATCTCGGGTTCGAACAGCACCACACCGCTGGCATCGGTCCGCTTGGCGGCGGTCAGCGCAATGTCGGCGTCTCGAAGTAGCCCGAGAGCCTCGGCGTTCGAGTCGAAGGAGAAGACGAGGCCGGCGTTGCCCTGAAGGTGTATCTCCCCGGAATCGACCCCCATGGGCTCGGCCAGTGTGTTCAACAGCCTTTCGACCGTGGCCACCGCATCGGCTGCGCTGCGGGGATCGCGCATCAGCATCGCGAACTCGTCGCCGCCGAGTCGGCCGACGGTGTCCTCGGCGCGGGCCTCCCGGCGGATGAGCGCCGCGCAGCGAACGAGGATCTCGTCGGCCGCCGACGGTCCGAGTGCATCGTTGACCGCTTTGAAGTTGCGGAGGTTGATCACAGCCACCGCGAGGGCGGTATCGGTGACGTCGTTGCGACGAATCGAGAGTTCCAACTCGTCGATGAACCCGACCCGGTTCGGCAGGAGCGTCAGCCGGTCCGTCACCTTCGCATCGAGCAGGTCCCGCTCGAGACGCCGCCGCTCGGTGACATCGCTGGCGTTGATGACAAGGCCGTCGATGTCCGGGACGCCGCACATGTCCGTGATGACCAGTCGCATCAGGTGGGTCGAACCCTTGGAGTCGATGAATCGGAGCTCGAGCGAATCGGCCAACTCGGTTTGTTCGAGCGTGTCGTTGACCGCATCGACGAAGTTGTCCACGTCGTTTCGGTGAAGCAGGTCGGGCAGCGCTCGGCCTGTCAGTTCATCCGGCGTGTAGCCCAGGATGCGTAGGACCGCATCACTCACGTAGCTGATCGTTCCGGTCACATCGATCACCACGATCATGTCGGTCGACCGCTCGACGAGGGAACGGAATCGGCGTTCGCTGTCCGCAATGCGGCGGTTCGCCTCCGCTTCACTCTGCTGACGGGCGAGTGCCTCGAGACCGGTGATCGAGTCGACCAGCAGGCCGGCGTCACGGATCAGCGACTCGACGACACGACGGGCGGCCGGAGACAGATGATGCGGTCCACCGGAGATCCTCACCGCTTGCGTCGATCCGCTCCGGATGGCCTCGGGTAGCACGAACACGCCAGGGCCTTCGAGCGAACTCACCAGCTCCACGGAGGCACCGCCGCCCACGATGCGGCGCAGAGCGGTGGGGAGATGATTGACGATCGCCTCCTTGGACTCGAGAGTGGTCATCGTTGCCATTTCCGCGGCCAACTGACGGTCCAGCAGGGCCGTGTCGCGCTGATCCGCCAGAAGCCTGACGACGCGGGTGATGACCAGCAACGAGAGAATTCCGGACCCCACCACCAGTACCCCGATCGACAGCGCGGTCTGCCCCCGGCCGTAGACCAGAACCAGGACGGGAGCGCTGATGGCGGCCGAGACAATGCTGAGCCGAAGCGGTCCGATGGACACCTCCGCCTCGTCATCGCGATCGAGCAGCTGCCCGGCCGCCGGATGGCGGAACGCCACTGCCAGCAGGCCGAACACGATCGGCGACAGCGCAATGGTGAGCCAGAGTCCCTCACCGCGTACCAACGAGTAGGAGGCTGCGAGATCGACAATGAAGTAGGAGAAACCGGCACTACCAAGTAAATAGTAGACCGGCGACCGGGTGCCGGGCGTTGAGGTGATCCGCACGAACACCGTGAACGTGATGAGAATGATCAGATTGTAAATGCCGTTGACCACCCGTGTGTCGAGTGGAATCGTGTCGCTCAGTACATAGTCGGCAAAGAACGTCACCCAGAGAATCATGATCAAGGACGTCACCACGGCGCCGGCGTCGAGCCAGGCATCGGAGTTTGGTCGGGGCGACCGAGCCCGATGGGCAAGTATGGTCGAGCGGAGGAACAGCAGGTACGCGGGGATATGGAGCAGGTCGGCGGGTGAAGGAATGGGCGACTCCTCGCCGACCATTTCCCCGTGAACCCCCCGAACGACGAAACCGATGCAGATCAGGGCCGACGTGGCCACGATGCCGTTCATGAACCGGCGCGTCTCGCCAGTGTGTTTCCTGCTGGCGCGGTACTGGAGAACGGTGGCGAAGATCCCCCAGCCGAGCACCGAGTAGTCACCGACGTCGCCGGACACGAACACGGCCACGAGGGCTACGATCACGCTCCCGCTGAGAATTGCCCAAAAAGACCGATCTGTCATGTATCCACAATCGACCGACTGTCCGGGATTGTTGAGCGGTACGACTCCGATCGTTGTCGGACGACGGTGGTCGACTTTGTCGGCGTGCGGTCATAGCTGATAAGATTCGGGACCTTCCGCCGCTAGAGAACCTTCCAGCCGATCGTTTCCGCCGAAGCGATCAGCTCTGCTCTGTCGCGGCCGAACCCGACTTTGTGTCGGTACTTGCTGATGATTGGACAGATGTATGAGCCCACCGAACGACCGGCCATTTCGCACGATCGATCGCAGTGTTGAGCGCGATCGGCGAGGAGTTCTCGTCGCCGATGATCGGTCGTCGCCGGGAGACATCGAGGTTCGTACCGTTGGAGTCGGAGATCGGCCTGTTGCCGATCATGAGGCCCTGTACAAGGCATACGGGCGGTTCAGGGCCTGGGTCTACACCACGGTCAGCAACATTCTCGATCCTGATGTTCTCAACCCCGACGGCACGGACTTCGACCGCTATGACGCGTCATCGATTCATCTGGCCGCGCTCGAGACGGTTCTCGTCGACGGTCAGCTCCGTCGCCGAGTCGTCGGTTCGACACGTGTGATCTTCGATCTCGGGGCCCTCGACCATCCGTATGTTGCCGGCGGTTTGAAGCCGAACCTCGGTCGATTGCCCGTCGAGGAGGACTTTCCCGAGTTGGCGGCCAACGTCGACGTTCGTGAGAACCGCATCCGATGCGAGGTTTCCCGTTACGCCGCCCATCATCACCGATCGACCCGTCAACGGCGGATCACGCAGCTCCTCAGGGCCGGTATCGGGGCGGTCTTCACCAACGCCGGCGCCGAGACGGGGTACGCCGTCCTCGAGGACAACCTGGCCGATCTTCTGCGCCGCGATGGCGTTGCCGTGGATCAGCTGACCGCGCCGCGGTTCCTCGCCCACTACCGCTCGGTGAACTTCGGTGCCCGTCTTGATCTGGCCGGCATGGCCGCGTGGATGGGTACGGTCACCGACGGTCTCCCGCCTGATGCCATAAGGATAGGAAACGAGTATGCAATCAGTCGACGACCCCAAGCTGTCCCGGAACTACGGGTTCTGGAGTGCTGAGGAACAACAGGCGCTCCTGACGGCCGACGTCGCCGTGGCCGGCGTCGGCGGGGACGGCTACCTCCTCGCTCTCAGCCTGGTCCGAATGGGCGTCGGTCGCCTGCGGGTCGCCGATCCGGAGGTCTTCGAACTCGAGAACTTCAACCGGGTGCCGGGGGCGAGGCATGCCAACCTCGGGCGGCCCAAGGTCGACTGTTTTCACGAGGACGCCCTGGACGTCAATCCGGCGATCAAACTCGAGGTGTTCGACGAGGGGGTGACCGCCGGCAACGTCGCCGAGTTTCTCGATGGCGCCGACCTGGTCATCGACGAGTCCGAACTCACCAGGATCGAGATCGGTGTGATCATCTCCGATCGGGCCCGGTTGTTGGGTATCCCGAATCTGCAGGTGATGAACATCGGCTTTGCCGCCCAGGTCACCTCCTTCCACCCCGTCCACAAGCCGACTTTTCGGGACATGATCGGTGTCGCCGAGGATGCGCCGGTCGAGGAGATCGCCCGCACCGGGCTCGACCTGGCCTCGGTCCTGCCGTTTCTTCCGCCGTACCTCGACGAGGACGTGTTCATTGCCGCCGCCGGGGGCGCCCCGCTGCCGTCGATCGTGCAAGGAGTGAATCTGGCATCGGCTCTCGGCGCGTCCCAGGCCTTTCTTCACCTGACGGCCGGGGCCATCGGGAGCCGCCGCCCGCCACCACTTTGGTTTCCCGACATTCTCTACATCGATTCGCTCACCGGGCAGTCGGTGGTCAGCTCCGACATCGCCCGTACCCACCAGGAGTCGATTTGTCAGATGCGATCAAACAAACGCCAGGACCGGCTGACCCGGCTGCAATACCCGCTCAACACGTCCCCTTCCGGTGACTTCTGAGCGAAGCGGCCGCGACCCTTCCTCCGTTGGGGAAGTGGGCTACGGTGCAGCCTATGTCCGGTGCTGATTGGGTCGAAGCGATCATCGAGATCCCGAAGGGGTCACGGAACAAATACGAGATCGATCACGCCACGGGGGAGCTGTGGCTCGACCGGCATCTTTTCACCGCCACCTCCTATCCGGCCGACTACGGATTCGTACCCCACACCCTGGCGGAGGACGGCGATCCGCTCGACATCCTGGTGCTGTCGAACGAACCGACGGTGCCCGGTTGCCACATTCGGGCGCGACCGGTGGGTGTCTTCTGGATGGTTGACGAAGCGGGGCCCGACGCCAAGATCCTTTCGGTCCCGGCGACCGATCCCCGTTGGGAATCGGTGGGGGACCTGTCCGATGCTTCGTCGCATCTGATCGCCGAGATCGGCCACTTCTTCGAGATCTACAAGGATCTTGAGCCGGCCAAGAGCACGGACGTTCGCAACTGGGGGGGCCGGGAATCGGCGTGGACGGAGATTCGGGCCGCCGAAGCCCGCTACGGAACCGCCGAGTAGGGGCCGTTCACACGAGCGGCCACGGCCAGCGCCGACCGCCCGTCTCGTCGTCGGGATAGCATCCGGCCTCGAGCAGTGCCTTGGCTCGGGCCACGACCGCGTCGATCTCGAATCGGTCGAGCAGCGAGCACACGTCGACGGGAACGCCTTCGGCCACCAGCTTCTCCAATCCGGCGATCACGGTGGCCGGCAGCGGTTCACCCACGTAGTCCCACATCACGGTGCGCAGTTTGAACTGGGCATGGAACGACAGGCCGTGATCGATGCCGTAGATCCGCCCGTCCGATCCCAACAGACAGTGGCCCGACTTCCGATCGGTGTTGTTGGACACGATGTCGAGCGCGCAGAGCGTCTTCAGATCGCCGGTACCGATGCCCTCCTCGTGAAGCGAGAAGTAGTGGTGCCGGAAGTCGGCGTTGACGAAGGCCTGGACCGACCCTTCGCCGATGGGGCCGTCCGCGATCGTGGTCGGGGGCACGACATCCCATCCCATCTGATGGGCCAGCCGGTACATGGCGACCTCGCGCTTGTACAGACCGGGAGGAAAATCCCAGAGGGGTCGCTCACCGGAACCCGGTTTGTAGATGGCCCGGTGGCTGCGGCCTCCGGAGCCTTCGTGGACGACAACCAGCAAGGTCGCATTCGAGCTGTCGGCCATGCGGCCCTCGATCTCGATTTCGCCGTTCTGGAAGAGGTCGATGAGTTCATCGGGCTCATAACCGAACGCCGGGCCCGGTGGCGGCGTCGGGTCGATTTCGTCCGACGGATCGTCGGCGGATGGATGGTGGGCCGTGCCGGGATCCATGGGGTCGCTGAAGATCAGTTCAACCGGGGGCAGGCGTGGCCCTCGGGATCGAGCGGTTGACCACACAGCGAACAGGGCGGCCGGCCCGACGCCATCAGCTCCTCGGAGGAAACGATGAAGGTTGCGGCCAGGTCGACCGAAACATGGGCCCGGACCTGCGAACCGGCCGACTCCTCGAAGCCGAAATGCTCCTGGAGTTCGATCTCGAACTCGTCATCACTGTCGACGTCGGGAATCAGCTCGTCGATCACGAGCACGACCTTGGCCTCCGCCTCGTCGACACCGACGGCGATCTGGCCGACCACCCAGTCGGCTTCTTCCGGCGGCCGGAACTCGTTCAAACCGGGCTGACGGGTGGGGGACGGGAGGTCGTCGAGAACGGTTCGCAGGAACTGAGCGAGGGCGCGAACCTGCTGCTTCTCCAACTTCAGCGTGACCATGTCGACCTCGTCGCCGATCTGGAGGAAGAAGACCCGCTGGCCGGGCTCGCCGACGGTGCCGGGTATGAAACGTGTGGTGTTGCGGAATTCGAGAGAGTCGGCCATGGCGTCTTCGTTGACTCGCTAGCTGGGTACCAGGGACTTGAGGTCGTCGCCCATGGAGTTGACGGACAGCACCACCGGCCCGGTCCGACCGAACAGGATGGCTGAGATCGAGCACGGGCCGACCACGATCCGCTGAAACAGATCGAGGTGGGTGCCCATGGCGTCGGCGACGGCGGCCTTGATCGGGTCGGCGTGGGAGACCGCGACGATGGTTTCACCCGGATGGCGGGCCACCAACGATTGGATGGTCCCGCAGATCCGCTGCTGCATCTCGGCGAACGATTCGCCGTCGGGAAACCGAAAGCCGCTCGGGTACTTCTGGACCTGCTGCCATTCGGGCAGTTTGTTGAGTTCGGAGAGTTTGCGACCGGTCCAGGAGCCGAAGTCGGCTTCCAGAAGGCCTTTGTTGGACCGTACGCGATGGCCGACCGCCGAGGCGATCGGTGCCGCCGTCTCCCGGGTCCGTTCCATCGGCGACGCGTAGACGGCGGCGACCCGGCTCTTGGGCCGACGCTTGTGGTGGGCCTTTCCCCGGAAGGCCAGGTCGGCGATGCGGGTGGCTGCGGTTTCGGCCTGGGCGAGGCCTTCCTCCCCGAGGTGGAGTCCGGGGGCCCGGCCGGGGAGGACCTGGCCGGTCGTCGGCGTGCGACCATGCCGGACCAGGAGGACCAGCGTCGGTTTCTTGGACGAGCTGCGTGCCATTACTGGAAACCTTATCGTCGCGGCCTACCATGTCGGGCATTCACGGTGACACGGGCAGCGACGGTGAACGGGTGATCGGCGAATCCGACGGGGACGGTCCGGACTCCCTCGATCGGATCGGGCGCGAGGTCGCCGCGTGCCGGGCCTGCCCGAGGCTGGTCGAATGGCGTGAGCAGGTGGCGGTCGAGAAGCGCGCCGCCTACGCCGACTGGGACTACTGGGGTCGTGGCGTTCCACCGTTCGGTGACCCCCGGGCCCGGATCGCGGTGATCGGGCTGGCTCCCGCCGCCCACGGAGCGAACCGCACGGGGCGGATGTTCACCGGCGATCGTTCGGGTGACTGGTTGTTCCGGGCGATGTACCGGGCGGGATTGGCCAACCAGCCGACCAGCGTCGATCGCAACGACGGCCTGGTTTTGACCGGCGCGCTCGTGACGTCGCCCGTCAAGTGCGCTCCGCCTGCCAACAAGCCGACGGCCGGTGAGCGCGACCGCTGCAAACCGTTCCTCGAACGGGAGCTTGCCGTCGTCCAGCCCAAGGTGTTCGTGGCACTGGGAGGCTTCGGTTTCCAGGCGCTGTGCCGCCACCTCGACCTGACGCCGAGGCCGAGGTTCGGCCACGGTGTCGAGATCGAACTCGATGACGGCTGCTGGATCGTCTGCAGTTACCACGTCAGTCAACAGAACACGTTCACGGGACGACTCACCGAGGAGATGCTCGACGCGGTGTTCGCCCGGGCGAAGGAACTGGCGTTCGGATCGACCGAGGTCGGTGAATGAACACCTATCGTGGGGCGGGTGAAGATCGGACCGCATCGTGTGGCCTGTCGGGTGGCCGTCCTCGGTTGCGTTGGCTTGGCGATGATGAGCCTCGCGGCCTGCTCGGAGGAGGTACCCACCGATTACACTGCGGCCCATCGCGAGGCCTTTCTGGCGGCGTGCAGCCGACCGATCGATGACCCCCGGTTGTTGAGCGACGTCTGCGGCTGTGTCTATGACCGAATCGAGGACGAGGTTTCGTTCGATCGGTTCCAGCAGATGAGCGAACGCCTGGCCGAAGCCCCGTCGTCGACGTCGACTCCTGAATCTGACGACGCCGCGGTCGACGGGTCGGGCGATACCACGGCCACCGGCGCGGCACTGCCCGACGAGATCGCCCGTCTGGTGGCCGAGTGCTTCACCGTCGAAGCCGACCTCTGATCGACCTTCGCCATTCGACCGCCCTCATTGGGCGGCCCCAAACCCACGGAATCACGAACCGGCCGTTCACGATCACCGAAACCGCAGCTCCGAGCCGCCGGAAGGGGTGGGCAGGTTCCTCCTCGTGGAGCAGGTTCCGCTAGGTTGGTCCCGATGGCCGAAACGAAGCAGCGGTGGACGTTCCAGTGGAAAGAGCTGTACGAGGAGGTCATCACCTCCGGTCTGTGCACCGGTTGCGCCGGTTGTGTGATCGCCTGTCCCCACGATGTGATCGGCTACAAGCACGAACCGGGCGCCTACAAGCCGTTTCACCTGGAGGACGAGCTCGGCCCCGACAACTGCGGCCACGGCGAGAACGGCTGCACGCTCTGTACAAGAGCCTGTCCCCGGTTCCGCTCGTGGGAGACCGAAGCCGATGAACACCTCCACGGTCGAACCCGTCACGACGACGAGATGTCCGGCATCTACAAAGACATCCTCCTGGTGAGGGCCTCCGACGACTCGGTCTACGAGGCCGGCCAGGACGGTGGGCTCGTCTCGTCGATCCTGATCTGGTGTCTCGAGAACAAGATCATCGACGGGGCACTGGTGTCGGTGCTCGAAGGCGGCACCGGCGGCTGGAAGGCCAAGCCGGGCGTGGCCACCAACCGTGACGAGGTGATCGCCGGAGCCGGCAGCCGTTACACCTACTCGGCCAACACCATTGCCTACGAGGAGGCCGTCGAGCGGGGCCTCGAAAGCCTGGCGCTGGTCGGGATGAGCTGCCAGACCTCGATCGGACCGGTCATGTGGCACCGCCGGGCCGGCAAGGTGTCGAAGCCGATCAAGCTCAACATCGGACTCCTGTGTTCGAAGAGCTTCGATGATTCGATGTTCGACGAACTGTTCCACCTGAAGTACGGGCTCCGCAAGGAGAACATCGTGAAGATGAACATCAAGGGTGTGTTCCAGGTCTGGATGGACAACGGCGACTATCACGAGATCAACCTGAAGGAGTGCCACGCCTGGACCCGTGAGGGCTGCAACCACTGCCCCGATTTCGCAGCCGAACATGCCGATATCTCCACCGGGGGCATCGGCAACGAGACCGATTGGACGCTCACCATCGTTCGAACCGATCTCGGTCGGGCCGTGATCAACGCCATGATCGAAGACGGTGCGATCGAGACCCGGCCCGGCGACGACGATCCGGGCGCGATCGCATTGATGCACCGTCTCGCCGAAAACAGCCGCAAACGCTGGCCCGAGTGGGCCAACGGCGAAGCTCGGGTCGGTATCGGCGCCAAGGCCTGACGGCGACATCGCCCGGCCGACCAGGGGCGCTAGAGAAAGCTGTCGGTCAGGATGTCGGCGATGCGGGTCGCCATGTCGTGAGCGAACGCCTCGGTGACGCCGATCGGTGTCACCTGGATCGTCTCGTTGAGGTGGTTGGTGACGGAACCGGTTCCGTCGGGTTCGATCTGGAGGATCATGCCGCACGTCCGGGTCAACTCGTCCACCGAGTCGGCCAACAGGATGTAACCGGGGACCGGGGTTTCGTGTGAGCCAAGCAGGTCGAGTTCGTCGGCGTCGTTCATCCGACCGGGTTCGGTGGCCTCGGGGCCGAGCACCGGGACGTCGGCCGTGGGAGCAGGATCGACGGCGATCTCGACACCGTCCTCGGCCGGAGGAATCGAGTCGAGCTCGGCCGCGACCGGGGCCGCCCGGTCAGACGCGGCCTGGCGGGCCGCCTCGTCGACACGGGCGCCGTCGG
>JBFHME010000024.1:0-29001 GCA_041594435.1 Acidimicrobiales bacterium
TCCCTCCTCCCGAGCGTGGGCCAGGAGCCGAGCGGGAACACCGGCGTCCCGATCCTGGACCGGGTGGAAGACTTCGAACGACCGGCCGATGATGTCCTCGGCCCGGTAACCCTTGATTCTCGCTGCGCCGCGGTTCCACTCGGCGACCCGCCCGTTGGTGTCGAGCGCAATGATGGCGTATTCGTCGATCTCCGCCACCATGTGAGCCATGCGGGCCCGGGAGTCGTTCAAATCGTCGGTGGTGGCACCCAGTCGACCGGCCACGGCGACAACCGCCCAAATGGCACCGATCGACAGACCGCGATTCAACACGTCGGTCGGCGTTGGCACGCCGCCCGTGGGCGTTGCCAACCCGATCAATACAGCCACACTGCTGGCAACTCCGAGCGGCATGGTTCGAATGCGCTCCGAGATCGTGCTGAGTGCGACGACCGCGACATAGAGCACCCCGACGGCGAAACCGGTTGGCGTGAGGCTGTCGACGGCGAAGACGCAGAGCACAGCGGCCCAGGCGAGCCAATCCTCGGCGAGAACCCGGTGGGCTGCCGACGCGCCGGCGGCGTGTGATCGGGAGCGAAACACGCTAGTAGTATCGACGGAGCCGAAAATCGCTTGAGCGGGCCGAGCCGCGGATTCCGATGCGGCACCAGGTCGATGTGGATCTCCGACCGGCTCCGGGCAAGACTGGGGAGGCCATGACGAATTTCGACGATCGACCGCCCGAATCCGGGGTGGGAGACGGGACCAACCCGGTGTCGGGTGGACCGCATAGCCTCTACTGGCGGCAAGCCGTGTCGACGTTCGCTCCGATGCCGATCACGACGGGTCCGTGGTGGCCCGACGCACAACACGGAGGCCCGCCCTCCGCCCTTCTCGGCCATCTCTGCGAAGCGACCCTGGGTGATGGCGAGGCATTGGCTCGGATCCGGGTCGACCTGCTGACCGGGATTCCCGTCGAACCTCTGCAGGGGGTCGTCGAACGTCGATCTGTCAGTCGCCGGGTCGCCCACGTCGAGGCGGAACTCCGGCACCGGTCTCGCCCCGTCGCCCGGGCAACGGCTCTGGTCCTCGCGGCGGGTCACGGGCCGGAACCGGGTTGGCGGCCGGAGCGCCCCGACCATCCGCATTGGCGCGACATCGAGAGCACACCAGCTCCTCATTGGGCCGCCGCTCCCGACGAGCCGGTCTTCCACCGAGACGGGTTGGAACATCGGTTCGCCGCCGGCGCTTTCGACGACGTCGGTCCGGCGAAGGACTGGGTCCGGTTGAGGTACCCAGTTCTCGCGGACGTCGAGACGACCGGTGTTCAGCGGGTGATGGGCTCGGTCGATGTCGGATCGGGAATCAGCGCCGTCTTCAACCCGACCGGCGGGTTCGGCCTGATCAACGCCGATCTCGATGTGGCGTTCGTGGCTCCCGCCGTTGGAGACTGGCTGCTGCTCGACGCCGTCACCCATCCGCGGCTCGGTGGCGCCGGCTTGACCGTCACTCGGGTGTACGACGACGCCGGCCTGGTCGCCGTGGCCACCCAGTGCCTCCTCGGCACGGCGTTCAACCCGGGGTGACGGTCCCGACGACGTTTGCCGGTCGACGCAGGGCCAACAGCTGACAGCAGTAGGCGATCGTCGCGTACAGCAGATAACCGAATGCCAGTGGTGCGACGGTGCCCCCGAGTCGGCGGTCGGTGATCATGGCCAGCCCGGCGCCGCCCACCGAGGTGAGAAAGCCGATCACCGAAGCCGCCGTTCCCGCCAGCCCACCCATGGGTTCGAGGGCCAGGCTGTTCAGGCTCGGGAACGTGGCGACAACGCACACGTTCGAGAGGGAGAACAGCACAATCCAGAGCCAGAACGGCGGAACGCCCTCGGAGAGCTGGGCCAGGACCACCCGGGCCGCGGAGAACACGATCAAGCCCGCTCCTGCAACCATCGTGACTCGACCGGCCGGCACTCGGCGTAGCAGCCGATTGATTCCGAGGCTCATGCACCCCAGCAGCACCGCCATGACCGAGAAGTAGGTGACGAACCAGTCGCCGTGCCCGAACACATCCTCGAAGATCAGCTCGCTGCTGGAGAGAAAGGAGAAGAAGGCCCCGGAGAGGAACATGAGCGAAAGCGAGAACAGCAGGGTGGGCCGATGGCTGAGCACGGCACCGACCCCGCCGGTGATGGCCCGAGGCGTGAGTGGGCGACGACGCTCCTGCGGGAGCGTCTCCTGCAGCCGGAGTGACCAGACCGCTGTCGTCAGTGCACTGAGCACACCGAACGCCATCACCCAGCGCCACGAGCCGATGGCGACCAGGCCGGCCCCGATGAGTGGGGCGGCGACCGGGCCGATGAAGAACGCGGCCTGGATCATGGACATCACCCGGGCCATGGCATCACCCGAGAACCGATCGCGCACGATGGCCTGGGTGAGCACCCTTGGGCCTCCCGCTCCCACACCCCACACGAAACGGGCTGCGAGGAGGACGGTCAGGTTGGGAGCGAAGGTGGCGGCAAGAGCAGCGACGCCGTACAACCCGAGGGATGCGACGAGCACCGGCTTGCGGCCCCAGGCGTCGGCCATCGGCCCGTAGATCAGGTTGCCGATCCCGTTGCCGACGAAAAAGACGGTGATGGTTGCCGCAAGATCCGTGGCGTCGGGAGCCAGTCCGAACGCCTCACGCATCCCCGAGAATCCCGGCAACAACATGTCGATGGCCAAGGCCGTCAGGGCGCTGATCAGCGCCATCAGCAACACGAACTCGGTTTCTCCGACTCGACGTTCCGGCGCTGTCCCCGGTCGGACGCCGTCGTCAGGTCGGGTGGTTGGCGTCGGTAGGTAGCGACGAAACGGAAGACTCGAGATCAGCGGATTGTACCGACCACTCAACTTCGGTGGCGACGTGACCGATGCCTCTGGTGTGCACGATCGTCACCGGCGCCGCAATCCACCACCGATTGCTCCGGTCGGGCTGCTGCACCGAGTGCTCATCCGGCTGCGCCATCGACACATCACCGATCCGGTGCAGTGGCAGCTGCGGGTTCGATTCGACGAGATCATCGAATCGAACCTCTGGGATCTGGCGGCGAACGTCGACGAGTTGAACGAGCGCTACGTCGCCTACAGCGATCTGTACGGGGATCACATGCCCAACCGTCGACGCAACTCCTGAGCCTGCCGGCGGGAGACCGGGATCCTGGTTCGCTGGACCTCGGCTCTCTGGAGCCAGGGTCCAGTGGCGTCTCTTGTCGACTGATCGAGAGGGTTTGACGTCGAAACCGCGGTGTTGAACAACCTGGAGAAGGGCTCTCCGACATCGACGAAATCGGCACCGTACGTCACATGACGGGTTCAAAACGCCGCGCCGTCAGTTCTCGGGAATGGCGATACATTCATCACATCAAGACCTTTGAAGAGGAGAGTTCAGCTATGAAGACCTGGATGAAGCTGCTGGCCGTACTGGCGGCTCTGGGGCTTCTCGTTGCTGCCTGCGGTTCAGACAGCACCGATGAAGCGACCGACACCACAGACGAGACCACGGACACCACCGAGGCGATGACCGACGACACCACGGACACCACCGAGGCGATGACCGACGACACCACCGAGGACACGACCGGCGGTGCCGACGGCGACTGCGCGTCCGAGGAGACGCTGTGCGTGGGTGTGGTCACCGACGTGGGCAAGATCGACGACAAGAGCTTCAACCAGTCGGCTTGGGAGGGCGTGAAACTGGCGGAGTCCGAGCTCGGCGCCACCGTCGACTTCATCGAGACCCAGGATTCGACCGACTACGCAACCAACATCGGGAGCTTCATCGATCAGGGTTATGACGTCATCGTCACCGTCGGCTTCGCCCTTGGCGAGGCCACCAGCATCGCTGCAGCCGAGAACCCTGACACCTACTTCATCGGAGTCGATCAGTTCCAGGCCGAGGCCGTGCCGAACCTGGCTGGTTTGATCTTCCCCGAGGATCAGGCCGGCTTCCTGGCCGGTGCGCTGGCCGGTCTGCTGACCGAGAGCGGCACGGTCGCCCAGGTGCTCGGTACCGATCTGGTTCCGCCCGTGGTGGCCTTCAAGGAGGGCTTCGAGGGTGGCGTTGCCTACAGCAACCCTGACGCCGAGGTCATCTCCACCTACCATCCCGGCGGCCTCGACGTGGCCTTCACCGACCCCGCCTGGGGTGCCGACACCGCCCGTCAAGCCATCAACAACGGTGCCGACGTCGTCTTCGGCGCCGGCGGCCAGACCGGCAATGGTGCCCTGCAGGAAGTGGCCAAGGATGGTGGTGCCGCCTTCTGCATCGGTGTCGACACCGACCAGTGGGAGACCGTTCCCGAGGCTCAGCCCTGTCTGGTGACCAGCGCCATGAAGCTGATCACCCCAGGCGTCCGTGACATCGTGCAGCAGTACGTCGACGGCAACCCGCCATCGGGCAATTACATCGGCGACGTCGGCCTGGCCGAGTACCACGACTTCGACAGCGAGATCCCCGCCGAGGTCAAGTCGGCCATCGAAGACCTGACCCCGCTGGTGCTCGCCGGCGACGTACCCACCGGATACGCCCCGTAGCAGGTCGCAGGAGAACAGATCTCCAGCGCACCCCGGCACAGCTAGAGAGTTTGCGAAACGCAAACTCGTGAAGCCGATCCTCCGGATCGGCGACTCGGTCGGTCTCCGACCGGTTCGACGTTGGTACTTCCATCGGATTGGTGCCCAAGCTAGGCTTGGGCACCAATTTCGTTTTCGGTGTGGGGAGAGACGTGTGAGAGTGCCCAATTGGCGGATCGTGGTGATGCCGCTACTTGCTGTCGCCTTCGGCTTGATCGTGGGCGCCATCCTGATCGTCGTCTCGGGCGACAATCCGCTGGTGGCCTACGGCGGCATGGTGGAGGGCGCGTTGGGTGGCTCCGACGCCATCGGCCGAACCCTCGAGAAGGCCACCCCGCTGGTGCTCGGAGGCCTGGCCGTGGCCTTTGCCTTCAAGGCCGGGTTGTTCAACATCGGGGGCCAGGGCCAGCTGCTCCTCGGGGCCGCCTTCTCGGCCTGGGTCGGATTCAACTTCGATCTGCCCGCGGTGATCCACATACCGGCCGCGCTGATCGTCGGTGGCCTGGCGGCCGCCGTGCTCGGTGGGTTGGCCGGTCTGCTGAAAGCCACCAGGGGTGTGCACGAGGTGATCAGCACGATCATGTTGAACTTCGTGGCCGCCAACTTCACGGAATGGCTGGTGAGCCGCGACGGACCGTGGAAGGACCCGGAGGGAGGCGCGATCGCCCGGACCCCGCTGGTTCAGGACAGCGCCGACCTGCCCCGGATCGCCGGCCTGCCGACCGGCTTCCTGGTCGCCGTTCTGGCCGCCGTCGGAATCTGGTGGCTGGTCAATCGTTCCACGCTCGGCTTCGAGGTCAAGACGGTCGGGAGCAACCCCAAGGCCGCCGCCTACGCCGGCATCAGCGTCACCAGGATCATCGTGATCACGATGGGGATCAGCGCCTTCCTGGCCGGCATGGGCGGTGCCATTCAGACGCTGGGAGTCAACGGTCGCTTCGAGCCCGGCTTCCAGACCGGTCTCGGGTTCGACGGCATCACCATTGCCCTGCTGGCACGAACCAACGCCCTGGCGGTCATCCCGGCCGCTTTGCTCATCGGGGCAATGGACGCGGGTTCGACGCTCATGCAGGCTCGAACCGATGTGGAACCGGAGGTCATCAACGTGATCCAGGCAATGATCCTGTTCTTCGTGGCCGCCCCGTCGGTGGTGCGGTGGATCCTGCAGCTGTCCGAAGGTGAGGACGTCGACACGGGAGTGGATCTGGCCACCGGTTGGGGGACGACATGACCGTCGCCGTGCCGGAGCCCCGGCTTACCGAGTTTCGCCATTCGGCGAAACGTCGTCCGCTGAAGTCGTTCTTGTGGGATCGGAAGGTAGACCAGTGACAGCCTCGGCTCCTCCTCTGACCCGATCCATGATCGACGCGAACAGCTTTGTGGTTCGCAACGCCAAGACCCTTGCCGGGCTCGGGGTCCTCGTGGTGGCACTCATCGTCTCGTACCGGTGGGATGGCACCCAGACCACCGCGGTCATGGCCCGGACGGTCCGGGAGGCGGCCCCGCTCATTCTCGCCGGCCTGTGCGGTCTGATGGGGGAGCGCTCGGGCATCATCAACATCGGCATCGAGGGCCAGTTGCTGCTCTCGGCCTTCTGCGGCTTCATGGTCGGCTCGTACTCGGGCAGCATCATCCTCGCCGTGGTGGCCGCGCTGGCCGCCGCCGGACTCGCCGGCACGTTCCTCGCCTGGACCTCCGTCCGGCTGCGGATGGACCAGATCATCGCCGGCACGGTGATCAACATCTTCGCCATCGGTGCCACCAGCTTCTTCTACGTGCCCAATCGCACGATGAACACCATTCCCACCATCTCCCTCGGGTTCCTGACCGACCTGCCGCTCGTCGGCCCGATGCTGTTCAACCACGGTCCGCTGACCTACGCCGCTCTGGTGGCGGTGGCGGTGGTTCACATCGCCCTGTTCAGTACCCGCTGGGGGCTCCGCACCAGGGCGGTGGGCGAGCATCCCAGCGCCGCCGACACCGTCGGGGTCCACATCTTCCGCCTGCGCTACCTGAACCTCACGATGGCCGGGATGCTGGCCGGGTTGGGCGGTATCGCCCTGATCCAATCGGCCGGGGTCTTCAACCGGGGCATGTCGAACGGCAAAGGCTTCATCGCCCTGGCCGTAATGCTCATCGGTCGCTACCGGCCCACCGGCGTGCTGGCCGCCGCCCTGCTGTTCGGCTTCTTCAACGCCCTACAGGCCCAGCTCCAGTTCAAGCAGGTGTTCGACATCCCACCCCAGTTCTTCGGCATGATCCCGTTCGCGCTCACCATCGCCGTGCTGGCCATCGCCGGTATCTCGGTCCGTCCGCCGGCCGCCATCGGCCAGCACTACGAGAAGGAGTAGACCATGTCCGATCGTGGTGATCCGGCCGAAGGCTCCGAGGTGGGAGAAGGGGCTTCCGCCGGCCAAACATCGTTCGAGCGACCCGGTGAGGTGCCGCTGCTGGAGATGCGAGGGTTGACCAAACGGTTTCCCGGGGTGGTGGCCAATGACAAGGTCGACCTCCTGTTGTACGAGGGCGAGATTCTCGGCCTGCTCGGTGAGAACGGCGCCGGCAAGTCGACCCTGGTCAAGATGCTCTTCGGCATCCACGAGCCCGACGAGGGAACCATCCTGTTCCGGGGTGAGGAGTTGAAACCGGCGGATCCCGGTGATGCCATCGCCAAGGGCATCGGCATGGTTCACCAGCACTTCCAACTCGTTCCCCCGTTGACGGTGGCCGAGAACATCGTGTTGGGAGCGGAGACGACGCGCGCCGGCGGCTTCATGAACCGGCGGGCGGCCGAGGCCCGGGTTCGGGAACTGTCCCAGCGGTACGGGCTGGCCGTCGATCCGACCGACGTGGTCGCTGACATTCCGGTCGGCATTCAACAGCGGGTCGAGATCCTGAAGGCCCTGTACCGGGGTGCCGAGCTGCTGATCCTCGATGAGCCGACCGCGCTCCTGACCCCGCAGGAGACCGATGAGCTGCTCGCCATCATGCGCGATCTGGCGGCCGGCGGCGTCGGCATCATCTTCATCACCCACAAGCTGCGGGAGATTCTGGCCGTCACCGACCGGGTGACCGTCTTGCGTCGGGGGAAGTCGGTCGGTCGCACGTTGACGGCCGACGCCACCACCGAATCGCTGGCTGAGATGATGGTCGGTCGCTCGGTGGTGCTCAGCGTCGAGAAGCCGCCGCGGGAAGCCGGCGAGGTCGTGTTGTCGGTCAACGACCTGCAGGTTCGCGACGACCGCCGCCAGCTGAAGGTCGAGGGAGCGTCCTTCGAGGTGCGGGCCGGCGAGATCCTCGGTGTCGCCGGCGTCGAGGGCAACGGGCAGCGTGAGCTCGTCGAGGCCATCACCGGCATTCGGCCGATCATCGGCGGCAGCGTTGCGATCGACGGTCGCCAGGTGGTCAACAGGCCCCGCAAAGTACGCGAGATGGGAGTGGCGTACATACCGGAGGACCGGGAGCGCGACGGCCTCGTCGGCGTCTATTCCATCGCCGACAATCTGGTGCTCACCCACTACTACGAGCCTCCGTTCGCCAACCGCGGCGTCCGCGACTTCACCGAGGTCGACGAGAAGGCCGAGATGCTCGTCGAGCGGTTCGACATCCGAACCCCCGACATCCACACGCCGGTCAAGTCGCTGTCGGGTGGCAACAAGCAGAAGGTGATCGTGGCCCGGGAACTGAGCGACGACAACAAGCTGGTGGTCGCCTCCCAGCCGACCCGCGGTGTCGACGTGGGCAGCATCGAGTTCATCCACAGTCAGCTCATCGCGGCTCGCAACGAAGGGTTGGCGGTTCTGCTCGTCTCGGCCGAACTCGACGAGATCTTCAGTCTCTCCGACCGCATCGCCGTGATCTACGAGGGCCGCATCGTGGCCGAACGTGACCCCGCGACCACGACCCGGGAGGAGATCGGCCTGCTGATGGCCGGCGGCGAGGTGTCCGAGGACTCGGCGGCCTGACGGAGCATTCGCCGTCGGGCGACCCGCTCGCCGAACCGGCCGGTCACGGATCACCCGGGACCGTCGACATGACTTACACTGTGCGACCATGTTTGGTCTGATCACCGGTAGTGGCCTCTATGACCTACCCGGACTCGTCGATCGCACGGTCGAGGAAGTCCACACGCCGTACGGCCCGCCTGTCCGGTTGACGTCGGGGCGCCTCGGTTCCCTCGAGGTCTGTTTTCTGCCCCGTCATGGCTCGGATCATTCCGTGGCGCCGCATGCCATCAACTACCGGGCCAACATCGCCGCGCTCCACCAGGCCGGCGCACGGGCGGTGCTGGCCACGGCGGTGGTCGGTTCGATCGAACCGGCATGGGGCGAAGGCACGATGGCGGTGCTGTCCGATGTGATCAACTTCACCTCGGGACGGATCGAGACCTTCTTCGACGGTTCGGCTCCGGCGCCGATTCCGGTGGCGTCGCCGGTCGTCCACACCGACATGTCCGATCCGTACGACCCCGACCTGCGGCAGGCCATGCTGACCGCGGCGGCCGAGCTCGGCATCCACGTGGAACCCGAGGCCGTGTACTGCTGTACCAACGGTCCCCGCTTCGAGACGAAAGCGGAGATCTCGATGATGGGTCGACTCGGCGGCCAGGTCGTCGGCATGACCGGCTATCCCGAGGTGGCCCTGGCCGTCGAGGTGGGTCTGCCCTACGCGTCCGTGGCACTCGTTTCGAATCACGCCGCCGGTGTCGCAAACACTCCCGTGTCGGTCGATGACATCATCGAAGCGCTGGACCGGCGGGCCCCTGTCGTCTACAGCCTCGTCACCCGGGCGCTCGAGGTGTATCGGCGGGAGTCGACCTGATGGTGGCCGCGGTGCGGCGTCTCGAGGCCGACTACGTCCTCACCATGGCCGACGACGTCGAGCTGATGCCCGCAGCCGGTATCGACATCGGATCCGACGGACGTATCGCCGCGGTCGGGCCGATCGTCGATCTCGGTCCGGAACCCAACGTTGTCGAGCGGCTGGGCGGGCTCCTGATGCCAGGACTCGTCAACGCCCACGCCCACACGCCGATGACGCTCGTCCGTTCGGTTGGCGACGGATTGCCGCTGGCGGTGTGGCTCCGGGAGGGCGTCTGGCCCCGGGAGGCCCGGATGACGCCGGAGGACGCCTGGTGGGGAATGGTCGGTGGGTCGATGGAGATGCTCGAGTCGGGCGTCACCACAAGCTGCGAGATGTACCTTTTCGAGGAACAGGTCGCCGACGCCGTCGCGCTCACCGGCGGGCGGGTCGTGGTCACCCCGGGGGTGATCTCGGCGCTCAGTCCCGACGGTCGAGTCGAAGGTCGTTTGGCCGAGATCGTCGCCTTCCACCGAACTCGTCATGATCCCGATGGTCGGATCACCGTCGGATTCGCCCCGCACTCGGTGTACGACCTCACGCCCGAGCAGTGTGGCGAGATCGCCGCCGAGGCCCGCGCCGCGGATGCCCTGTTCCACATCCACCTCGAGGAGACGAAGGCCGAACGGGAGCTCGTCATCGAACGGTACGGTCGTCCGGCCACGGCACTGCTTGCCGAGGTGGGCGCGTTGGAGGGGTCGACGGTGGTTGCCCACGGCGTGTGGCTCGACGCCCACGATCGACGCATCCTCGCCGAAACGGGGGCGGCCGTTGCCCATTGCCCGCTGTCGAATCTGAAGTTGGGCTCGGGCATGGCCCCGGTGCGGGAGATGCTGGCAGCGGGGATCGTTGTTGGCCTGGGCACCGACGGTCCTGCGTCCAACGACAACCTCGATCTCTGGGAGGAACTCAAGATGGCCCCTCTCCTGGCCCGTGGTCGTTCGCTCGATCCTTCGGCGATGCCGGCCGCCACGGCGCTGTCGCTCGCCACCCGGGCATCGGCGGCCGCTATCGGTCTGTCCGACGTTGGTCACCTCTCCGTCGGCGCCCAGGCCGACGTCATACGAATCGATCTCGACAATCCGGTGTTCGAACCGGGCGAGGATCTGCTGACCCATCTGGTCTTCGCGGGATCGAGCCGGTACGTCACCGATGTCTGGGTGGCCGGTGATCGAGTGGTCCGGGACCGGCGCCTCCAGACGGTCGACCGCGAGCGGGTGTTGACCGAGATGGCCGCGCGTGGTCGCCGTCTCGCTGCAGCCGGCTAGCGGGATCGAGCGGTCGGAGCGTGGGCCCGACCTACCGAATGCGGATCGATCCGATGTCGTTCGGGGCAATCGAGCCCCCGCGTTCAACCGAGCCGATGGCCGCCGCCTGGTGATCGGTGGCGAGCAGCCGTTCGAGCGCCGCGTCGACCTGGTCGGGCGGGCAACCGAACACCAACCCACCCGAGGTCTGGGCGTCGGCCAGGATCAGCAGGTCGTCGGAGGGGCCCGCTGTGGCGTCGGGGGAGTGGCCGTCGACCCGCACCCGCTCCGCCACCCCGTCGAGGTTGCGCCGGGTTCCTCCCGGTACCATGCCGGCGGACACCAGCTCACGGACACCGTCGATGACCGGCACCGCCGTCGCCTCGATGACCACGTCGACGCCGGATTCGAGGGCGGCCCGTCCGAGGTGGCCGAGCAGCCCGAAACCCGTGACGTCGGTGGCGCCGGTGGCGCCGACCTCGAGCGCCACCAGGGATGCCTCCGCGTTGAGGCGGGTCATCGACGCGATCGCCCGGTCGAGACCGGGTGGAGTCGGGCGGTCGGGACGACCCGGGTCCGGGCCGCCGACCAGCTCGTGGCCGTTCTTGACCGCCGTGGAGATGATGCCGATCCCGAGTGGCTTGGTGAGGATCAGCGTCTGCCCGGGCCGGAACCCGCTGTTGGTCAGCAGGCGATCGGGGTGCGCTTCGCCGAGCACCGCCAACCCGAACTTCGGAATCGGGTCATCGACGGTGTGTCCGCCGCCGATCACGAAGGATCCGGCCTCGGCCACGTCATACGAACCGCTCAGCACCTCGGCCAGCAGTTCGAACGGGAGTTCCCCGGAATTCCACGCCACCAGGTTGAGGGCCAGCAACGGACGTCCGCCCATGGCGTAGACGTCGGACACGGCGTTGGTCGCGGCGATCCGTCCCCAGGTGCGGGCGTCGTCGACGATCGGGGTGATGAAGTCGGTGGTGAAAACGAGCGCTCGGTCGTCGTCGAGTCGCCAGACAGCTGCGTCATCACCTGACGCGGCGCCGACGATCAACCGTTCATCGGTGGGAGTGGGCAGGTGGCGCAGCACGTGCGCCAGCTCGGTGGAGCTGATCTTGCACGCTCAACCGGCTCCGTGGCTGAACTGGGTCAGGCGTCGCATCATGTCACCTCCTCCGGTGTCGACTCGTCGGGCGTTGGCCTCGATCAGGGCTTCATCCTAGTGGCCGGTCCCGGCGACATCGTTACCGGACCGTGGTCACCGAGGTGCCACGAGCGGCCTATGATCACTGGGGTGTTGCCCCCAACGGTCCTCACGAAATTAGCCTCGGTACCCTGGGTCGGGCCGCGTGTGCTGCTCCGGCTTCACCGCCGCGGCCTGGGATTCGACGCCGTCAGCTGGGCCGAGTTTGCCGACGCCGTGCGCCGGGAACGGCCTCGGGAGCTGAGCATCGACGTGTTCGACACCTGCCTCATCCGCGACCTCGCCGGCCACCGGGCGATCGAGGAGGCGATCCTGCGCCGGCGGGCCACGGCGACCGGGCCGGCATCCCCTTCGATCAACCACGCCGAGGAACTGGAGCGGGAGTTGTGCCGTCCGGTACCGGGGGCGCCGGAGGCGCTGGCGGCGATCCGCTCGGTGGTCGGGCAGGTCACATTCGTGTCCGACACCGACCGTTCGGCCGCCTTCCTGGTCGACCTGCTTCGGGAACATGGCCTGTTCGTCGACGGGGACCGACTCGTCGCGTCCTGCGAGGAGGACGCAACCAAGTCCGACGGCGATCTCTTCCCGCGTGTCTTTCCGGAGGCTCAGCCGTCGACCGTGTGGCATCTGGGCAACCATCCGTGGGCCGATGGCACGATGGCGGCCGCCGCCGGTTTGCGGCCCTTTCATCTGCCCGAGGCCGACCTCGACCGCTACGAGACGATCATGACCCGCTCGGCCGGTGGCGAGGGTGCGGCGGTGGCGGGTGCGGCCCGTCGAGCCCGACTCGACATCCTGGCCGACCAGCGATCGGGGTCGCTGGGCGAACGGGCGGCCCGAGCCCGGCTGGTCGGGGCCGGTGTCGGTGGGCAGGCTCTGAGCGCCTTCAATTTGTGGTTGACCCACCGATCGCGCGAGTTCGGGCTCACGAGTCTCGGCTATCTGGCCCGGGACGGTGAATTGCCGCTACGCATGGCTCGCGCCATGCCGTCCGACCACTGGTCCGACATTTCCCTCGTCTACCTCCATTGTTCGCGTATGAACTGGAGCCTCGCTTCGGCATCGGCGGTGGGGGTGGAAAACTGGATGCGGGCCGGACGGGCCGATGACAGCGCCTTTCTGGTCACCCAGGTTCATGACGTGCCAGTCTCCGGGCTGTTGGCCAGGATTGGGCTCGAGCCCGACGACGTCGCCGGCCTCGGTGGTGCACACCGGAGCCTTGCCGAGAGGTCGGCCGGCCGGCCGTTGCCCGACGAGGCGGTTGACGAGTGGCACGCGCTGCTCGACGACGACCGGGTGGCCGAGATCGTCACGGACCGTTCGGAGGAGCGCCGGGTCCTGGCCGTCGACTATCTCGCCGGTCAGGGAATGCTGGACGGGCCGGTGGGACTGGTCGACGTCGGCTGGCGTGGCCGCCTGGCCTGGCACATTTCCTCGGTTGTGCGTTCCGCGGGCGCCCCGGACCCGGTCCATCTTCACTTCGGCGGCGACAAGATCATTCCCGAAGTCGATCGGGAGATCACCATCTTGCGTTTCGCCTTCCAGGGTGACGGCAGCGATGCCGACCTCACCGGCGACAACACGGTCGCGGCCCGCGTGCCGTGCGTCGAGACCTTCACCGCCTCCGGGAAGCCACGGGTTGTCGAGTATCGACGAGGCGACGACGGCTCCGTCGATCTCGTGTTCTCCCCGTCGATGAACGGTCGTCTCCCCGACGACGGCGACCGCACCGACCTGTGGGCCGGCTCGCTGGCTGTGGCGGCCAACCTGCCCACCCGACGGCAGCTCGAACGTTGGGCCGCACAATCGGTCGATCTCGGGTCCGCAGTTCGAACGCTGCTCGGACGGTGGTGGAACACACCGACCGACGACGAGGTCACCTCCATCGCCCATCTGCGTTTCGAACACGACGAGGCCGGCAGCTCCTACCATCCGCTGGCCACTCCGTACTCGTGGGAGGAGGTGGCTCGGCGTGCCGGATCGCGGCGGGCCTGGGTACGAGGATCGGAGATCATGACCCCGTTGTCGATCCGCCTGGCGGTGAGCGGTGGACGGCGGGTCAAGGACACCGTCGACAGCCTCCGCCGTTAGACGCCGATCCGGAGGATCGGCTACGCGGGTTCGTGGTTCGCAAACTCCGCTGCCTGGGAGGGTTGCCATGGAGGTCGGTCTTTTCGCACCCTGCCGGCAGGAAGATGGTTGGCCGCGGTTACGGGTGGCGGTGACCCGAGGGCCGGAGCGACCGACTGTTGCCGAAGGACGCCGTCGTCTATCTTCGAAGGTGCAGCAGGGCGAACACAGGGAGACAGTTGACGGCGACCACCAGCGGCACCGCTACAGCCCAATCGAGGCGGCCCGAGCGGCCGCAGTGGACCCGCACGGGTCTCGCCCCGCTGGTGGCGGGGGCGCTGGTGGTCGTTGCCGTGATTGCGGGATTCTCGGCGCTCTCCCGGATCAGGATTCTCCTCGAATGGAACGACACGTTCTCCGGAGTCGGCACCTTCACCGTCGTCGCCTGCGAATCGGAGGGCGGATTCGGTCCGGATCAATGGCGATGTGAGGGGCGGTTGACGACCTCCGCCGCCGCCGATCTCGGAGCCGAACTGATCGTCGGGAAGGACGCCCGGTTGTCGTCGAGACCGTATGTCGGTCAGCAGGTCGAGGTGTACTATGTCCCGCCGGGGGTCGATGGCGGTGCGGGTCCGGAGGTCGTCTACGCCCTCAACACCCAGCTGGCCGAGCTCACCCGGCTCTACCTGATCCTTCCACCCCTGATGATGATCATGATCGGAGCCGCCGGAGCGGTGCTCGGCCTGGTGGTCGAGTGGCTGGTCGCCCGGTCGCCCGACGCCGATTCCCGGTGGCGGACGAGCCCCCGGTTTCCCGACCTCCGGCGGCGGGGGACGATCTGGTTGATCGTCGGATCGGCCGTGCTCATGCTCCACCAACTCGTCGTCCACTATGTGACGGGTTCCGCCGGTGTCGCCTGAGCCGGCCCGGTTCCAGTTCCTTGTCGTCGGAGCGGGTTCCGCGGGATGTGTCGTCGCCGGGCGGCTGGCCGAAGCAGGTGCCTCCACGCTCTTGATCGAGGCCGGGCCGACAACCACCGGCCTCGAGCCGGCGGGTCGTTCCGGATTGATCGATCCGGAACGGCATCGGGAGAGCTTCTGGCCACCGCTGAGCGAGGTTCGCGATGCCGGGATTCCCGAGAGCGAGGTTGGGCAACCCTACTGGATGGGGCGGCGGTGGGGCGGCGGGTCGGCCGTGAACGGCATGCTTGTGATGCCCGGCGATCGGGCCGACTACGACCGCTGGGCCCAGCTCGACGGATGCGCCGACTGGGCCTCGGAAGCCATGACCCCCTGGCTGGAGAAGGCATTGGTGGCACTGGATCCTGAGGATTGGCCTCCTGATCCAGAGACCGCGGCTCTGGTCGCTGCGTTCGACGACGGCTTCAGCGGCTTTGGGCTCCAGCCGGCCGGCACAACACTTGATCGGGATCGTAGCGGGCTGTTGACGCCCGCTCTGGCCACCAGTGGCGGAAGCCGCCGCTCGGTGGCCGACGCCTATCTCGGGATCGCCGATCCGAACTTGTCGGTTCGGGCCAATCGTACTGCCGTGGCCATCGTGGTCGAAGACGGGTCGGCGAGGGGAGTCGTGTTGGACGACGGCGAGACGATCCGCGCGTCAACCGTGGTTCTCGCCGCCGGATCGGTGGGATCAGCCCGGCTCCTGCACGACACCGGCCTGGTCCCGCGGGCGGGCACGTGGATCAGGAACCATGCGGCGGCCGCCATTCCCTTTCCCTGGCCGGTCGGGCGCTCCGTCGCCGCGGCCCCTCGGCCTCATCGGGTCGCTCGATGGTGTTCGGAGACCGCGATGTCGACCGGACCGGCCGACGCAACCAAACCAGCTCCCGATCTCACGGCGATCCTCATGGGGCCGTTTCGGGATCCCGAGGGACTCACCGGAGCTGTGATGGTGATGGCCTCGACGGTTCGGTCCTCGGGCCGTCTCGATCTGGAGAGTGATCCACCCCGACTCATCTCGAATCGTTTGACCAACGTCGACGATCTGGTTCGACTGCGCCAAGGCAGCCGCCGGGCATTGGCGGTTTGCAGTCGTCTGGCTCGTCTCGCCGACCGCCCCTCCACCGGGCGCCGGCTGATCGACGATCTCAGCCGCCTTGCGGATGGAGAGCTCGACGACTGGCTCATCCGGCATCCCGGTCCCGTCTACCATGCCGTGGGCAGTTGTCGAATGGGCGGCAGTTCGCTCGCCGGTGTCGTCACCAGGGCCGAACCCGGACACGCCGGGACGGTGGACGGCCTCGGCGGGGTCGTCGTCGCCGACGCATCACTGTTCCCCGACCTGGTGGGGGGCGGGCTCCAGCTGCCGGTCATGGCGGTGGCCGAGCGGGTTACCGCCGAGACGCTTCTCCGGTCATCGGCCCGACGCTGAGCGTCGTCGTCGAGCATCGTCGGTGGGGGCCGGCGTCGACCGATCCGCCGGGTGGAAAGGCGGCCGGGAGCCGGTCTCGACTATCACCGTTGTATTGCGAACGGGTGTCGGTGTCGTTATGATCGGCATTCGTCAATATTTGAACCAAAGGTCGGTCGCCAGGTCGGCACGTGGTTGAGGCAGCCGGCGGAACGGCTTGTTTGCGATCGGGACACCGTATGGGACGTCGGTTGGGAATCGAGTGAAGGCGACAATCGAACAACCGCAGGCGATTCCGGTCGACGGGGCGATCGTCGATGGGACCCTGCGTGATCGGCGCGCTCGGATTCGAACGGCATCGCCTGCCACGGACAGCGTGCGAACACCTCATCGAGGGCCACGTCCAGCGAACGCGATCATGACGGCACTGGTGACGATCGTCGTCGCCGCATCGGCCCTGTTCGGGGCCTCGGTGGGTGACGGCGGCGCCCAGCTGGTCGGGACCGCAGCGGTGGTGGCGACTGAGGGTGTCGAGCAGGCACCTCCCGGTAACGGGTCGGCCCGAAGTTCCAGCGGGCGAAGCCCGCTCGTCATCGCCGGCCCCCGCCGCAGTGTCGACCCCGAGGCCGATGGTGAGCCGTCGTCGACGACGGCACCGATCACGCTGCCGGGCAGTACGCCGGCGGGAGCCGTTGATTCGGCGGTGGTTGCGGGTTCCGCGTCGGAGGCCGGATCATCGGTGGCCCCGTCGGAGCCGTTGACGGCGGAGGCGACCGTTCCGCGGGCGACCACGTCGACGTCCTCGGCCGCCTCATCGGCGGAAGCCTTGCCGTCGACATCACCACGCGCGGCGACCGGAATGGTCTGGCAGGAGAACTTCAACAGCCTCGACGCCCGACGATGGCAGGTCGAGCACTCGACCTACGGTGACGGAAACGGCGAGCGGCAATGCTACAGGCCCGAGAACGTGCGGGTGGAGGGTGGTCGCCTGATCCTCACGGCAAGCAGCGAGACCGTCACGTGCCCAAACGGGAAGACCCGTAGCGTCACCTCCGGAATGGTCCGGAGTCGGGGCGTCACGTTCAGCCCGGGGCAGGCGATCGAGTTCCGAGTGAAGCTGACGCCGCCCGACCCGGCGAATCAGGCCGGACTCTGGCCGGCCGTCTGGGCGTCGAGCTGGGCGGGGTCGTGGCCCCGAGGAGGTGAGCTCGATTTCCTCGAGGTGATGACCGCGGAGGATCCCCGTCGAGCCGTGTTCAGCCTTCATTACGCCGACCCGTCCGGCGATCATGAGCTGCAGAACAAGGCGGTTGCGATGTCGAACCGCTTCAGCGACGGCTGGCACACGATCCGATTCGACTACGGGCACAACGGCAACCTCTCCTGGCACCTGGACGGCAACGAGGTCTTCTCCGTCTCGGCGGCCGACACCCTCCAGGGTTACCCGGCGCCCTTCGATCAGACGATCGAGGAAATCAAGATCAACCTCGCCGTTGGCGGGACCCCGGGTCCACTCGCCTCAGGCGCTCTGGGTGCTCCCGGTGCCACCTTCGAGATCGACTACATCAAGGTGTTCGACCTCTAGCGACAGGTCGGCCCACGTGTCCCGGTGCCGCTCCGCAATCAGCGCGATCCATGCTGTTCGGGGATGATCGGGTCGGCTATGCTCGGGTCACCAAGTCGACAGAGGACACCATCAGTGGTGCTTGTCCAGGCGACGTTCCCACCACCGAGTCACGGCGTTCCCGACGACGTGGCGAGGCGATACAGGGCGAAGATGCCGCCTGCACCGAGTGCACGAGGTCCGCCGCGAGGCCACGGTCTTGTTTCGCGACCTTTCACGCTGCCACTCCGTCAACACCACCACGGCGGCTAGTTGCAGGGGGAGATCAGATGCGTAGATTCGGAAGGTGGGGATGGTTCGTCGTCCTCGCAGCCTTCGTCTGCTGCGGCGTCATGGCGTTACTGGAGGCCAACCGAGTGGCCGGTGCCGTGAGAACCGGCGCCGAGGCTGCGCTCGACGGTGTCGGCCTGGGGGCCGACGTCTCCTACATCGGGATCGACGGATTCGACGGAATCGGGCGCGACGGCCTCAACGTCACGCTCGAAGGCCCGGCTTCGGCCGAACAAGCTGCGATCGATGCGGTGCGAGCCCGCTCCGAAGTCGATCAGGTGACCTACCGCGTCATCGACGGCACTGCCGAGGGGGGGTCGTCCGGTTCTCGACCCCGGCCTGCGCCCGCGACGGGTCTCGATGCCACCACGGTCACCGCGACCGCCACGGCCGCCGCCATCGATCTGGAGGGCACGGTGCCGGACGAAGCGACCCGCGATGCCCTGATCACCAGTGCCGTCAACGAGTACGGAGCGGCCCACGTCACCCATGATCTCGTGATCGACGCCGAGATGGTCATGCTGGAGGGCGGCACGCTGGTTCTGACCGGCCAGGCGGTGTCGAACGACGAGCAAGCGGATTGGATAACCCGGTCGAGTGTCGTCTCCGCCGCCGCAGGCCTCGAGTTCGTCGACCGATCGACGGTGAAGACGGTGGATCAGTCACTGAACGAGTTGTTCACCCTCGAACCGATCGAGTTCGACGTCAACCAGGCCACGATCCGCTCCCGCTCGGTGCCGACACTGGCCGCCGCCGCGAAGCTCATCAACGCCAATCCCGACGTCGGCCGTCTGCGAGTGGTCGGACACACCGACAGCGACGGCTCGGTCGCGATCAACCAGCAGCTCAGTGAGGCCCGAGCCCAGGCCGTCGTCGACCACCTGGTGGTCAACGGCGGGGTCGACGCCGGGCGGCTCGAAGCCGAGGGCCGAGGCGAGTCCGAACTGTTGGTCGAACCCGAGGTGACCCCGGAGGACAAGCAACGCAACCGACGGATCGCCTGGGAGCTTGTCTCATGATCGCCATCACATCCAGTGTCCCGAATTCTTGTTCACGAAAGGTAATCGGCTAGATGGGTTTTCTGATCCCCTTCATCTTCCTCGCTCTGGCGTTCTGTTTCCTCATGGGACTGCTGCTGGGCCTGTTGTGGTGGTGGTACCGCCGGCGGGTCGAGTGGGCGGAATACCAACGTCGGTTGCTGGAGGCCGATGCCGAGGCCGACCGGCTACGGCTTCGGGTCAGCTCGCTCAAATCGGCCGAGGCCCGAGCCGAGAGGCTGAGCGCCGAGCTGGAAACGAATCGCAAGGAGTTGGTGCGCATCCCCGATCTCGAGTCGAAGGTCGACACGTTTCGCACGGGGGCGGAGAAGGTGCCGCGCCTGGAGGAGCGACTGTCGTCGCTCCAGGAGGAGGCGGAGAAGGTCGAATCGCTGGAGACCCGCATCTCGGCCCTGTCCGAGGAAGCGGCCCGAGTCCCCGCATTGGAAGCCGAAGTCCAGCGACTGCGAGCCGACGCCGATCGGGCGTCAACGCTCGAATCGGAGCTGGTGACCCTCCAGGGCGTTGCCGGGCGGATACCCGAACTCGAGAACACGATCTCCGACCTCGAAACCGATGCGGCCGGCTTGCGTGAGTTGGAAGACGAGCTGTCGTCGTCCAGGGATCGGATAGCCGACCTCGAGTCGACCGAACGGACCTACCTCGCGTTGCGAGGTGACCACGAGTCGTTGCAGGTGCGTTTGTCCGAGCGCGACGCCACCATCGAAGGTCTCCGTGCCGATCTCGCCACGGTGAACGCCGAGGCCGGCCGGGTCGCCTCCTTGGAGGGCGAGTTGGAATCGCTCCGGGCCCGGGCCGCCAGAATGTCAGGCCTCGAAGCGGAACTCGATCAGGTTCGAGCCGAGGCCGTCCGTGCCGGCGAGTTGGAGCGACGGGCCGAGGCACTCCAGGCCGAACTCGACCGGATGGCCGGCGAGCTCGGAACATCGGAGGCCGAGCTGGCCGACCTGCGGGCTCAGGCGGGCCGTGTCGCCTCCCTGGACGCCGAGCTGGTGGCACTGCGAAGCGACGCCGAGCAGGCCCGAGCCGCCGCGGCGACCAGCGCCGACACCCTTGTCGAACTGCGGCGGCGACTGGAGGCGGCCGAGGCCACGGCCCGTCTCGTGCCCGAGCGCGACGAGACCATTGCGGAGCTTCGTCGTGGCCTTGGCGTGGCGGAGGAACGAGCCTCTCGGGCGACGACGGTCGCGGCCAAAGCACCCGTGGAGAAGGACAAGGAGAAGGACAAGGCGAACGACAAGAAGAAGGGCAAGCCCGAACAGTCCGCGGAACCGAGCGGCCGGCGGTCCTGGCAGAAGGGGACGACGAAGCTCGGTACACCCGGAGCCGGTCACACCGACGACCTGAAAGTCATCAACGGCATCGGCCCGGTGATGGAGAGGACCCTGCAAAGCTTCGGTATTCAGACCTGGGAGCAGCTCGCCGCCTTCCGCAAAGCGGATGTGGCCAAGGTGAACGAGGCCATCGATGCCTTCCCGGGCCGGATCGAACGCGATGAGTGGGTCCGCCAGGCCCGGGATCTGGTCGAGCGGTTCCCTCTCCATTCGCCCTATGACCGTCCCACCCGCAAGACGTTTCTCAACAGGTCGGCCGGGGGCTGAGCCGGGCAGGCCCGGTTGGGCCGTCAGTGGATGTAATCGTAGAACCCACGCCCGGCCTTGCGGCCGAGTAGGCCGGCCTCGACCATACGCGCCAGCAGAGGTGGGGGAGCGTACAGCGGCTCCTTGAACTCCTCGTACAGGGACACGGCGACCGCCATCGTGGTGTCGAGGCCGATCAGGTCGGCAAGGGCGAGGGGCCCCATCGGATGGGCACACCCCGTCACCATGCCCTCATCGATGTCCTCTTTCGAGGCGAATCCCGACTCGAACATGCGGATGGCCGACAGAATGTAGGGGATCAACAGCGCGTTGACCACGAATCCGGCACGGTCTTTCGACCTGATCACCCGCTTGCCGAGTTGATCGGAGGCGAAGGATTCCGCAACCTTCTCCGTCTCGGCCGACGTGTGCAGCGAGATCACGAGTTCGACGAGGTGCAAGACCGGAACCGGGTTGAAGAAGTGAATGCCCACGACCGCCTCCGGGCGGGTGGTGGCCATCGCCAGCTTCATGATCGGAATCGACGAGGTGTTGGAGCCCAGGATCGCCGAGCGGTTGGTGACGATGTCGTCGAGCTGGGTGAACAGTTCGACCTTGGCCTTCTCGTCCTCGACGATGGCCTCGATGACCAGGTCACGGTCGTGCAGTTCGCCGAGTTCGCTGGTGACGGTGATCCGTGCGAGCGCACCATCGGCCTCCGACTGTTCGATCTTGCCGCTCGAACTCGCCCGGTCGAGCGACTTCTTGATGCGGTTGTAGCCTCCTTCGGCCGCCTCGACCGAGGACTCGGCCACCACGACGTCGAGTCCGGCTCGGGCGGACACCTCCGCGATGCCGGAGCCCATCAGGCCGGCACCGACAACGCCGACTCGTTCAACAACACCGATATTCGTCATGGAGCCAACCCTGCCCGGGAATGCCGCAGAATCGCAACCCGGGCGGCGACGTTGCCGGCGCGGTTGCCGGTGTTGAACCTCGCCACCACTAGATTTGTCGTCTATGACGCCGGAAGAGTTCCGAACGGCGGGACATCAGCTGATCGACTGGATTGCCGACCATCGCCTGAGCGTCGAGCAGCGCCCGGTCAGGGCGTCGATCGAGCCGGGACAGGTGAAACAGGCGATGTCCGACGGTCCCGGTCGCCCCGCCGCCGACATCGGGCCACTGCTGGCCTTCATGGACGACGTCGTCGTTCCGGGGTCGACCATGGTGCAACATCCGATGCATTACGGCTGGTTTCCGTCGAATGCCGGGCTGGCGTCGGTTCTGGGCGACATCGCGTCATCGGGACTCGGCTCGCTCGGCATCTCCTGGGAGAGCGGCCCTGCGCTCACCGAGGTCGAGGAGGTCGTCACCGACTGGTTGCGACAACTGGTCGGATTGTCCGACCGTTGGTCGAGCACCATTCATGACACCGCCTCCACCTCCTGCCTGGTGGCTCTCATCCTGGCCCGGGAGCGGGCATCGGGGAACAGCTACGCCGACCGAGGCCTGGCCGGCGTAGCCGAAGCCCCCGTCGTCTACTGCACGTCACAGGCCCACTCCTCGGTGCGGAAGGCAGCACTGCTGGCCGGATACGGAGGCGACAACGTCCGGATCGTCGGGCATGACAAGCAGGATTTCTCGATGGATGTCGCCGACCTGCGGGGCGCCATCGAAGCCGACAGCGCCGATGGACGCCGACCGGCGGCGGTCGTCGCCACGATCGGCACCACCGGCACGACCGCCATCGATCCGCTGGCCGAGATCGTCGCTGCGGCGGCCGAGCGCGACGTGTGGGTGCACGTCGACGCGGCCATGGCCGGATCGGCGATGATCCTGCCCGAGTACCGTCATCTGTGGGCGGGAGTGGAGGACGCCGACTCCATCACCTGGAACCCACACAAGTGGCTCGGGACCATTCTCGACACGTCGATCTTCCACATCCGTGACCCCGAGTTCCTCATCCAGGTCATGTCGACGAACCCGTCCTATCTCCAGTCGAGCGCCGATGGGGCGGTCACCCAGTATCGAGACTGGGGTATCCCCCTGGGGCGTCGATTTCGGGCGCTGAAGATTCTCTTCCACCTGTCGATCGACGGGGTGAACGCCTTGCAGGACCGGTTGCGTCGCGATCTGGCCAACGCCCAATGGCTGGCGAAACAGGTCGAGGCGGCCGACGGCTGGGAGGTCGTGGCGCCGGTACCGCTGCAAACCGTCTGCGTCCTTCATCGACCAGACGGTCGCGACGCCCGCGGGTTCGACGGTGGCCTCGACGGGCTCAACCGGCACACACTCGGCTGGGTCGACGCCATCAACCGATCGGGTGAGGCGTTCCTGACCCCGACGGTCCTCGACGGCCTGTGGGTCGTGAGGGTGTCAATCGGGGTGGAGTCGACCGAGCGGGAGCACGTCGAGCGGGTGTGGAGGCTGATGCGCGATGCGGTGTCGTCATGACCGTGCTGCAGCGATCGTCGGTGTCGACGACGTGATGTCGACGACATGATCCGGCCGGCCAAACTCCTCGCCGTCGACATCGACGGGACCATGCTTCGCACCGACGGCTCGCTGTCGTCGCGGGTACTCGACGCCATGGCCCGCGCTGTCGACGCCGGCCTCCATGTCGTGCCGGCCACGGGACGTCCGGTGGCCATCGCCACCGAGGTGGTCGAGGCGACCGGCCTCGACGACTTCTGGATCTTCGCCAATGGGGCCATCACCCGGCACGTCGGTCGCGATGAGCTGATTCGGGCATTCTGGATGGAGCGCTCCGTCGTCATCGAAGTGCTGGATCGGATCCGGCGGCGGCTGCCCGAAGCCCGCTTTGCCGTCGAGTTCGCATCGACCATGGCCTACGAAGCCGGTTTCGAGAACGTGGTGCCCAACCGGCCACCGGTGCCCCCGACCGCCGATCTCGCCGCCGATCTGGCCCGCATCGCCGACCCGGTACAGAAGCTGCTCGTCTTCGACGAGACCATCGAACTCGACACCCTGTGGGATGAGGTTCACATCGCCGTCGACGGGCTGTCGGTGCCGTCCTACTCGGGTCTGCCGTTCGTCGAGCTGGCCCCGGAGCGGGTCACGAAGGCCACCGCTCTCGAACTGCTGGCCCGCGATCTCGGTCTCTCCGCCGACGACGTCGGGGCCGTCGGCGACAACCACAATGACGTCGCCATGCTGGAGTGGGCCGGCACCGGCTACGCCATGGGCAACGCCGACCCGGTCATCCGGGCCTCGGCCGACGTCGTGCTTCCCAGCAACGATGATGACGGCGTCGCCGTGCTCATCGAGGAGATGCTCGCTCAACTCTGAGCGTCGAGGACCCGGGCCACGGCCCTGACCCCGGGCACGCTGCTGATCATGCCGGTGTGAGAGGCCGCGACCTCGATGAGGTCGGCCGCTGGATCCAGGCAGGCCCGCCAGTCGACGATGCCGTCGCTCCGGGAGTAGATCGAGGTGAAGCCGACGTCGTCGGGGAAGGGGCGAAAGCGGTCTCGGTCGACCGCCGCCTCGCGGTCGGGGTAGACCGGCCCGAATGTGCCTCGGCGCCAGGTGATCTCCAGCATCTCGATCGGTATGCGTACCGGGGCGAAGCGGGGATACTTCGTCAAGAGCGGGGCGCCGACGGCGATGACGTCGATCACCAGCTCGGGGTGACGGACCCCGAGGATCCGGGCGAACTGGCCACCGCGGGAGTGTCCGATGACGGTGACCGGGCGACCGTACCGGTCGATCAGATCGAAAAGGTCGGTGCTCGCCTGCTCGAGGCCGGTATAGGCCGGACCGGAGTTGCGGCCGACGTTGGCGATCTCGGCGTTCCAACCGGCGCGCCGAAGAATCTGGACGAGGGCATCCGCGCTGGTCGGGCCGGCCATGAAGCCCGGAATGACCAACACGGGCCGCCGTCGACCATCGGGAACGCCGTGCCCATGCCACAGAGCACTGCGACGCAGTGCTCGCAGCTCGAACGGGCCGCGGGCTTCGAGGAAGACCGGTCGACCGAACCAGCCGGCGAAGCGGGAACGCGATGGGGATTCGGTGGGGGTCACCGCGCGATGGCCTGCGGCCGGATCGCCACTCCCGAATGATGCGGGGGTCGATCGGTCAGTTGTCGTCTCTTTCAACGATGCGGTCTCCTTCACCTCCTGCGATGGTAACGGCCGAAATCGGAGCCGGATAAATCGCCGACGCCCCAGGTAGCTTCTAAACTCATGGCCGAGCTCCGATTCTTCTACGGCACGATGGGCTCAGGAAAGTCCACCCAGGCTCTGCAGATCCACCACAACCTGACCAAGAGTGGCCTGCCCTGCATGCTGATCACCCAACTGGATCGGAGCGACGGTGTGGTGTCGAGCCGCCTCGGTGTGACGGCCGCCGCCGTCATCATCGACGGGACCGTCGACCTGCAACGTCTGATCTATCAGCGCCACCTCGAGTGTCAGGGCCTTCATGCCGTCATTTGCGATGAGGCCCAGTTCTATGAACCGGGCCAGATCGATCAGCTGGCGAGGGTCGTCGACGGGCTCGGCATCGAGGTGTACGCCTTCGGCCTCCTCACGTCGTTCCAGGGCGAGCTGTTCCCGGGAACTCGACGGCTCCTGGAAGTGGCGGACCGCCGCATGGAGCTGCAGGTCGAGGCCCGCTGCTGGTGCGGCGCACGGGCCACGCACAACGCCCGGCTGGTCAACGGCTCCCAGGTGTACGAGGGCGATTTGAAGGTTGTCGGTGACGCCGGCGCCGAAACGGAGGCCGTGGTGACGTATGACCTTCGGTGCCGGCGGCATTGGCTCGCGGGCAAGGAGGAGTCGACCCAGGACGCTCTTTTCGACGACTATTGAGGGGTTGGTCGAAGCTCCGGAAATGGCCCTCACCGGCTCCGATAGACGAGTTGGCTGCAGCAGCTCACCGGCTCGACGAGCGGGCCCATGGACTTTCGCCGCCCGATCCAATACCATCCATGAACCACGTAGGTGAACCGACTCAGCTCAACCCCCATCGACATATCGCCACGGATTGGGTAACTTACACTGACACGTGGTTGAAATACCACTGAAATACGGCCTTTGGATCGATACCCGCTCCACCAAAGGTCGAAGTGCTGGTTCTTAACGGTTTGATTGACTAAACTTAAGCAAGGACCAGCACGGAACCAGACGGATCGGCGGAGATCACGCGCATGGACATCCAACTCATCATCGGCATCATGATCGGTCTACTCACTGGTGCAATCGGCATGTGGCTACTTGACCGTCGCCATCAGACGATCACCAAGAAGCTCGTCGAGAGTCGCCGCAAGATCGAACGTCAACGCACCCAGGCGGTCAACGACCTGTTTGCGCTGCGAGCCGAGATCGAGGATCCCAACTATGTGGCTCCGAACCAGGGTCCCAGCCAGCCGGTTCACGTCGGTGCCATGGACCCGAAGCTGGCCGACGAACTGGCGAACCTGCGGAGCTTGATCGCCCGAGCCGACGCCGCCCTCACCGCGGCGCGTCGCAAGCGGGACGAGCACGAGGCCGAGATCGCTCGCCTCCGGTCGATGATCGAAGGCGGATCCAACGGGAAAGTGATCGATATTCGAGCCCAGGAGCGGGCGACGAGCGCCGGCGGAATGGCGCTCTAGGTTCTCCTGGGGGAGGGCCTCCGGTCCTCCTGGCGACGCATGATCACGGCTGTCGTTCTCCGTCCCTGGCGGGGGCTCTCGTCGCGCCGGCGCGGCGATGGGGCACGAACGTCGCCGCAAATGAGAATCCGATGGTGTTCGGGGCGTTGTCTTCTACAGTAAGGGCGGTGAAATGCAGGTTCGCCGTCTCCGCCGACGGCGCTGGAAAGGGAGATGATGACTCGAACCGTCGCCGTGGTCAACCAGAAAGGTGGGGTCGGAAAGACGACCGTCGTGCTGGGTCTGGCGTCGGCGGCCTGGGCTCAGGGCCTCAAGACGTTGGTCGTCGATCTCGATGCCCAGGCCAATGCCACCTGGGCCCTTGGTGTCGATCCGTCACTCGAGAATTTCGGGACCGGCGATGCCCTGAGAGCCAACCGATCGGGGTCCGCCGCCGACATGATCGTGCCTTCGGGGTGGGGCGAGGAGATCTGGCTGCTCCCCGCGGCCGGCGACCTGACCGATCGTGACGCCGATGCACGCCGGGAGACCACGATGGCCCGCCTGTCCAGGGCTCTGCACGGAGTGACCGAAGGTTTCGATCTGACACTCATCGACTGTCCCCCGTCGCTCGGACTCAATACCTCGACGGGGCTGGTGGCGGCCGATGCCGCCCTGCTGGTGGTGGAACCCACCATTTTCGGACTACGCGGCATCGGCCCGGTTCTCGATCTCATCGACGACGTGTGGACGGTGCACAACCCGAAGCTGGACCTTGCCGGCGTTGTGCTCAACCGGGTCCCAGCCGTCTCCAACGATGCCGAGCTGCGAACAGGCGAACTCCACAAGATGGTGGGTCGCAGAGCGGTTTGGGCTCCCTGGATTCCCCACCGGGTTCTGGTCAACCGGGCCCACGGTGAACGGGCCCCTCTTCATGCCTTCGGGGCCGAGGGTAGGGAGCTGGCCGACATCTTCGATCGGCTGCTCAAACGTTTGCGTCGAAACCTCAGCTAGTGTGAGCGGACTGTGCATGTCGTAATCATTGGAGCCGGCGAGGTCGGCGGCTACCTCGCCGAACGCCTCGGAGCCGAAGGCGTCGATGTCGTTGTCATCGAAACCGATTCCGCTCGGGCGGCGGCCTTGTCGGCCGAGCTCGACATCCAGGTGATCAACGGAAGCGGAACCCGCCCCAGCGTCCTCCTCGAAGCCGGTATCGAGCGAGCTGCGCTGCTGGCGGCGGTTACCCAGATCGACGAGGTCAACCTCGTCTCCTGCATGTTGGCCAAGGAGCACGGCGTCAAGACCACCGTGGTTCGGGTCGAGGACGACGACCTGCGGGGCGAGTCGGGCACCAAACTGCTTCGGCGGGTCGGAGCCGACGTGGTCATCGATCCCGATGCCGAAACGGCCGATGAGATCCTCGAGCTGGTGCACGCCACCGGAGCCGACGAGCTGTATCCCATGGCCGACGGAAAGCTGGTCGTCGTCGGAGCTTTCGTGACCGAGAACTCGGTCCTGGCCGATCATTCTCTCGAAGAGATCGGCCGAACCAGCGAGGACTTCGTGTGCGGCGCCATCACCCGAGGCGACGAGACCGTCATCCCCGGTGGCAACGACGTGCTGCGACCCGGCGACCACGTTCGCCTGCTCTGCCGGGCCGAGGCCAGGGCCAAGGTCCTGAGGCTTCTCGGGGCCGAGGCCAAACGTGTCCGGCGGGCCATGGTGCTCGGCGGCGGGGCGGTCGGATCGCGGGTGGCCAAACACCTCGAGTATGAAGGCGTCGAGGTGGTGCTCATCGAACGCGATGTCGGGCGGGCTCGCTATCTGGCCGAGAGGTTCCGACATGTCACCGTCGTCCAGGGCGATGTGACCGACACCAATCTGCTGCTCGACGAGTCCGTGGCCGAGATGGACGTGGTCGTCGCTGCCACCGGTGAGGACGCGGCCAACGTGTTGGCCTGTGTGTTTGCCATGACCGAGGGCAAACCGTTCACCGTCGCCATGCTGCATCGCCTGGCGCTCCTGCCACTGGTGCGGCGTCTTGGCATCGACGCAGCCCTCAGCCCTCGTACCGCATCGGCCAACGCCGTGATCCGCCACCTTCGGGGAGGAGCGACCGCGGTGGCCACGTTCCTCGAAGGCGATATCGAGGTCGACGAGATCGAGATCACGTTTGGAACCGCCGCCGACGGCGCTCTGATCTCCGAGCTGGACATTCCCGACGGTCTGCTGCTCGGGGCCGTCATCCGTCCGGGACACGAGCCGGTCATCGCCCGGGGCGGTACCGATCTGGAAGCCGGGGACCATGTCGTGGTGTTCGGGCGCCCGGCGTCGTTGGCTGAGGCCAAGCCCCTCTTCGCTCGATGAGGACAGGCAACCGACGGCCGAGCATCGTCGCTCAGATCATCGGTCTCACCCTGGCGTTCGCCGGTGCCGGACTGGCCCTGTCCGCGGTGGTCGAGATCGTCTACGGGGACACGGGGGACTGGCGCGTTCTGGGTCTGCTCGCAGTCCTGACATCGA
>JBFHME010000025.1:0-28898 GCA_041594435.1 Acidimicrobiales bacterium
CGTGCGCACATACCATTCGTGACCGTAGACGGCGGCGAACGTGGCGTCGTCGAGCAGGATCACCTCGGAATCGGGCGGGATCTGGCTGGCGTGGGCGGCCATGGCGGCCCGTTTTCGATCAAGCACGTCGGACACGTCGACCATGGTGTCGATCAGCACCGTTGACGTGCCGCCGGCGAGCTTGCCGTCGTGCGACTGCACGGTGACGTCGGCCAGCAGCCCTTCAGGGCGCTCGGTGATCGAGGCCTGCATCAGTGCCTCGAGGGCGTCACCGACCAGATGGGTGGCCACGAAATGGAGGTGTTCGCGATCGACTGTCGCCTCGTAGACGGTGGGTATCCCGGCCAGCAGAGCGGCGCTCTTGCCGACGTGATGGACGGCGAGGTGGTCGGGGTGGCCGTAGATGCCGCCGGGATCGTAGGTGACGATTGCGGTTGCCTCGATCTCCCGTGCGATGTGGGCGAGACGATCGGCCGCCTCCTCGGTCGGGATGGTGGCGAAAGTCCCCGGGGATGGGCTGGGGCCGAGTCCCGAGTCGGGATAGCCGAGGAACTCCAGACGGTCGACCTTGAGTGCGGCGGCCGCCATCTCGGCCTCCAGCCGTCGAACCTGCCAACCGGATGGGCCGGCATGATGATCGTCGGTGGCGATGACAACGGTGACACCGACGCCGCGATCGGCGAGCCGGGCGATCGTGCCGCCGGTGAAGATCGACTCGTCGTCAGGATGGGCATGGAAGAACAGCATCGACGGTCGGGAATCGCGCGGGGAAGGGATGTTCGAGGTCATGGACAATCCGGCTACAGACTGGATACTGGGAATAGTCGATCAGCTTAATCGGGTTTTGGGGAACCTCGATGATGCGGGGCGCGCCGACATCGGCGAGCGCCTCGAGCGGCGGGGGGCGCCGGCCGCCCGTCAGATCGTGCGGCCGCCGTCGACCTCGTGGATGACGCCGGTTATGAACTCGGCCTCGTCGGACGCCAGATAGAGTGCGGCGTTGGCCACATCGACCGGTTCGCACAGCCGACCCATCGGGATCGTGGCGATGAAGGGAGCCCGGGCGTCGGGCGTGTCGGCTTCGCCCATGAACGTCTCCAGCAGCGCGGTGGCGCCGATGACCGGGGCGATGCCGCACACCCGGATGTTGTCGGGGGCGAGCTCCACCGCCAGCGCCTTGGTCATGAGGTTGACCGCCCCTTTCGAGCTGTTGTACCAGGTCAACCCCGGCCGTGGGCGCAGGCCCGCGGTACTGCCCACATTGATCATCACCCCGCCCCCGATCGAACGCCAGTGGGGCACCACGGCATGTGTCATGTGGAAGATGGAATCGACGTTGATGGCATAGACCTTGCGGAATGTCGGGTAATCGATCTCGAGCAGCGGCCGGTTGGGGTGGCTCCATCCTGCATTGTTGACGGCGATGTCGACCCGGCCGAACGCCTCGACGGCGGTTTCGACGGCGGCCTGCACCTGGGCACCAGCGGTGACATCACAGTCGACGGCGATCGCCGCGTCCCCCAGCGAACCGGCCACCTCCGTCGCCCCGTCGAGGTTGATGTCGACCACCGCGACGCGGGCACCCTCGGCCACGAACCGCTCGGCCATCGCCCGACCGAACCCCGACGCCGCCCCGGTCACGAGCGCGACCTTGTTGCGCAATCTCATCCGCCAATCCTATTCGTGGTCGTGATGGCGCCGCCAGAGTGGTACCGAGGCCCCCGGTCGGTCCTGATCGATCTAGAATACGGGCATCGATCAGCAGACGACCTCGGCGTACGACCCGGAGCATCCGCCGACCGAACAGGCGGAACAGGGCCAGTCGCCCGGCCTCGGCATTGCCGGGCTGGAGAACTTCGTCGAGATCGGGCGCGGCGGTTTCGCCACGGTGTATTCGGCCGACGACCAGGCTCTCGGCCGGAAGGTGGCGGTCAAGGTCCTGCGCCACCTCGACGACGACGGTGTCCGCCGCTTCCAGCGGGAGGCCCGCATTCTCGCCGACCTCGGCAGCCACGAGAACCTGGCCGTCATCTACCGGTTCGCCGAGACGAGCAACGGCAACCCGTGTTTCGTGATGGAGTACGTGCCCGGCGGCTCACTGGCCGACTCGCTCGCCCGCAACGGCGTGGTCGAGGTGAAGACCGCGATCTCGTACGCCAGCCAGGTGTCGCGGGCGCTGATGCACACCCACGCCCGGGGCATCGTGCATCGCGACATCAAGCCGAGCAACATCCTCCTGGCCACCGACGGCCGGGTCAAGCTGTCCGACTTCGGCATCGCCGTGATTCGCAGCGCGTCGGCGACACTCAACGCGGCCACGTTCGAGCACGCCGCCCCTGAGGTGTTCCTCAATGGGGCGACGAAGAACGACGAACGCTCGGACCTCTATTCGCTGGGCTCGACGCTCTTCAATCTGATCGATGGCTCCGCCCCCTACCACGTCGAAGGCGAACGGTCGCACGAAGCCCTCCTGCATCGGGTGGTGAACGCGCCGGTTCCCGTCTCCGACCGGGCGCCCCAGTTGAACGGCTTCTGGGCCAAGGCCCTGGCGAAGGACCCCGAGGCCCGGTTTCAGACGGCGGCCGAGCTCCTGGCCGCTCTCACCGCGCTCGGCCGTGACACGCCACCGTCGCCCACGCCCGCCGACGCCCGCCGGTCCCGGCCGGCGTCCGCTCGCCGTTCCGATCCTCCTCCCCCGCCGCCCCTGTCACCGCAGGAGGTGGCCGTGGTCGACAGCTTTGCCACCAGCACGTCGGCTGCTCAGCGCCGTGAGGTCGCGTCGCTGACACCCACCCAGACCGTGCTCTTCGAGCTGGCGCAGGACCGCGACAGCACCGTCTCCGGCACCGCCGTGGCCCGCATCACCGACTACAACCTGCTCGGTCAACTCATCGAACCCGAACGACCGAAGCGCACCAGGGTTCTGGCGGCGGGGCGGATCAGCGGCGGTCCGCTGGCCGAACGGCTGGCCGCCGACCCGGACATCGATGTCCGGGCCGCGCTGGCGGCGGGGGTCAGTGACCCGTCGGTCATCCAGCGCCTCATCGTCGATCCGGCCGAGTCGGTCCGTTCGGCGGTCATCGCCCAGATCCAGAACCCGAAGGTGTTGCGTCTGGTCGCCCAGTCACCCGATCCGGAGACCAGACGGGCGATCGCCCACCATCTCGATGCCGATTCCGACGTCAACGGTCTGCTGGCGATCCTGGCCCGCGACCGCGACGCGTCGGTTCGAGAGGTGGCACTGGCTCGAGTCGACGCTCGCACCGTCGTCGAACTGGCGGCCGATCACGACGAGGCCATCAGCCGATCGGCGATACGGTTCGTGCGGGATCCCGAGGCGCTGTACAGCCTGAGCAGTCACCCGACCCCGCACGTGCAGCACAACGCGGTGACACATCTTCGCGATGTCGACACCCTGGCCCGTATCGCCGGTGACGCCGAGCATCCGCAATGGCGTGAGGCCCTCGATCGGATCGACGACGAGACGGCACTGCTCTCCCTCGCCCGCAGCGGAAACGATCGCGTGGCCGAGACCGCGCTGGCTCGAATCCCCAGCGGCAACACCCTGACCGCCCTGGCCGCCGATCCCGCCTACCGATTCCGACTGCAGGCCGCGGACCGCATCACCGACCCCGCCGCACTGCGGGCCTTGGCCGGCAGCCCCGACACCGACGTCGCCGCCCGAGCCGGCGGTGCACTGATCGCGCAGAGCGAACGGTCCGAGCGTCTGGCCACAGCCCGGCTGTTGGCGACGGGCATGATCCTCGCCGCCATCGCCATGCTCGTGGTCAACACGGCGGCGTGGCCCTACACGGTGCTCGTCATCGGTTTGGTCGTTGTCGGCTATCGGACCTATGCATCGGCCCAGATCGGGCATTGACGCCGTTTGGTATTACGGAACTGTTACCGTTACCGGTGAACGTACTGCCCTGACTCCTCGACCATCGGTCGGGAGTCCGTCCTGATCTGGAGAACCATGCTCAGTACGACACCCGAACACATCGAAACCGCGCCGCGTCCCGACATCGAGATCATCGACGACCGGCCGTCCGCTCAGCCGGCTCCCACCTCTCGCACGGGCTTCCTCGTGGCGGTGGCACTCGCCCTCGTGGCGCTGGCTGCCGTGGTCGCCTGGTTCGTGACGAGCACCGCGACCGTCGAGCTGTCCGTCGACGGTGTGGTCCAAGCGGTCGACACCCGAGCCGACACGGTGGCCGACCTGCTCGCCGACCAGGGAGTCGTCGTAGGTGGCGATGACGTGGTCCTCCCGTCACCCGAGGCGGAGCTGGTCGACGGCATCGTGGTCGAAGTGCGCTACGCCCGGCCGCTCTCCGTGACCGTCGACGGTGTGGAAACCGTTCACACATCGACCGACCTGACCATCGGCGAGGCACTGGCCGCCATCGCCGCGCCGACCGACGGGGCCGCCGTTTCGGTGCCGCTTGACCAACCGCTACCTCGAACCGGAGCCGCGGTGGTGATCGTCACCCCCAAGTCGGTGATCATCGCCGACGGCGGCCGCTCCCGGACCATCACCAGCACCGACGCCACGGTCGGCGAGCTGTTGTCGGCCGAAGGCGTGGCCCTCGGTGACAGCGACCGGCTCACGCCGCCGGCCGACACCCGGGTCACCGAGGCCATGACGGTGACCGTGACCCGGATCCGGGTCGAGACCGAGGTCCGCACCGAAGCCATCGCCCATGAGACGATCGAGCGCGATGACGGCGAACTCACCGTCGGCACCCGCCGCGTCGAAACCGAGGGGGTCGACGGGTCGAAGGACGTCACCTACGAACTCACCTACACCAATGACGAGCTCACGTCCGAAGAAGCCGTCGAGACGGTTGTGACCGCCGAACCGGTCACCGAGGTGGTTCGGGTCGGCACCAAGCCGGCGCCGGTGCAACCGGCCGCCGACCCCGGTGCCTCGGCCGGTGGCGCCGCCGCCGGGCTGAACTGGGCCGCGCTGGCCGAGTGCGAATCGAGCGGCAACCCCCGGGCCGTCAACCCGGCCGGCTACTACGGCCTCTACCAGTTCAGCCTCAGCACGTGGGCGTCGGTTGGCGGCTCGGGCAACCCGGTCGACGCCTCCGTCGCCGAGCAGACCAACCGGGCCCAGATCCTCTACAACAAGGCCGGGGCCGGCCAGTGGCCGCACTGCGGTAGGTACCTCTTCAGCTGACCCCGACGTTCACGGGCCGCCCGGGCCCTTCCCGTCATCCGACCAGGTCACGGCTTCGGCCAGGGCCCGGTGGTACATGATCAACGCCGGTTCGTTGGCGCCGAAGCGGACCGTGTCGACCGCGCCGGACGCCACACCCCGCTGCACGCCCGCCATGGCCCGGAAGTCCTCGTGGTCGACGGTGTCGATGGTGAGCCGCCAGTTGTTCTCCCAGTGACGTTCCGACGATTCGGTTTTCGGGCCGATCGGGATGTAGAAGTCGAGATCGCACCAGCACCGGCCCGGGTCGTCGTCCTGCGGCCAGACCCGCCACACCTCGATGTGGTCGATCTGCATCACGAACACCGTGGCGGGGAACAGCACGTAGACGAGCGCGGAGTGGGGCACGATGTCCCAGGTGTCGGGCGGCTGATCCGCCAGGTCGGCCACCGTCCGCCGGGGTATGAGGTGGCGCACGAACGGCCCGTGGCGATCGGCGTAGCAGAGATTGGGGAAGAAGATCGGGCCGACGGTGTTCCGGTGCAGCGAGGCGAAATGATAGGGCTCGAGGAAGGTATCGACGACGAGCTTCCAGTTCATCGCCAGGTCGAACCGGTGGCTACGCCAGTGTTCGTGGGCGCCGATGTCGAAGTGGGCGAAATCGATCGCGGTGACACCCAGGTCCGGAGCATCGAGGTCGGCGGTCGACGCCGCGGCGTCCGGCACGACCCAGATCACGCCATCGGATTCGACACACGGCAACGGCTTCAAACCGGGTCCCGGCACCTCGACGGCGGGGAACGAACCCTGGTCGGGAACCCCGACGAGGGTTCCGCCCGAGTCGTAGGTCCAGGCGTGATACGAGCAGGCGTGACGGCGGGCGCACCCCCTGTCGGACTCGACCACCTGGCCGCCGCGGTGCGCGCACACGTTGGCCAGCGCCCGGACCACGCCGTCGGCGCCCCGCGACAGGACGAGCGGCACGTCGAACTGATCGCGGGTCACGTAGGACCCCACGTCGGGAACATCCGCGGTCAGCGCCACCGCTTGGGGCGACCGGGAGAACAGCCGCTCACGTTCGAGCGTGAGGTGGGCCGGATCGGCGTAGTGAGCGGCCGGGAATTCGGCACCGGCCGGCAGCGCTGGATCGATCCACGGCCTCCTCGATTCGATGTGGGCCAGCCACGTCTTCACGATCGGTTGGATCAGGTCGTTTCTCATGACGGCGGGAGAGGGGACGAGGCGGCGGTGGGGAGGCCGGAGGCGGGAGCCCAGGTCGAATGGGTGCCCGACGAGATCCGCTCCGGCAGACGGATCCGGGCGATGGGTCCGTCTGCGACTCGGGCGGCGTCGATGACGTAACAGTCGGAGATGTCGTTGACCAGGTCGCTGGCGAACGTGACGAGATAGCCGTCGTCCTCGCCGTTCGAGCCGTCTCGAGGAGCCATGACCGTCTCGCTGACGAACACGCCGTCGTCGAAGGTGAGCAGTTCCTCGGTGCCGGTGACCGCGTCGTATTTGATCAGACCGTCGAAGGCGAACAGGCCGTGGGTGCAGCGGGCCTGATAGGAGTAGCGGTAGGGGCGGCCGCCGTGACGGCCGTTGATCATGGGGAACTCGGCGCACCGGTCACTCAACGGTTCCTCGGTGCAGTCGCCGGTGGTCAGATTGAACCGCCAGCGGTGGTGGCGGGCCTCGAGCACGTTCATGTCGAGCGTCTCGAACCCCTTGTGTGGGCCGGTGAATCGGGGGACGCCGCGGGCGGTCGGATTGTGCTGGAAGAACCCGTCGAGGACGACCTCGTCGCCGTCCTCGTAGGCGTTGGTCCAGTGGAGGACGAAGGTGGGTTCGGCCTCGAACCAGCGGATGTCGTCGGTGGTGCCATGACGGGGCACGAGGGCGAACCGACTCGGCATGTCTCGGTTGAAGGTGTTGGAGTAGTAGCCGCCGGCCAGAGCCTCGGGGTCCCAGTACAGGGGCAGGTCGTTGAGGATCGACCAGTTCTCGGTGAACGCCATGTCGTGTGGGAGGCGAGGTCCGGGCAGGGGAATGTCGATGTAGGTGGTGAGTTCGCCCCGGCGATCGACGACGCCGTAGTGCATGTACGGGGCATCGACCGAGTAGTTGAAGAACAGCAGCTCCCCGGTGTGTTCGTCGAGCTTGGGATGGGCCGACACACCTTCGAGCGGGAAACGACCGCCCCACGACTCCCGACCGAGGTCGGCGAGGGTGATCGGGTCGAGGGCGTAGAGGTCGCCGCATTGATAGAAGCTGGCCAGGGCCCGACCCCGGTGCACGATCACATCGGTCGAGGCGTTGTCCTTCATCATCGACCGGGCGCCCCAGCCGTGATCGGCGATCGCGTTCGACGGGTGCTCGGTGATCCCGGCCCACAGGGAGCGCTTGGCCTCCTGCTCGGCCAGGAAGCCGTCGGTCTTGACGAAACTCGACGCGTAGCGGGCCTCGCCGTTGTCGAAGCTGATGGAGTGGAGCAGGGCGTCGCCGTCGAACGGGTGGTAGCGCTTGATCGGTTCGAACACCGCCGTCTCGGTGTTGCGGATGTAGACGCCGCTCAGATCCTCGGGGATCTCCCCCTCGACGGGCATGTCCCACGCGTCGTAGGTGGTGTGTTGTGGTCGCCAGACGCCGGTGCGGTAGGGATGGTCGTCATCAGGCGGGAGGCCGCTTTCGATGGTGTCGCGAACCGTGAATGCCATGGGTTCGATCTTACGCCTCGGAGTGGAAACGGCCCAGCCGGCGGCCGGACCCGCTATCCGGGCTCGACCGGTTGGCCGCCGTTGGCGGCCGAGCGATAGGCGGCATCACACAGCCGGTGGGCTTCGAGCGCCTCGGTGAAGTCGGGGTACGCCGGGGTGCCCGAGCGGAGGGCGGCGACGAACTCGGCATCGGGATTGTCGCTCCGGCCGTCGAACCTATGGGCCGCCTCCGCCAGCTCCTGTCCGGACAGCGATCCCGATTCGCCGTTGCGTTCCCAGTGAACCGGACCGTTCCAGTCGCCCTCGATGCTGAAGTAGGCGTCGCGGCAGAAGACCTCGACACGCCGCTGGCTGGGCCGGTCGAGCAGGTCATGCCAGATCGATGTGAGTGTTGCGGTTGCCGAGCCGTCGGCGGTCGCCAACCAGACGACGGCGAGATCCTCGATACCGTCGTGACCGTGATGGTCGGCGGTGCGAGCGCCGACGATTCCGACCGGCCCCATCATCCATTGCAGCAGGTCGAGATCGTGGATCGAGTGTTCGAGGAGGGTCCCCGAACCGGCCTTGTCACGGTCGATCCGCCAGGTGGACCCGTAGAGGCCCTGGATCGGAAGGTACTGGTCGTCGCGGAACACGATGGTCATGATCGGCCCGGCCGACGGTTCGTTCATCCGGTGCCGGACCCAGCGGAACGCCGGCGAGTGGCGCAGGACGAGACCGACCTGGTTGACCACACCGGCCCGCTCCACCACGTCGGTCATCGCTTTCGCCGTGGCCCAATCGACACCCAATGGTTTTTCGCAGAAGATCGCTTTTCCGGCGGACGACGCCGCCGCCACCAACCGGGGATGCGCCGAGGTCCAGGTGCAGACGTAGACCGCGTCACTGCGTTCGATGACCTGTGCGACCGAGTTCGTCGCGTCCCCGCCATACTCGGCCGAGAACATCGCCGACCGAGTGGCGTCGATGTCGTAGCAGGCGACGATCTCGGCCACATCGGTCAGGTTCCGGGCATGAAATCCCGCAATCAACCCACATCCGACAAATCCGACGCGCACCCGCCCACCATAAGCTTTTCCTTCGGATTTCGAGCGGCACCGACGATGATGGTGGTGTGGCCGGCAACGGCACCATCGATGTCACCACGAAGCAGTAAGCTCGATCTCCACGACGACGCCCGGCCCGAGGGGAGGCCTCCATGTCCGGCACAGCCGATTCCACATCCGATTCCACGTCCGACCGCCCGTTCACCGCAGCCACCGGCGGGGTCTCCAATCTGTTCTATTTCACCGTGCCGGCACCCGATCTCGAACGGTCGAAGACCTTTTTCGGTCGGGTGCTGGGCTGGGAGGTAGCCGGCGGTTCGCTCGGTGGCCACATCGCCAGCGTCACGCCGCCGGGTGGTTTGAACCCGGGTGCCTCACCGGAGGCGCTGATGGTCTTTGTCACCGTGGACGACATCGACGCCGCCGTGGCCCGAGTCGTCGAACTCGGCGGCACGATCGAGGGCTCGGTCGGTCGCGGCGACGCCGGAGCGTGGGTGCCGTGCCGGGATGACCAGGGCACGTGGTTCACGGTGCAGGACCCGACCGGCGGCGCGTATGCGGATCACGCCCGAACACCGGTGAGGGGCACGCGGCACGGTGACCTGTTCTACTTCTCGCTTCCCGTGCCCGACGGCGAACGCGCTCGCCGGTTCTACGGCGATCTCTTCGGATGGGAGCTGACCGATCCGGGCCCGCAGGGCGGCATGCACGCCGCCAATCTCGTCATCGACGGCGGCGTCGGTGCCGGTCGGGAAGGCGATCATGTGGAGTTGTGGTTCCGGGTCGACGATCTTGATGCGGCGATCGAGCTGATCCGTGAGCTTGGTGGCGACGCCACCGACGCCGAAGACACACCCCAGGGTCTCATCTCCTCCTGTCACGATGATCAGGGCGTGCCCTTCGGCCTGGTCGAACCGGCGCCGGGCTTCTGACTCGAGGCATCCGGTCGGGTGCTCCGAGGCCGGTGGCGGAGTTGGTCGACCCCGGAAGGCACTACGATCGTGCCCAGTGGAATCCGAGGTGACGGTCGCCGTCGTTCTGGCCGTTTCAACGGCGTCGTTTCTCATCGGGCTCGCAAAAGGGGGATTGCCGGGGTTCGGCCCCATTGTCACCGTGATCGTGGCGCTGGCGGTGCCGGCCAATGTCGCCATCGGTATTCTGCTGCCGATCCTGATGGTCGGTGACGTGGCCGCGTTGTGGGCCCTGCGAGGCAACGTGGATCGTTCGATCGTGAAAGCCATCGTCCCGGGCGCGGCGGTGGGGGTCGCGCTGGCGTCGTTCGTGCTGTCGTCGCTGTCGGCCGACGCGCTCGAGATCGGCATCGTCGGCGTCGTGGCGATGTTCGTGGCCTATCGTGGCGCGGTACTCACCGGTCGACTACCGACGCTCGGTCTCGATTCTGTCCTGGCCGGCAGGAAGGCGGGTGCCGGCGCCGGGCTGACGGCGGGTATCACCTCGACGATCGCTCATGCCGGCGGACCGCCGATCGCGATGTATCTGCTCGCCCGCGAGGTGCCGCCACTGACCTACGCGGCGAGTTCCGCCGCCATCTTCTGGGCCACGAACTGGCTCAAGATTCCGGGCTACGCGCTCGCCGGTCTGCTCGATGTCGATCTCATCGTCGCCCTGGCCCCGACCGCCGTGTTCATCGTGCCAGGAATCCTGGCCGGGCGCTGGGGGGTACGCCGCCTCGATCCGAAACCGTTCGAGGTCTTCGTGCTCATCGGTCTGGTGATCGGCGCGGTGCTTCTGATCATCACGTGACCCGTCCAGCGATCAAATGGCCGCGAACCACCCCATGGCCCCTCGGGCCGCCATCGAATGCTGGTGGGGATGGAACAGGTAGCGCCCCCGTTCGGGCAGTGTGAACTCGATGATCGCCCGTTCCATCTGACCCAGCGAGATGATGTCGGCGGTGAGCGCCGGTGCGTCGCCCATGCCCGAGGGGTAGACGTCGAACATCTCGGCGTGGAGGTGGAACGACGCCACCGGGTCGAACTCGACCATGTTCAACACGTAGGCCCGGACCGGCTCCCCGGCAGGGACCTTGATCGGGTACTTGCGATGGAAGCCCGCCACCCCGTTCCACGTGTACAACTCGTTGCGGCCGTCGCCGTCGACATCCCATCCCGACAACGCCAGCACCACCTCCGAGGCCGGCGGCCGGCCCTCCGGTGGGTCGACGATCAAGGTGCCGTACAGGCCCCTGGCGATATGGCGGTCGATCGGCATGGTGTGACAGTGGTAGGGATGGACCCCCGCCGGCCCGGCGGTGATCTCGTAGATCGTCTCCCCGCCGGGTGGAACGGGTTCCCAGCCGTCGTGCAGCGGTGAGTGGCGACCGTGGAAGTGAAGGTTGTGGTCGTGGTTGGTGCGGTTGGTGAAACGGACCCGGAGAAGATCGCCTTCCGTGGCCCGCAGGATCGGGCCGGGTGCCGTGCCGTTGTAGGTCCAGGCGTCGTAGACCACGGTTCGGCTGAGGGCCCGGCGGACCTCGACCACCCCGATCTCCACCTCGATGGTGCGGGGCCGTGATCCGACCGGCCGACGAGACGCGGCCGGGGGGAACGTCACGGCATCGAGGGCATCGGCGGCGAGATCGGGCGGGGGCGAGTAGTCGTCTCCGTAGGGACCGGCGGCCGCTCCGACCGGCAACGCCGACGAGACCCGACCGGGCTCCCCCGGAGAGGAGTCCCCCTCGTAGGACTCCCCTGCGGCCGTCCGCCGACCGCCGACCGCGCCGACGAGACCGGCACCGAGCACGGTAACACCGGTGCCGAGACGCCGCAGCGCCTCCCGCCGGTTCGTGGGTTCATCGGTCAGAAGACCCCTCCCCACATCAACGCTCCGGCCGTGACCGCCAGCCACACAACCATCGCTCCGGCCAAACGAACGATTCGGGCGCCCACCGGCAGGCCCTCATAGCCGAACACCGCGAACAGCAGCACCCCGATCTGGGGCAGCACCACGACGAGCAGTGTCCATCCGAACGCGGTCAGCATCGACCGCTCGCCGTTGACGAACCCGAGCCACAACTTCAGCACCGCCCAGAGCCCACCGAGGATCCACACCGCCATCGGCACCCACCACAGGAGGGCCCCGTAGAGCACGGGCCAGAAGCCGGCACTGAGCACCACGCCGAAGATGGTGGCCTTTGGATCGTCGAACTCCACATCGGCGGGCAGGTCGGGGATCGCGACCTCGTCCGGATCGAAATCGAGCGAGCTGAACACGTCGACCGCCGGCCGAACCTCCGCGTCGACCCCGTCGGGAAGCTGATCGAAGTTCAGCCTCGGCTTCGGGGCGTCGCCGTGCTCGAGCTGCGGATTCTGCCCCTTGGCCGCCTGAGCGATACGGCCCAGTGGATCCGACGACGTGGCCATGCCGTACCACAGCGGCCGGTTGATGCCGTCGCAGTCGTGGAGTTCGTCCAGGAAGTAGGGCAGCGACGTCTCGGCATCGTTACCGCTGAAGCATGAACCCTGCTCCAACGGCCCGCCCAGCAGCAGATCGGCCCGACCCGAACCCCGGATGATGTTGTCGCGGACCTCGTTGCCGCCGGAGCGCCACAGATTGGCATCGATCATCGACACCACCTCGACGCCCGAGGAGGCGTTGTTGATCATCAGGTTGTTCCGCACCACCGAGTCGCGCACGCCGGCCAGCACCACCCCGTTCCCGAACGCCGACCACTCCGCGGACCGGTTCGGCGCCCGCTCCGACTCGCCGTTGTGGTGGATGTAGTTGCCGGCCACGACGACATCATGACCGGGGGCCAGCAGTTCCGAGTCGAGTGTGTTGGGCACGATGCCGGCCACGTTGTAGCGCCACTCGGAATTGACGATGTACATGTCGCCCGACGAGTTGGTGCCCGAATAGCCGAGGCCGTTGAATTCGGCCAGCACATCGGTGACGACCGCGTTGCACGGATCACACTGGCCGACGTAGAACCCGGCGTCCCACGAACCGGAGGCATAGGAGTGTTGGAACAGGCCGTCGACCGAGTCGAAGGCGTAGATGCCGTAGACCCAGTCGTCGATCGCGGTGAGATACGAGCCGCGATACCCGGTCACGCCGTCCCAGTAGAAACCGTTGGTGACGTAGTTGCGGGCGGTGATGTTCTCGATCGCCACCCCGTCGGCCGTCACGAAGAAGCCGTTGCTTCGGGTGAACTCACCGTCCAGAATCACCCGATTGCGGTCGGCACCCCTGATCACGAGACCCGGTGTGGTGACCGACACCTCTTCTCGGTAGACACCGGGTTGGATCAGGATCAGGTCGCCGGGATCAGCGGCATCGACGGCCGACTGGATCGTCGGGTAGTCGTCCGGCACGTTGCGGGTCTGCCCCGTCCAGACGTCGGGCGCGTCGGACGAGAACACCACCGGTGACGCCGGGGCCTCGGAGACATTGGCCTGGGCGCCCGTCCCGAACGGGCCGAGGCCGGTGAGGAGCAGCGCGATGACCAGGCCAGCCGACACGATGACTCCGATTCCCTGCCCGTCGACGAGCCGTCTCGCTGTCCCCGATTCCATCCATTTCCCTCTCTCGTTGCGATGCTCGACCCGTTGCTCGATGTGCCTACCCGTCGGAGGCTCCCTCGGTCACCGTGACGGTGCCGACCATGCCCGACCATTCGCCCGTTGCGTTGTTCTTCGTGGCATGGAGTGAGCAGTAGATGATGTAGGCCCCGGATTCGGTGAACGTGTGCGACCACACCTCCCCCGGTTCGTGATCACCGACACCACCGTCCCGGGAGTCGAACGCACCGTCGACATCGACCACATTGTGGTCGACGCGCCCGTCGTTCACGAATTCCAGCGTGCCGCCGACCGCCACCTCGACGTCGGCGGGAACGTAGCGATTGTCGAGCATCTGCACCACCGATCGGTCGTCGGAAGCTGCGCCACCGCAGGCGACCGCTCCGATCGTCACGACCACCGGGGCCGTGGCCACACTCCACCAACGCATCCGTGGAAGTCTACCCGCCGGGCCATCGCCGACGGGGAAGCCCTCGAGCGACCCGTCATGCCGGCCGTACCGGTGTTCCTGTTTTCCCCCCGTTCGATTCCCGTCGAGAATCGAGCCACCGGCTCAGGTCGCCTTTGCGTTTCAAGGCCTGGTCGGTGAACGGCCGGATCTTGCCGATCACGGCGCGTTCCTGGAAACCCTGGTCATGGCGGCCGAAACACCAGGCGACGTTGGCGTAGGAGTTGGGGTCGCGCCCGTCGAGGAAGTAACGGTTGTTCAGTTCGAGCAGTGTCCGAAAGGCGTGTTCGGGGGTGTTGGTCCAACGCAGGATCTGCTTGCCCCAGTACATGCGGAGTTGGTTGTGGGTCCAGCCCTCGTCACGGATCTGGGCCATGATGGCGTTCCAGATCTCGTCGGGTGTGTCGCCCGCTTCGAGTTCGGCTGCCGTGAGCACCACCTCCCGCTCGTCGTCGGCGTGGGCGCGCAGTGTCTCGACGGCCCACGAGGGCAGCCCGGCGAACCGGTCGAAGTCCGGCTGGTGCACGACATGGTTGATGGCCAGTTCGCGGCGGACCACCAACTCGTCGACGAAGGCTGCCACGTGATCGCTCGGCGCCGAGGACGCCCGCACCCGACGCACGATTTCCACCGGCGAGATCTGACCGTAGTGAAGGTGGGGCGACAGGCGGGACGAGCTGTGGTCGACGTCGTAGTGGTTGCGGAGCGACTCGTAGTCTCCCAACACCTCGTCGATGAACGCGTCGAGCAGCCGGTGGGCTTCGGTCTCGCCGCCCCGCCACGAGGCGACCGGACCGGGCTCGGCTGCGACCCCGAGGCGCTCGATGACGGCGTCGAGATCGTCGAGGTCGACTCGATCAAGACCCGACACCGCCTCGGACCAACCGGAGGCGGCGGCATCGGAGCCGGTCGAGTGACGGTCGAGCGCCGTGGTCGCCAGCTCGACGACGAACCGATCGAGGTGAGCCATGATCTTCGACCGGATGGTGCGAGCCGCCGTTTCCATCTTGTCGGTCACCAGGTCGATCGGCACGACGACGTCGGTCTCCACCTCGACCAGTGGCCCGGTCGTCGCCGCCTCGGTGCCGTCACGCCATGATCGCTGGACCGGGAGGTAGCCGCGGTCGGTGACCAGCAGCGCCGTGCGATCCGTCAGCCCGCCCAGAATGGTGGCGGCATCACCGACGACAACATCAATCCGGATCCCTCGCCGGGCCAGGTGCTTCTCGACGTCCACCAGGCCCTCCAACAGGAACCGGTAGTGGCGGGCCGACGCCTCCGGATAGTCGTCGACCAGACAGAAGACCACAACCAGTGGCAGATGTAGCTCGTTGGCCCGGCGAACGGCGAACTCGAGCGCCGGGTTGTGCCTGGTCCGTTGGGCCTGCTGCATCCAGTAGACGACGTGATCGCCGCCGTACGGGTCGCCGGAAGACCTCGAATCGCCGCGGCGCCACCGGACGCGTTCGTCTTCGATCACCGATGTGGCCATGGATGCCCGAGGCTAGCCCCGAAGCGCCGCGATCGGCTCGCCCGGCACCGGGTCCGGCGGATGCGAGTCGACGGTGGTCCAGGCGCCCGACCGCCCCCCGCCACGCTTCCCCGAACGTGGATACGCTCGGTCTGGACCGTTGCCGGCCGGGCCCGGCGGCCGAGGACCAAGGAGGACGCATCGTGAGCATGATCGGAACGAGGGTCAGACGTCGGGAGGATCCGGAGCTGCTCACGGTGGGCGGATCCTACGTCGACGACCTTGCTCCCGCCGATGCCGTTCACGCCACCTTCGTTCGATCGGACATGGCCCACGCCGTCGTCGCCGGGATCGACACCTCCGAGGCCGCAGCCATGCCCGGCGTGATCGGCGTGTTCACGGCGGCCGACCTCGACCTGGCGGCGGAACCGCCCGGCATGCCGATCTTCAACCAGGCCATGACCCGCTCGTGGCTGGCGACCGATCGCGTCCGCTACGTGGGCGAACCTGTCGCCGTGGTCGTCACCACCACCCGGGAGGCGGGCGTCGACGCGGCCGAGGCCGTCTTCGTCGACTACGAACCGCTCGACGCGGTGGTCGACATGAAACAGGCGGTCGCCGACGAGGTGATCCTGTTCCCCGAGGCCGGTACCAACACGGTCACGGCGATTCCGTCCAATCAGGAGAGCGACATCTTCGCGGACGTCGAGGTCCGGGTCGATCTGGCGTTCCGCAACCACCGCCTGACCGCGGCGCCGATCGAGCCCCGCTCGGCGGTCGCCCGATGGGACGCCGACCCCGAATCGGGTGCACTGCGGCTGACCCAGTGGTCGTCGACCCAGTTTCCCCACGGCACCCGCGACGGGCTCGCCGCGTCGCTCGGCGTCGACCCCTCACGGGTTCGGGTCATCACGCCCGACGTCGGCGGTGGGTTCGGGGCCAAGGGGGGCCGTTACCCGGAGGACCTGGTGGTCGCCGCGCTGGCCCGCACCCTCGAACGCCCGGTGCGCTGGACCGAGACCCGCTCCGAGAACATGGTGGGCATGGACCACGGTCGCGCCGTCGAGTTCACGGCGTCGATGGGCGGTACCCGGGACGGTCGCATCACGGCCTACAAACTCCACGTCATCCAGGACTCGGGCGCCTACCCCCGCATCGGGGCCATGCTCCCCCGGCTGACCCAGATCATGGCCTGCGGTGTCTACGACATCGAGAAGGTCGACTTCTCCGCCACCTCGGTCGTGACCAACACCGCCCCCGTCGGCGCCTACCGGGGAGCCGGCCGACCCGAGGCCACCGCCGCCATCGAGCGTATGGTCGACCTCTTCGCCGCCGAGATCGGTCTGGACCCGGTCGAGGTCCGGCGCCGCAATTTCATCGCCCCCGGCGCCTTCCCCTTCACGACCCAAACCGGGGCCGACATGGACACCGGTGAGTACACGGCTGCGCTCGACGCGGTCATCGAGGCCGCCGACTACACCGGCTTGCGGGCCGAGCAGGAGCGGCGTCGCAACGACCCGAAAGCTCCGCTGCTCGGACTCGGCTGGTGCAGCTACGTCGAGATCACCAATCCGCTGGGGGCCCAGGAGTTCGGTTCGGTCGAGATCCATCCGGACGGCTCGGCGCTCGTGCTCACCGGTTCGTCGGCCCACGGTCAGGGCCATCACACCGCCTTCGCCCAGCTCACCCACGATCTGACCGGCATCCCCCTGGAACGGATCGAGGTGCGCCACGGCGACACCGACGAGGTCAAGCGGGGCGGCGGAACCGGCGGGTCCCGTTCGCTGCAGACGGGTGGTTCGGCCATCTGGAAAGCGGGCGAAATCGTCGTGGCCCGGGCCAAGGAGGCGGCCGCCGAACTCCTCGAGGCCGCCGTCGGCGACATCGTTCTCGACATCGACACCGGTGCCTTCTCCGTGGTCGGCACACCGGCCGTCACCACCGACTGGGCGGCCATCGCCCAACACGTCGCCGCCACCGCCGAATCGAAATCCGGGATCGACACCGACCGGGACGCCGCGGATGAGCTGGCCGGCCGGCTCATGGCCGAGGTCGACTTCGTGCCCGAGGGAGCCACCTTTCCGTTCGGCACCCACCTCTCGGTCGTCGAGGTCGACCGGGAAACCGGCGGGGTCAGCGCCGTCGATCACTTCTGCTGCGACGACGCCGGGACCATCGTCAACCCGCTCATCGTGGACGGACAGGTGCACGGAGGTGTCGCCTCCGGCATCGCTCACGCCTTGATGGAGGAGTTCGCCTACGACGCCGACGGCAACCCCCAGACCGCGAACTTCATGGACTACGGGCTGGCCTCGGCCGCCGAGCTGCCGAGCTTCACCCGCATTCCCATGGAAACGGCCACCCCGCGCAATCCGCTCGGCGCAAAAGGCATCGGCGAGTCCGGCACCATCGGTGCGACGCCCGCCGTGCAGAACGCCGTGGTCGACGCTCTGGCCCATCTCGGGGTGCGCCACATCGAGATTCCCACGACCGCCATGCGGGTGTGGGACGCCATGAACGGCGCCACCACCACCTACGAGAGTTCGCGGGCAGGACCGCCCAGGTCCACGTAGAGGCGCACGATACCCGACGTCGAGAACACCTGTACCGACAGCATGACCAGGAGATAGAGCACGAAGCCGACGATGGCCGTGACGGTCAGCGCGGTCGCCGTTCCCGCACCCGGATCGTCGGAGAACGACCCGGCCACCATGGCGAACAGCCCGCCGAAGACGGCCATCACCGGCACGAATCCGGCCATCGTGATCAGCCCGAGCAGGAGCACCCGTCCGAGAATCGACCAGAAGAAGCCGTCGGTGATGTCGACCGAGACCACGATCGGGCGCTCGCCGACCGGCGCCACGGCGGCCGCCACCAACAGGAAGATCAACTTGACGCCGAGCCACACCGAGAGAACGATCGCTCCGAGATAGGCGACGACGAAGAAGACACCGCCCACGATGTCCGAGGCCAGGGAAAGCACGAACGTGAGGCCACCGACGACGGCGATCACCATGATCACGTAGACCATCAGGGTGAGGTAGGCCCAGACCAGCCGTCCGAGGCCCTGGAGCCCGGCCTGTATCGACTCGCCGATCGAGCTCGGACGACCGACATGGGCGTGATAGAGCAGGTCGTTTTGGGCCAGGGTGATCACCCCGTTCCACAACATCCACACGAGGAACAGCAGGCCCACCAGGAAGAACATGGCCATGCTGGCGCCTTGCACGCCGCCACCGTCGACCGAGAGCTCCGACAGGGCGAGAAAGGCCACGGCGAAAAAGAACACCCCGGGCACCAGACCGAGAATGATCAACAGCGCGCAGTGGGGCAGCTTGACCAGCCCGATCTTGAAGCTCCGCTGGAGCCATTGGCCGATGTCGTTGAGATGACCGGGACGGGCCGTCGGGAGACCCGGGTCCGGTTCAGGCTGCGGGGCGAAGGGTGGCCGGTCCGTCGAAGCGGTCACCTCATCCGCAGTGGTCGGACCGGCGCCCGGGACAGGCGCGGGTTCCCCGCGGCCCGGGGTCTCCCGACCGGGCGGGGACTCCTCACGGGGCGGCGACGCTTCCGACAGCGCGTCCCGGTGGGATGGGCCGGCCGACATCGCCGCCGACGGCGCCGGCTGCTGAGGCCGGTCGTGCGTATGCTCCGTCCACTGTGCCCCGTCCCAGTACCGGAGCCGCGACGAATCGTACGGGTCCGTGTACCACCCTGCCTCTGCCATGCGGTCAATCGTAGCTGAGCCGCTCTTTCGCCGCCTCCGCTCATCCCCGCTGCGGCCTGCGGTGTCGGCGATAGCCTTTTGCAATGCACATTGTGGCCTTTGCCGCCAGCACCAGCAGCCGGTCGATCAACAAACAGCTCGTGCGGTACGCGGCGACGCTGCTGGCCGATGGCCTGATCGGTGACGACGTGACCGCCGACCTCATCGACATCGGCGACTACGAGATGCCGATCTACAGTGCCGACCTTCAGGAAGAAGGCGGTATCCCGGAACCGGCTCACCGGTTCCACGGTCGCATCGCCGGGTGCGACGCGCTGATCATCTCGTTCGCCGAACACAACGGCTCCTACACCGCGGCCTACAAGAACCTCTACGACTGGGTGTCGCGCGTCGACCGCAAGGTCTACCAGGAGAAACCGGTGGTGATGCTGTCGACGTCACCCGGCGGACGGGGTGGGGCCGGTGTACTGGAGCAGGCGATGACGGCGGCCGAACGGCAGGGCGCCGATGTGCGGGCCGGCCTGTCCGTGCCACACTTCCACGACAACTTCGACATCGAGGCGGGTCGGATCGTCGACGACGGGCTCGACCAAGCTTTCCGGCAGGCGCTGTCGACCCTGGCCGAGACGTAGCCCCCACCCGGTCGTCGGACCGAACCGGTCAGTCGTCCCTGCGGAACTGCTCGAGATCGAGGTCCTCGACACCGAGCTGCTCGGCCACCTCCTCGATCAGCTCGAAGACCCGATCACGGGCCTCACCCTCGAGATTCTCGTCGGCCTTCTCCGCTGCTTCCTCGAGCTTCTCCGCCGCCTTGTCGGGTTTGGCGTCGCCGGCAAGTTCGACGGCATCGTTGATCCGCTTCATGATGTCGCGCACGTCCTTGGCCTTGGCGTCGAGCTCCTGGATCTGATCGCTCACCGAGTTGACCATGTCGTCGACGCCACGCAGCCGGTCGATGATGCCGCCACCCAGACCGAACCCGCCACCGGAATCGTCGGCTGCGCCGTCGCCACCGTCGACGGCGGACTCGGCATCGACGTCGCCGGAATCACCGCTCGGCACCGTCACCGACATGGCGGGTTCGCTCTCATCCACAGGATCCTCGAGGTTCTCCGTGGCCGCCGTCTCGGTACTGTCGCTGTCGTTGTTCGCCGCTCCCCGAATCAACACGAACACCACGAACAGTGCACCCAGGCCCAGCACGGCGAGGGCGATGGCCGACGGGTCGGGCGACCTTCGACCACCGGATGGCGCCGGACCGTTGCCGGCCGCGATGCGGGGATCGACCTGTGTCGTGGTCGGAGGACGGACCATCGTCGACGGGCCGGTCGTGGTCGGTGGCACCGATGCCATGACGGTGGTGGCCGTCGGATCGTAGGCCGCCGCAGCGGCTGCGGCACCGCGGCGCGCCACCGGCTGTGCCCCGGCCGAGTTCAGGAGCGCGGCCAGCTCCTCGCCGTCGGGACGCTCACCGGGGTACGGGCTGAGGCAGCGGTCGATGATCGGACCGACGGGGTCGGCGATCGTCATCGGACGGCTCGACCGGTCGGCACCGTTGAACGGCAGACGGCCGGTGAGCAGTTCATGGAGCACGACGCCGAGCGAGAAGATGTCGGATTTCGGCGTCGCCGGCTGGCCCGCCAACACCTCGGGAGCCGCGTAATTGGCGGTGGTCATGAAATAGCCCGGCGTGGTCGGCTGATGGGTGCCGAACCCGCCGCCGTTGGTGGCGATACCGAAGTCGGTCAGCTTGGCCCCACCGCCGGCCAGGAGAATGTTGCCGGGTTTGACATCCCGATGAATCACGCCGGCCCGATGCACCGCGGCCAGTGCCCGACCGATCTGCGAACCCACCTCGATGATCTGCCCACGGCTCAAGCGGCCCTTCACATCGGCCAGCGACGGGGCGTTGACCAGCTCCATCACCAGGTAGAGGCCCTCGGCATCGCTCCCGGCGTCGTGGACCGTGACCAGGTGCGGGTGGTTGATGGAGGCGGAGAGTTGGGCCTCCCGGGCCAGCCGGTCGTGGCGGGGGTCGCCGACCGGCACCGGATGCGGCCGCTTGAGCGCCACCATCCGTTCCAGCTTGACGTCGCGGGCGCGCCAAACGGTGGCCATCCCTCCGGAACCGATCACCTCGATCAGCTCATACCGTCCGTCAACCAGCTGGGTCATGTCGTTCGATCCGCCATCAAGTCTACGTGCGTCCGGGCGCTTCAGGGCCGCGGCAACGGCAGCGACATCAATACACTCGATCGGGTGACCCCTGCGCACGACCCCAACACGGCCGACGATCCCCTCATCACGGCGCTCGACGCCACCGGCGTCGACTACGAGATCATCGGCTGCGATCCCGATCTGGCCGACACTGCTCAGTTCTGCGCGGCCTACGGCTACGAGCTCGAGGACTCGGCCAACACGATCGTCGTGATCGGCAAGGCCGAGCCGGCCGTCTATGCGGCCTGTGTGGTGCTCGCCACCACTCGCCTCGACGTCAACAAGGTCGTACGCAAACGCCTCGGAACCCGGAAGGCGTCGTTCGCATCGGCCGACGACACCGAGCGGTTGACCGGCATGGCGGTCGGTGGCGTCACGCCGTTCAACCTGCCTGCGGACATGCCGGTGTGGGTCGACGCCCGGGTCATGGATCGGGATCGTGTCGTGCTCGGCGGCGGAGGTCGGGACCGTAAGGTTGTCGCCGATCCGAAACTGCTGGTGGCCGCCGGGGCGGAGGTGGTCGACGACCTGGCCAAACCGCCGCCGCCGTGACCGCGTCGCAGATCGTTCCGACGCTTCGTGAACACGTGGCGGACCGATAGCGTCCTAGCAATGGTTGAACTTCGACTTCCGGGCCGGGGCTGCGAGCCGATCACGCTGTGGGGCAATCCGGTCCTGCGCAGGCAAACGACCCGTGTCACCGTCTTCGACGCGTCGGTCCGCAGGCTGGTGGACCAGCTGTTCGAAACCATGTACGCCATCGACGTCGGGGTCGGTCTCGCCGCCAACCAGATCGGTCGGACCGACGCCGTGTTCGTGTTCGACTGTCGTGACGGGGTCATCGGCCATGTCGTCAACCCGGTCGTCGAACGCATCGGACTCGAGATCCAGGACGGCGAGGAGGGATGCCTGTCGCTGCCCGGCTTCGGGGCCCCGACGGTGCGTTTCGAACGCTGCCGGGTCAAGGGACAGGACGCCAAAGGCGACGACATCGTCTACGAGGGCACCGGGCTTCGGGCCCGTTGCTTCCAACACGAAACGGACCACCTCAACGGCAAGCTCTACATCGATCACCTCAACGCCGAGTTGCGGGCCGAGATCGAGGAGCAGATGCGGGCGACCGAGTGGCACGGTCGCAACGCGCTCGACCCCAAATCGCGTCTCTACCGACGGGCCCAGGGCGACTGAGAGGATCGGCCGACGGCGGGACGCTACAATCTCGGTGGATTGAGACCCCGGCAACGGTGGGAAACGGAGACGACGAATGGCCAAGAAGAACCTGGATCTCGAAACCCCGTTCCGTCGGGGTGAGCAGGTGGTGGCCACTCGTGACATCGACGGTGTTCCGAGCGGCACCCGGGGCAAGGTTCAGCTCCACAACGGCCTCGGAACCTGGGATCGCTACTGGGTCCTGTTCGGCGATCGACAGGTCGGCCAGGTGGACCACAACGACCTGACCCGGCCCTATCAGCTCGACGAATGGCTCCGCCGCGAGGAGGAGAAAGCCGAGGCAGCTCTCCGTTCGGCCCAGGAGGAGACCCAGGCCGGCGAGGCCGCCCCGTCCGATGATGGCGGCGGCGGGGGCGGTATCGCCAGCCAGATTCCGGCCGATCTGCTCGAACGCAGCAAAGCGGCCAAACAACGTCTACTCGGCTAGCCGGCCGACGGTGCACCAACAACAACTAGGCTGACGGTTGTGGCTGCCCAATCGCCCCGGGCCCAAGAGGCCCTCACCCACCTCAAGAGGATTTGCTCGGCCCTGCCCGACGTCTCGCTTCGTCCGTCGCACCACACACCGACGTTCTTCATCCGCAACAAGAACGTGCTGTGCCACCTGTGGGACAACCACCATGGAGACGGGCGACTGGCCATCTGGTGTCCGGCTCAGCCCGGCGTGCAGTCCGAGCTGACCGAGCGCGAGCCCGACCGTTTCTTCGTGCCCCCCTACGTCGGCGGCCGGGGCTGGATCGGCGTCCGGCTCGACATCGACGTCGACTGGGACGAGATACGCGAGATCATCACGGAGGCCTACCGGATGGCGGCGCCGAAGACGCTGGTCGACCAACTCGATGATCAGTCATGAACGGGGGCTCGACGCCGGCCCATGACCCGCGGGCAGGTGCTCGACACTTCGACTACGAACTCGATCACCGCTTCAAGGCGATCTGGTGGCCGCTCGGCGTGCGCGAGGGCCAGGGGGTCACCATCGACGATGACCGGCTGACCGCCCGCTACGGCCGACTGGAGCTGAGCACGCCCCTCGACAATGTGGTCGGCGGGCACCTGACCGAGCATTACCGCTGGTACACGGCCATCGGGGTTCGTCTGTCGTTCGTCGACGACGGACTGACGTTCGGGACCTCGACCAGGCGCGGGGTGTGCATCCATTTCGCCGATCGGGTCGGCGGTGTCATTCCGGGCAGGTCCCACTCGGCGTTGACGGTCACGGTCGCCGATTGCGCCGGCCTCATCGACCTGATCGGCGACGACGCACCATCATGACCGGGCGATGACCGACACGTGACCGACGTCTCGGTCGGCGGGCACCGCATGTTGGTTACCAACGAGTAATATAGAGTTCATGACGTCCACCACGAACGGCCTCGAAACCAAGGTCGGCGACCCGATCGTCGGCTCGATCACCGACCAGACGCAGCGGTTCTTCCGCGGGCTCAATGCCGTCGTCGAACCGCTCGTGAATCTTGGTGTCGGCAACCCGTTCCCAATCGGGTTCGGGGCCGTCGTGGTGGAAACAACCGGTCGGATCTCGGGTAAGCCCCGTCGAGTGCCGCTGCTGTCGGCCCGGGTCGGCGACAACGTCGTCGTGTCCACCGTGCGCGACGACTCCCAGTGGCTGCGAAATCTGGAGGCCGATCCCTCGGCTCAGGTTCGCCTCTTCGGACGCGACCGGGCAGCCACCGCCTACGTCAAGCGGGGGCCGCTCAATCTGGTCGCTCTGTCACTCGATCCGAACTGCTGAATTGCCGAACCGGCGGGCGCTGCCCCCCGGCGGATGGGATCAGCGGCGCTCGCCCACCGGATTGGTGAAGTTCCCCCTCATCAGGTGTCGGGAACAGGTTCGGCGGACGGACGGGCGGACCGGCAACCGGTCCGGTGCAACCAAGCCGCGTCTGCCCATGACCGTCAGATTGGCGGACTGCGAGCGTCGTCTTGCATCGGGTGATTCCGGGTGCAATGCTTTGGCCCAGGTTGATTCGGCCGTCGATCACGGTTGAGGGGGGCCGGACGATGAAGGATTCGCTTGCTGTGGGTGTTGTCGCCAATCCGGCGTCGGCCCGCGACATTCGACGGCTCGTCGCCCACGGCTCAGCCGTGACCGCCCACCAGAAGCTCAACCAGCTCCGGCGCTTGATGGTCGGCCTCGGCCGCACCGGTGTCGACCAGGTCCTCGTCATGGGTGACCGGTCCGGCATCGCCACCGGACTGCTCGAAGGAGCGGAGCTGCCATCGGGTGCGGCCTGGCCCCGGGTCGAAGTCGTCGAGGAGGAACTGACCGGAAGCGCAGCGGACACGATCAACGCCACGCGGCGGATGGTCGCCGCGCGGGTCGGGCTGATCGTGGTTCTGGGTGGCGATGGCACCCACCGGCTCGTGGCCACCGAGTGCGGCGACATACCGATCGTGGCCATCTCCACGGGCACCAACAACGCGTTTCCCAAGCCTCTGGAGCCGACCGTCGCCGGCATGGCCGCCGGACTCGTGGCCACCGGCCGGCTCGACGTCGACCACGTGACCAAGCCGGCGAAGATGCTCGAGGTCGAGTGCCCGGGCAGCGGTCGGTCGGAACGGGCGCTCGTCGACGTGGCGATCCTCAACACCGACCGGGTCGGCTCGGGTGCAGTGTGGGAACCGGGGACCGTGGAGGAGCTGTTCCTCTGTTTCGCCCCGCCCGACGGGATCGGCCTGTCGGCCATCGGCGGCCACCTGCAGCCGGTGGACCGCGATGAACCGATCGGGTTGACGGTCCGCTTGGCGCCGCGTGGAGCCGCGTCGGCGGAGACACCGACCCAGCAGGTGACGGCGCCGATCGGTCCGGGACTCATCGCCGATATCGACGTGGCCGCCTGGTCGAAACTCACCGTCGATCAGACAGTCACCGCGGCCTCCGCCGCCGGCACCGTCGCCGTCGACGGGGAGCGCATGTTCCGCTTCGACTCCGAGCTCACCGTCACCCTGCGAGCCGACGGCCCACCGGTGGTCGACGTCGCCGAGGCGATGGACCTCGCCGCCCGCACCGGCCTACTCACGTTCACACGTGCCGATCGAACACACCGAACCAACCGCACACGACCAACGAAGGGGATTCCATGACCGAACTCAACCAACTCGACCTCTACAAAGAGATGGTCAGAATCAGACAGTTCGAGGCCCGTGTACTCAACGAATACCACGCCGACAAGATGCCGGCCTGGGACATCGGCGCCGGACTCATCCCGGGGGAGATGCACCTGTCGGCCGGCCAGGAACCGGCGGCGGCCGGTGTGTGCGCCCACCTGAAGAAGGGCGACGCCATCACCGCACCCCACCGTCCTCACCACTTCGCCCTCGCTCACGGGGTGGACATGAACGCCATGATGGCCGAGATCTACGGCCGCACCACCGGACTGTGCAAAGGCAAGGGCGGCCACATGCACCTGTTCGATGCCGAGAACCACTTCTCCTGCTCGGGCATCATCGCCCAGGGCTACCCGGTGGCCTGTGGACACGCGATGGCCTTCAAACGCAAGGGCACCGATCATGTCGCCGTCGCCGTGGCCGGCGAGGGGGCGGCCAACCAGGGGGCGTTCCACGAGTCGCTCAACCTGGCCGCGCTCTGGAACCTGCCGGTGGTGTTCGTGATCGAGGACAACGACTGGGCCATCTCGGTGCCCCGCTCGGCGTCGACGGCCAACACCTCCAACGCCGACCGGGCCGCCGGCTACGGGATGCCCGGGGTGCGCGTCGAGAACAACGACGTGGAGGCCGTGTTCGAGGCGGCCGGGGCCGCCGTCGACCGGGCCCGGGCCGGTGAGGGTCCGAGCCTGCTCGAGATCCATACGGTCCGGTTGTGGGGTCACTTCGAGGGTGACGCCCAGGCCTACCGGGGGGCCGAGCTCGAGACACTGGACGAACGGGATCCGATCCCCGCCTACGCCGCGACCATCGGACTCGGCGACGATCAGATCGCCTCCATCCAAGCCGAGGCCGACGCCGAAGTCGACGCCGCCGTGCAATTCGCCCTCGACAGCCCTGTCCCCACCGCCGACGACGCCCTGCTGCACGTTTTTGCCTGACGATCTGGAGAAAGAACATGACTGCAACCGAAACCCCAACCGGTGAGGGCACCCGCCGGATCACGACCGCCAAAGCCATGGCCGAGGCCATCGCTCTCGAGATGCGCAACGACCCCAACGTCTTCGTCATGGGTGAAGACGTCGGAGCGTATGGTGGCATCTTCGGCTCCACCACCGATCTGTTCGCCGAGTTCGGCGCCGAGCGGGTGATCGACACGCCCATCTCCGAGACTGCATTCATCGGCGCCGGTATCGGCGCCGCCACGGAGGGCATGCGACCGGTCGTCGAGCTGATGTTCATCGACTTCTACGGCGTGTGCATGGATCAGATCACCAATCACATGGCCAAGATCCACTACGAGTCGGGAGGCGGTGTCAAGGTACCGATGGTGCTGATGGCCGCCACCGGCGCCGGCTACTCGGACGCCGCCCAGCACAGCCAGAGCCTGTGGGGCACCTTCGCCCACCTGCCCGGCATCAAGGTGGTGGCCCCGTCGAACCCCTATGACGCCAAGGGGCTCATGGCCTCGGCCATCCGCGACGACAACCCGGTGCTCTACCTGTTCCACAAGGGAGCCCAGGGCCTGGTGTGGATGGCGAAGAACCCCCGCTCGATCGCCCACGTTCCCGAGGAGGCCTACACCGTCCCCATCGGTGAGGCGGCGGTGGCCAAGGAGGGCAGCGACGTCACCATCGTGACCATCTCGCTGTCGGTACAGCATTCGCTCGACGTGGCCGAAAAGCTGGAGGGTGAGGGCATCAGCGTGGAGGTGATCGACCTGCGGTCCCTGGTGCCGCTCGACACCGAGACGGTGCTCACCTCGGTGGCCAAGACCGGCAGGCTGCTGGTGGTCGACGAGGACTACAAGTCCTACGGCATGACCGGTGAGATCGCCGCCATCGTCGCCGAAACCGATCCGACGATGCTGTCCAAACCGATGGTGCGTCTCGCGGTGCCCGACGTCCCGATCCCGTACGCCCGCACGATGGAGTACGGGATCCTGCCGACACGCGACAAGATCGAGGCGGCGGTCCGGGAGCTCGCTTCGTGACGGCCGGCGCCGGGGTCGAGATTCCGTTCCCCATGACCTCCTCGGACGATCCGTCGGCCGAGGGGGTCGTCGGCACCTGGTTCGTGCTGGACGGCGAATCGGTCACCGAGGGTCAGCTCATCGCCGAGGTCCAACTCGACAAGGTGTCACAGGACGTGCACGCCCCAGCTGCCGGCGTGCTCCGGCACGCCGTGGCCGAGAGCGTGGGTGTGGCCCAGGGAGGGGTGATCGGACACATCGAGTAGGCTCGTCCCCGCACCGCCGCCTCGGGGTTTTGGCCTCCGCCAACCAGCGCTTCCATCGCCTGAACGCGGAGGTGTACCCTTGTGTCCATGCCTGTCACCGTCGTTGCCGACGACGAGGACGAACTCTTCGATCCTGACGATCTGAAGATGCCGGAGAGTCCCCACCACCGGCGCGCCGTCGACGCCATCGGCCTGGCCGCGACCAGCCTGCTCGGGCCCGACTTCGAGATCTTCAGAGACATGAACTGGTACCCAAGCGACGGCGGCAGTGACTCTGAGCCGCCTGGCGGCGGCGGTGCCGTGGCTCCCGACATCATGGTGCTGCCAGCCGGCGCCTTCGTCGCGGCCCCCGACCTGAAGCCGGGCGAACCGGTCAAGTCCTATCGCCAGGACAAGACGGGCGGCCCGCCACCGGCTGTGATCGTGGAGGTACCGTCCGACACCGACAGCTACAGCTCGCTGCGGACCAAAGCCCATCGGTACCTGGCGCTCGGCGTGCCGGTGTACATCGTCGCCGTCGATGGATCCCCGATCGTGGACCGGCTCGATCCTGAACGACCCGGTATCGAGGATTGGCTCGACAAGCCGATCCCGGAACTCGGCGGTCTCCGGCTGACGTTCGAGGACGGCGAGGTCGCCGTTGTGCTACCCGACCAGATCGTGGCATCCAGTGACCACGAGATTCTTTCTGCGACCAAGGACCGGCTCGTCGCCGCCGAAGCGCGTGTGGCCGAGCACGAACGCCGAGCGGCAGAAGCCGAGCGCCGAGCGGCCGAGCTCGAACAGCGGCTGCGGGAGGCCGGTATCGATCCGGACGTCTGAGTAGGCCTCCTCGACTACACGAGATGGCCGATTCGTGTGGCCAGGAACCGTCCAGCGGTGGCCAGCCACAGCGCCCACACTGCGAGCGTCGTCGGGGCCGTCGACCACAACGATCGCTGTTCGAACGCGCCGGCCGCCACCACCAGCTGCCCGCCCA
>JBFHME010000026.1:0-28796 GCA_041594435.1 Acidimicrobiales bacterium
CGCAACCAGTTGACCGCCGTCGAACGCGACGAACGCCATTCGGGACCGGTAGTCGACCCGGGTGAAGAAGTCGAGTTCACGATCGCTCAGCTCGGGGCGGTGGCGGAAGAATCGGAAGTAGATGCTTTCCGACGATTGCCGGCCGTGGAACTCGACGAGCGCGTCGCGGTCCGCCGGACGAATGGGACGGATTTCGACGGTTTCGCCGTCGGCGAGCACAGCGTGGGTTTCCCACTCGCGTGGATAGGCCCCGATCGGAGCGGCGGGCTCGGCATCGGTCACGGTCGGCCTGGACCCTGCTCGGCCGCGGCCCCCAGGAACCCGGCGGCTATCGGGGCGGCGACCGACCCGCCGAACCCTCCGCCGTCGACCACAACGGCGAACGCAATGTCGCCCTGGTATCCGACAAACCAGGCGTGGGTGGGTGGCGGGTCACCGGACCCGAACTCGGCGGTACCGGTCTTGCCGTGAACCGGGCCCCCGGGAACCCCTTTGACGGCCTGCCCCGTTCCGTAGTCGACCACGGCGGCCATCATCTTCTGGAGCGAGGCGATCGCCGCCGGATCGAGCGCCTGTGCCCCGTCGATCCCGGCACCGACGATCAGTGTGGGGGCACGATAGGTCCCATCGGCGACGGTGGCCGCAAGCACGGCCATGCTGAGCGGGCTGACGAGCACCCGCCCCTGGCCGAACGCGGTGGCGGCCCGGTCGACCGCCGAATCCGGAACGGGCACGGATCCGGAAAACGCCGCCGTCCCGAGGCGGTAGTCGGCACCGACACCCATACTGCGAGCCACCCGCGGCAGCGCTCCGGCATCCATCGCCACACCGAGTTCCACGAACGACGTGTTGCAGGAGTGGGCGAACGCGTCGCGCAGCGACACGGTTCCGCGTTCCTTGGTTTCGGAGTTGCGAAACTCCTTGCCATCCACTTCCAGCGAAGCCGGACAGCCGATGGCCTGGTCGACGGCGACACCCTGTTCGAGTGCGGCGTAGGCCGTCACGGCCTTGAAGATCGATCCGGGCGGGTACTGGCCGGTCAGCGCGTGATTCTCCACCGCCGCTCCGGGGCCGTTGGCCACGGCCAGGACCTCGCCCGTCGAAACCCGAACCGCAACCAGGGAGCTCGGCAGCTCGGTGGCGGCGAGAGCCCGCTCGGCGGCGGTCTGGTAACGATGGTCGATGGTGGTCTGTACCGCCTCGGGAGGTTGCGGCGCCGACAGATGCACGACGTTCACGTCGGCATCGGCGGGTATCTCCCGGCCCGCCGCGTCGCGGAGGGGGAACCGTCGCTCGATTCGTATCCGGAAACCGGGCAGCCCGGCCAGGCGTTCGTTGTAGGCGGCCTGCAGGCCCGAGCGACCGACGATGTCGCCGACCGCGAAGTACTCGGGTGACCGCTCCAGGATCTCGGCGGTCACCTCGCCGGCCCAGCCCAGGAGGGCTCGACCGTAGGCGCCGTGCGGGGTGAGTGTGGCCGTGGTCTCGGTGAGGACGACTCCCGGGATGGCGGCCAGCGCGGCCTGGTGATCGGCGAGGTCGGCCACCCGACGGGTTGTGACCGGTGTGACGGCATCGGACGGTGAGCGTCGCAGGCGATCGGCGAGGTTCGGACCGTCGACCCCGAGCAGTTCGGCCAGGCGGTTCGAGACGTCGTCGATCGAGACCACGTTTCCGGGGACGACACCGATCTCGATCACCGGCCGTTCGCCGACGAGCTCGAATCCGTCGGCCCCCAGGATGGGGGCGCGGGGCGAGGTCACCCGCTCGAGCACGAAGACGTCACCCGGCGTGAGCCCGACGTGGAGGATGGCGGGGTTCCAGTCGACCTGCCATTCCAGGCCGACCCGAACGAGGCGAAGCTCGCCGTCGGTGCTGAACACGGTGCCGTCATCGAGCCTCCACTCGAGGTCGACCGGGCCGGCAACCCGCAGGTCGCCGTCGGGGACCAGCCTGCCGACGGAAGCGACGAGGGTGAACACGCCCAGACCCTCGGTGATACGCCCGAACTCCGCAACGACGTCGGCCGGTCGTTCGTAGGCGAAGGGCTGGCCGGCGATCGTCCCGGCTCCGAGTGCCTCGGCCACGGCATCGGATCGTTCCCGGGCCGATGCCGCCGGCTCCGCTTCCGGAGCGTCGGCCACCTCGAACTGCGTCAGCGCTTCTTCGACGGTTGTCGCGGCGCCGTCGGTGCTGAACACGGCCCGCACCAGCACGACCACTCCGACGCCGGCGACGATCACGGTGACGGCCAGTGGAATCAGCAGCCGGGCGGCGGACCAGTCGGCGTAGACGTCACCGCCGTCGGTGTCCCGGGCCCCGAGCTCACCGTGATCCAGGAAGGTTTCGTCGTCCGCGGTGCGCACCCTGGACATGGTAGTTGGCCTCGACCCCTCGTCTGGGAGATCACCGACACCTCGCCGCGTCGTTTGCCACCTACCCTGGAACGACTGTGCAGAGCGAGACCACCGCATGACCGCCGACACGCCGGCCTCTCCCGTGAGTGAGGACGAGATGGGCACCCACCCGTCCCGCCTGGCCAAGCCCTTCATACTGGCGGCACCGCTCATGGCGGCGGCACTCATACCGGCCGTCATCTACGGCCAGCGGTCACGTGACGTGGCGGCCGAGGCCGACCGTGCGCTTGTTGCATCCCTGGCGCCTGCTGCCGACGACACGGCGGTGGCTCTCGATCCCGATGCTCTCTGCGATCCTGCGGCGGCATCGGAGATGACGATGACCTTCTCCGAGATCGACCTCGACGCCGACAACCACAAGGCATCGGTCACCGGACTGGGATTCGATGCGGTGATCGTCGACCTCAAGGGCTGGGTTGACGAACCGTCGGGCACCAATGCGGATGACATCATCATCCGGCTCGAGCGTTCCGGCACCGGCTGGTGCGTCGCTGGCGTGAAAACGCGCGTAGCCGGGACCGAGTAACGACTCGAGTCCCGGCTGACACCCGTTCGGGTGCCGGGACTGAGGGGCTCCCGGCACCCGAGATCTGGGGCGTGGTGGGTTAGGGTCGATCAGCCAGCGGGGGGCAGCAGAACGCCGTCGATGACGTGGATGACACCGTTGGCGGCTTCAACGTCGACCGCCGTCACGGTGGCGTCGTTGACCATGACGGTGTCGCCGTCGACGGAGATGGCGACCTCGGCTCCGTTGACCGTGGCGACGGACTGGCCGTCCAGGGTCACGACATCGCTGGACGGTACCTCACCGGCCACGACGTGATAGGTCAGGATCGACTCGAGCGTGGCGGTGTCGGCCAGTAGTTCTTCGGCGGTGAGGCCCAGGGCATCCAGGGCGGCGGCGAAGGCATCATCGGTCGGGGCGAAGACGGTGAAGGGGCCCTCACCACTCAGGGTCGTGTCCAGACCGGCAGCCTGAACCGCTGCCACCAGGGTGGTGAAGCTGCCGTTGGCGACGGCAACGTCGACGATGGTGCCCGGCTCGTCGGACGCCTCTTCCACGGATTCCGACTCGGTCGCCTCGGCGGTGGCGTCGTCACCACAAGCCGATGCCATCAGGGCCAGGGCCATGAGCGCGACGAACAGGGAAAGCAACTTCTTGTTCATGATTCTCTCCAGTGGTACGAAGTGAGCGGCGATTACCGTCACCCTTCACTCCGTACGCACCGCGAGGACGGATGCGGTGTTGTTCGTGACTCCCGACACGTTGGGGCCCGAACCGGCCGGGTGGTTCAGCCTCGGCGAAGGAGCGGCAGACGAATGTCGAAATGCTCCCGGATCCGCCGCTCGGCCTCCGGGCTCAGGTGGGAGGGCACATGATCGGCCAACGTCGCCGCCACCCGATCGTGGGCCACGTCGACCATGCGGCGGGCACCCGCGTCGATCCAGTCGTCCGGACTCAGCCGATTGCCGACCTCCGGGTAGACGTACTCGCTCTGCATCATCGACAATGTCTGACCGTGGCCGAGGAAGTGACCGGGGCCTCGAACCACATCGGCGATCGTGGCCGACGAGAGCGTCTCGGGTGTCACCTCGATGCCCCGGACCGTACGGTTGATCGCCCCCAACATGTCGTTGTCGATGACCATGGCTTCGAGCGAACACGCCATCAGACTGGCCAGCATCCCCGCCGACTCGTAGATCACGTTGGCGCCGGCAGTGGCGGCCAGGGTGACGGCGTTGCCCTTTTCGTGCCCGGCCTGGTTGTCGGGTAGCTTCGAGTCGGCCATACCGGCGGCCACTCCGGAGGGCAGGCCGAGATAATTGGCCATCTGGGCCGCGGCGGCGTTGAGGATCGCCTCCTCACCACTCCCCCCGCTCATGGCCCCGGTCCGGAGATCGGACACGAACGGCCACAGGCCCATGACGCAGGGGTGACCGGGCGCCAGCAGGTTGACGCACGTCAATCCGGCCAGGCACTCGGCCAGCGCCTGGGCCAGAGATCCGGCCAGTGCGGCCGGGGAGGTCGCTCCGGCCTGACCGGCCGACAGCAGATTGACCGGCATGCCGGCCCGCACCTGTTCGGCCAGACAGAGTGCGGAGTCGTGGGCGAAGCGCAGAGGCGGGACGACGAACGTGTTGTTGGCCACCATGAACGGCCGACGCCGGAATTCGCCCTCGCCCCCGAGCGCGATGTCGTACATCGCCGCCACCTCGTGCACGTGTTCGGGCTCGAAGAACGACGTTCCCTGAGGTTTGGAGGTTCCGGCCATCGTGGCGAAGGCGGTGTTGACGTCGACCAGGCGCGACGTCTCCATGTCCCGGGCCACAACGGTGCGGACGAACAGGTGGATGTGATCGAGCGAGTCGGCGACGCGGGCCGTGTCGTAGCAGTCGTTCAGCTCGCTGTGCCGAAACCGCTGCGTCTCATGGTCCAGCATCAGCACGGCCGCCCCGGCGGTGGCGAAGTGGACCCGGTCGCCACCGAGAACGACCCCGTCGTCGGATCCGAAGTGGTGGACGGTGAACTCCTTGGCCGCCGCGTCGATGGCCTGCTTCACGAGACTCCGGGGAAAACGCAGCCGGTCGAAGTCGTCGATGCGACCACCGGCGTCGATGACCAGCGATCGAAACTCCGGGGTGGCCTGGCCCATGCCGAGATCTTCGAGCAACCCGAGCGCGGCGTCGAACACATCGGCACACTGGCCGTCGGTCAGCGGCTTGAACCGACCGCCGCTCATGCCCGGCCGGACCGCTCTGGCGTCGGCCTCGAGCGGGGTCTGACGAAGCGCGACGCGGGCGGCCCGACCCCCCGAACGGCGACTCAACGGTCCACCGTTTGGTCCGACGCCAACAACGGCCGGGTGATCACGCTCGAATCCGTTCGTTACCGGGATCGTGGGCGGGTTCGGCCAGTACCGCGGCCGGCCGTCTCTCGCCCTGGAGTTGGATCTCGAACGTGGCACCGGGATGGGCGTGGGACGGGGCGACGTAGGCGAAGGCCAGGCTCTTGCCCACGCTGTGACCGTAGGCCCCCGACGTGGTGAGCCCGATGATCTCACCGTCGGCGTACACGGGCTCGTTGCCGCGGCAGTCGTTGTCGGTGGCCTCGACGTCGCACTGCACGAGCAGCCAGTCGAGTTTGTCCCGGCCGATATCGAGCCGGTCCTGGACCGCCTGACGGCCCAGGAAGGGGCGGGTCATGTCGACGAAGCGGCCGAGTTCGGCTTCGACCGGGGTGATCTCGGTGGTCAACTCCGACCCCATGGCCTTGTAGGCCTTCTCGATCCGCATCACGTTCATGGCGTAGGACCCGTAGTGGACCATGCCGTGGGGTTCACCGGCGGCGACCAGTGCCTCGTACAGCTCGACCATGCGGTCGATCGGGTGATGCAGCTCCCACCCGAGCTCACCGACGTAGCTGACGCGCAGGGCGATGCAATCCACGCCCGCCACGGTGATCTCCTGACCCGTCAGCCATCGGAAGGAGTCGTTGGACAGGTCGGTATCGGTGAGCGGTTGCAGGATGTCACGAGCTCGGGGCCCGGAGACGGCGAGGATGCCCAGCTGCTCGGTGCGATCGGTGACGGTGACGTCCTCGTCGTCGTGACCGTCGGTGCCGATGTGATGGACCAGCCAGTCCCGGTCATGGAACTGGGCCGTGATACCGGAGTTGAGGTAGAAGCGGTCGGGCCCCAGACGGGTGATCGTCATTTCGGCCTCGATACCGCCGAGCTCGGTGAGGAAGTGGGTGAGACGGATGCCGCCGTCGCGTTTCGGCATGGTGTTGGCGGCCATGCGTTCGAGGAAGGCCCCGGCGTCGGCACCGGTCACCTCGAATTTGGAGAACGCCGTGAGATCTGCCAGTCCGGCCCGCTCCCGGGTGCCCCGCACCTCGGCGGCCACGATGTCGAAGGCGTTGGACCGACGGAACGTGTGCACCTCCGGTTCACCGAAGTACTGGGGCCGCTCCCAACCGAAAACCTCCTGCCATTGAGCGCCCCGGGCATCGAGTCGCTCGTAGATCGGATCGGTCTTCTGGGGGCGCCCGGCGAAGCGCTCCTCCCCCGGCTTGCGGGTCTGATACATCTCGTGGAACTCGTCGATCGCCTTGTCGATGGCGTAGCGGCCGGTCGGCCCGCAGTGGTCGCCGAACCGTCGGGGGTCCATCTCGGCCACGTTGATCTCGGTCTGGCCGTGCACCATCCATTGGGCCAGGAACTTCCCTGCCCCGGGGCCCTGGGTGATGCCGATCGATGCTCCGGCACACATCCAGTAGTTGCGCACGCCGGGGGCCGGACCCATCAAATAGCCCGAGTCAGGGGTGTGGGTGATGGGCCCGCTGACGACGGTCTTGATGCCGGTCGACTCGAAGGCCGGAATGCGTTTGCCCGCCTCGATCAGCCAGGGCATCAGGGTCTCGAGGTCGGGCGGGGTCAGGTGGAAATGCAGATCCCAGTCGATGCCGGCCAGCCCGTAGGTCTGGGCGTTGGCCCGCTCGTAGGGGCCGACGAGCAGGCTGTCGATCTCCCGCCGGTAGTAGGACGAAGCCCGCGGATCCCGTACGACCGGCGGATCGAAGTCGCCGAGGTCGATCATCTCGGCCATGGGTTCGGTGATCAGATACTGGTGGATGACCGACACGATCGGCACCTCGACCCCGGCCATGGCCCCGACCTGGGGGGCGTAGCAACCGGCGGCGTTGACCAGATGCTCGCAGACGATCCGACCCTGCTCGCCCTTCTGTTCGTAGACGACCTCCCAGCGGCCGTCGGGCAGCGCGTTCGTCTCGGTGACGAGGGTGTGGCGCTCGAGCTGCCCGCCGAGCTGCCGGGCTCCCCTCACCATGGCCGCGGTGACGCTGGAGGGGTCGGTCCAGCCGTCGTTCGGGGTCCAGAAACCGAGTTTGACGTCGGACACGTCCATGAACGGCCAGTGGTTGAGGATCTCGGCCGGCTCGATGAGATGGTTCTCGACCCCGATCAGGTCGAGCATGCCGCTCACGTAGCGGAACCAGTCGACCTGGTGGCGGTCGAGCGCGAGGCGGATCGCCCCGGTGCCGTGCCAGCCCGGACTCAGGCCGGTCTCGGCCTCGATCCGCTCGTACAGCTCCGGGGCCACGGCGTGGCATTTGGCCATGTTGAGGCTGCCGATGAAATGGGGAATCAGACCGGCGGCGTGCCAGGTCGAACCCGAACTGAGTTCACCCTTCTCGATGAGCACGGTGTCGGTCCAGCCCTCGTGGGCCAGGTGATAGAACAGCCCGGCGCCCATGGCACCGGCTCCGATGATCACTACCTGCGCTTGGTCTTTCATTGTTCTCTTCTCGTTCTCGGCAAGGTCGTCGGCAATACCCGGATCGTGCAGCTACATCCGGACGCGTTGGTTGGTCGGATCATAGAACGATCGGATCGACGGGGTGGCCGGAATGGCCTCGGTTGCCACCTCGATGGCGAAGTCGCCGTCGTCGAGCCAAACCTGTGTCACACCGTCTTCGTTTTCGAGGTAGCCCATCGCCAGCGCCCGGCCCTCGACGTAGCTCCACATGCCGCTCGAGGTCCGCCCCACGATCTCACCGTTCCGCAGGATCGGTTCGTCGTGGTACAGGAGCCGGTTCGTGTCCTCGAGCCGAAACTGGATCAACCGCTTGGAGCGGGGTTGATGGCGCTGCGCTTCGAGTGCCTCACGGCCTCGGAAACCCCCGGCCTTGTCCCACGCCACGGCGAAGCCGAGCCCGGCTTCGAGCGGCGTGTCCTCGTCGGTGATGTCGTGACCCCAGTGGCGATAGCCCGATTCGAGCCGCAGCGTGTTCATGGCGTGATAACCGGCGTGGCGGATCCCGTGGGCCTCCCCGGCGGAGACCAGGGCGTCGTGCAGGGCCACGGCGTGCTCGTAGGGCACGTACAGCTCCCAGCCCAATTCCCCGACGTAGGTCATACGCAGGGCCAGGACCTCGATTTCCCCATCGGTGGTTTTGACCCCGATGGTGCGGGACCAGCCGAACCCGAAGGCGTCGTTGCCCAGATCGGCGTCGGTCAACTGCGACAACACGGCCCGGCTGTTGGGACCCATCAACCCGAGCATGGCGGTTTGGTCGGTGACATCGGCCAACTCGACGTCGTGGCCCCGAGCCGCTCTCCGCAGGTGGGCCCAGTCCCGGGTGGCGGCCGCCGCCGCGGTCACCACGAGAAAGTTCTCCTCACCTCGGCGGGTCACGGTCAGATCGGCCTCGATGCCACCGCGGTCGTTGAGCCATTGGGTGTAGACGGCTTTGCCGACAGGTACGTCGATCTCGTTGCCGCTCAGGTGGTTGAGCACGGCCAAGGCGTCCGGGCCGGTGACGGTGAAGTTGGCGAAGGATGTCTGGTCGAACAGCCCGACGGCGTTGCGCACGGCGTCGCATTCCCGCCCGCTGGCCTCGAACCAGTTCTGTTTGCCCCACGAGTAGTGGTACTCGGGGTCCTCTCCCCCGGTGGCAAACCAGTTGGGTCGTTCCCATCCGGCGGTTTCGCCGAACACCGCGCCCGCATCGGCGAAGCGTTCATGCAGCGGTGAGACCCGTATCCCCCTTGCGCTCTGGTACTGGCGGAAGGGCCAGTGCATGGCGTAGAGGAGGCCGAGACTTTCGGAGATGCGGTCGTCGAGGTACCCGGCGTCGCCCTGGAAGGCGAACGTGCGCCGGATGTCGACCGCGGACAGATCCATCGGCGGGTGGCCGTCGATGATCCAGTCGGCCAGCACCCACCCGACCCCGCCGGCCGATTGGATGCCAACCGAGTTGAAACCGGCGGCGATGAAGCAGCGGTCGACCTCCGGTGACTCACCAAGGTGGTAGACCCCGTCGGGGGTGAAGGCCTCGGGGCCGTTGAAGAACAGCTGCAGGCCCACCTCGCCGAGCACCGGCATGCGGTGGATTGCCCGCTCGAAGATCGGACCGACGTGGTCCCAGTCCTCGGGCAGGGTTCCGAACATGAAGTCGCGGGGAATGCCGTCGAGGTTCCACACCTTGCCCCGGGGTTCGAAGAAACCGGCCATGATCTTGCCGGTTTCCTCTTTGAAGTACGTGTAGTTGCCGGGATCGCGCACCGTCGGCATGTTCGGCCGAACGGCGTCGATCGGTTCGGTCACGATGTAGAAGTGCTCGCAGGCCTGGAGCGGCACGTTCACCCCGGCGGTGCGGGCGAGCTGGCGGGTCCACATGCCGCCGGCCAACACGACGGTCTCGGCCTCGACGGAACCCTGCTCGGTGTCAACGCCGATGGCCCGGCCGCCGCCGTCGGGACCGTCGGTCAGCACCTCGGTCACGGCGACACCTTCGACGACTTTCACACCCTTGGCCTTCGCCCCCTTGGCCAGCGCCATGGTGGTGTCGACCGGCGAGGTGACCCCGTCGTGGGGAATGTGGAGGGCGCCGACGAGATCATCGGTTCGGAGCAGCGGGCACAGCTCCAGGGCTTCGTCGATCTCGATGATTCGGATGTCGACCCCGACGGTCTTCGCCATCGACACCCCACGCAGCAGCTCCTCCCATCGCTCATGATCGGATGCGACCGACACCGAACCCGGGGTGCGGTAGCCCGTGGCCTGCCCGGTCTCGGCCTCGAGGTCCTCGAAGAGCCGGGCCGAGTAGGTGGCCAGTCTGGTGAGGCTGTGGCTCGACTTGAGCTGGCTGACGAGCCCGGCGGCGTGCCATGTCGTGCCGCCCGTGAGCTGACCCTGTTCGATCACGAGGACGTCGGTGACGCCACGGCGGGCGAGATGGTACGCGATCGAACAGCCGACGATGCCGCCGCCCACAATCACCACTTGGGCCCGGTCCGGTAGTGCTGGCACGTGCAGGGATCCCCTTGCTCGGGGGGAGATCCTCGAACCGCGTCCCGGCTTCGGCTCCCCACTGATGCTGACACGCTAGCAAGCCGGTCCGCGCTATGTCTACAGCTGCATGTTTGGAATGACTCCTATATCATTTGTGTTATGGCGGTGGGTTCAGAGGATCCGGAGGCAGCATGGCAACCTCGAAGCTGAGCTATCGCCAGCTGGAGGCGGTGGTGACCGTTGCGGAATGGGGCAACATCTCCCACGCCGCCGTCCAGCTGTCCGTGTCGCAGCCGGCGCTGTCGCGGATGGTATCCACCGTGGAGGGCTACTTCGGCGTCGACCTGTTCGATCGCGACGGTCGCGGCGTTCGGCTGACCGACGCCGGCGAGCGACTGGTCGAACACGCTCGCCAGGCATTGCGTCATCTCAACGACATGGAGGACGAACTGAGGTCACTGGATGGCCGTGTCCGCGGGAAGATCTGCGTGGTGATGCCCGACACCGTGGGCCACAGCCTGTCCCTCCCGCTCATCGACCGTGTGGCCGCCCACCATCCGGAGGTCGACCTGCGGATCATGACCGCCCACCCCAACAACGTTCCACTGGCCATCTCCGCCGGCGACGCCGATGTCGGCATCGCCTCCGACACCCACCGCCGGACAAGGCTCACGACCGAGCCGCTGGCCGTCGAACACCTCCACCTGGTGGGACCGCCCGATTGGGGGCCGCCCGCCGACATCACACTGGAAGCCGTGGCCGACACCCCCCTGGCGCTTCCGGCGATCCAGCCCGGCCTTCGCCACATCATCGACACCACCTTCGCCTCCCAGGGCCTGCTGCCCAATGTGGTGATGGAGCTCGATTCCCAGGACGCATTGATCGAGATGATCCGGCGCCGGGATCTCTGGTCGATCATGTCGTTCGCCGGCGTCCAGCGCCTGGTCGAACGGGGCGAACTTCAGGCCTGTCCCATCGTCCGGCCCACCATCGACCGGACCCTGCTCATCGGCCTCCCCGACAACCGACCGGTCACCCGGCTCATGCGGGCCATCGTCGACGACATCCGATCCGCGGTGGCGGTGGTCGCCGACACGGCCCGCTGGAGCGTCACACCCTGACCCCTCCCACCAAACGTCGGATCCCTGTCGATGCAACACCACGCCGTCATGTACCCGACGCAGATCTTCACTGCATCGACACCCAACGGACACTGGGCCTCCGGGCCGATTCCCTACCATTGTCTGAAGTGGCAGGCCCTCTGCGGCGGGCGGGTTGTCGAAGTGATCCTGCCGTGATTTCGTCCCTCCATGCCCGAAAGAAGTTGGCGTCGTTGCTCAGTCGCTCCACCACCAGCGTCCTGGCCGCGGTCGCAACCGCAATCCTTGTCGTCGCGTCCTTCTTCTGGCTGTCGGTTGACGAAGCGGCCTCGGTCGACGGGGCCAGCGCCCTCGAGGTCGGTGAAACCCGGTACGAGTTCGCACCATCCGTGTGCCGATTCACGAGCACCGACTTCGTCGCCGCCGGTCGGGGCACGGTCGACGGTCAGTCCTTCTGGGTTTCGGCGTCGAGCCGGAGTGTTCGCCTCTCGGTCGGCACCGACTCCGAACTTCAACGTCCGGCCGCCGATCAGCTGTGGTTGACGAGCGTCGGGGAGCTGGAGTGGAACCGTGGCGACGGCTCGCTGCAGGTTCAGACCCAGATGCGGGACGGTCGAAACGACGACGCCGGCGCCCTCCCGGCACGGTTGTCGGTGTCGTGTCCCGGCTCGACGTGACGAGACCGATCCGGCCAATCCGGGCGGCGCACCCAACCGGAGGAATCGGCCGGTCAGCCCGTTGACGAACTCCGCCACTCGGCGGCCATGGCCACCAGATCGTCCAGCAGTTCAAGCGTGGCCGCCGCCACCGGGGCCCGGCGCTCCGCCGGGTCGAGCGTGACCAGCTCACCGTCGTACCCGTCGGTGATCACCGCTCCGGCTTCCCGGCACACGAGTAGACCACCCAGATAATCCCAGACACCGTGGGCTCGATCGATATCGACATAACCGTCGAGGCCTCCAGTGGCCACCAGGCACAGATCGAGAGCAGCGGCGCCGAGCGCCCGAAACTGGTTCCAACCACCGTGTTCGGGCGGCAGACCGGAAAAACCGATCACCGCCTCGTCGAGCCGCCGGCAGCCCGAGGGGCCGGACGATGAAGGCTGGTAGCCCGACGTCTCCGGACGGCGAACCTCAACCCCCTCGCCCCGGCCGGCTCGATAGCGGACATCGGATGCCAGATTGGCCACCACGGCAACAACGGGACCGTTGCCGTCGACGGCGCAGAGGCTGGTGGCGAACCAGGGAATGCCGCGAGAGCCGTTGGTCGACCCGTCGACGGGATCGACGACGACGGTCAATGCGCCCTCGCCCACCAGACCGGATTCCTCGCTCAACACACGGAGACCGGCATCGAGCAGTCGGGGGACGACGATTCCATCGGCAACCACGTCGTGGCGGTACTGGGAAGGCCGATCACCGGACGGACCCCAGTCGTCGAGATCGATGAACGCCTGGCGAATCTCGTCGACCAGGTCGTCGAACAGGTCCAGCACGGCGTCGCGGTCCACTCCGCAACCCTAGCCATGACCAGGGTCGATCAAGGTACAATCGCGGACGGAACGACCGGCATGCGTCGATCGCTTCCAGGGAGAGCTGTTCTGTGGCAATAATCGACATCCCGGGGTTCGTGGCCGAGTTGAAGGAACACGCCATGGACCACCAGTTCCACATCCACGACGAGCGCCATTTCATCGAGACCTATTCGATGCGACAGGCATGGGAGATCGACCTGCACCCGGAACGAGCCTGTGGCGGCCCGCTCGACCTGCACCTGTCGGTCGATCTCGACCCGCGGACGGTGCTGGCCTTCGAGGATCACCTGCTGTCGCTGCAGGAGGAGGCCGAGCCGGAGACCGGTTTGACGATCCCGCTCATGTTCACCTGGATCCTCCCGCCGTTGACCGCCGCTCCCGACCTGCTCCTGCTCGCCACCGAGCTGGCCGGTGTCGGTGGTGCCGATCTGCCGTTGCGGGTGGCGGCCATCGACTCGACCGCCGAGGTCACCGACGCCGCCGAGCGGACCCTGTCGATCACCGCAGCGCTCGAACTCCACCTCGACGATCTCTTCATGCACCGCGAGTCGCTCTGTGAAGCGCTCGACGACTGCTATCGGGTCAGCGAATTCCTGCTCGACCGCGCGCCCGCCTGGCTGGGTGAGTTCTAACGAGACGGCGGCCGGCCCGGCCGGCGGGACCGCTGGAACGCCCGAGGATCTCGAGGCGTTCCGGGCGGCCATCAGCTATCCGCCGGAGTTGCCGATCACCGATCGCCGCGACGATCTGATCGAGGCCATCGCCTCGAACCAGGTGATGATCGTGGCCGGTGAGACCGGTTCGGGGAAAAGCACCCAGCTACCCAAACTCTGTCTGGAGGCGGGCCGAGGCACCGACGGCCTGATCGGCCACACCCAACCCCGGCGCCTCGCCGCCCGGTCGATCGCCGAGCGGATCAGCACCGAGACGGGCACCGAGGTCGGCGACTTCGTCGGCTTCTCGGTTCGGTTCAACGACCGGGTCGGACCCCGCACCGCAATCCGGCTGATGACCGACGGCATCCTGCTCAACGAACTCCAGCGGGATCGGCGGCTGAGCCGCTACGACACGATCATCATCGACGAGGCCCACGAGCGAAGTCTGAACATCGACTTCATCCTCGGCTATCTGCGCCAACTCCTCCCCCGCCGGCCGGATCTGCACATCGTCGTCACCTCGGCCACCATCGACGTCGAACGGTTCTCCGAACATTTCGACGACGCCCCGATCATCGAGGTGTCCGGACGGACCTATCCGGTCGAGATCCGGTACCGGCCGTACGAGTCGGCCGATTACCGTGATGGCGACGTTCTACCGCTGTCGCAGCCCGAGGCGATCGCCGAGGCCGTGAAGGACCTGGCCCGGGAGGGGCCGGGTGACATGTTGGTGTTCCTACCGGGCGAACGCGACATCCGCGAGACCGCCGAGGCGCTGTCGGAGCTGAATCTGTCGTCGACGGAGATCTTCCCTCTGTACGCCCGGCTCTCGTCGGCCGAACAGCATCGGGTGTTTCGGCCCCATCGAGGCCGCCGGGTCGTGCTGGCCACCAACGTCGCCGAAACGTCGGTGACCGTGCCGGGCATCCGCTATGTGGTCGATCCCGGCACCGCCCGCATCTCCCGGTACAACACCCGAACCAAGGTTCAACGGCTGCCGATCGAGGACATCTCACAGGCGTCGGCCAACCAGCGGGCCGGTCGGTGCGGTCGTGTCGGGCCGGGCATCTGCGTCCGCCTCTATTCCGAGGAGGACTTCGAGTCCCGGGATGAGTTCACCGAGCCGGAGATCCTGCGGACCAACCTGGCGTCGGTCATCCTGCAGATGGCGGCGCTCGGTCTCGGTGACATCGCCTCGTTCCCGTTCGTCGAACCGCCGGACGACCGGGGCATCGCCGATGGGGTTGCGCTGCTCGAGGAGTTGGACGCGCTCGACCCTGAGCGGCACGGTACCGACGACTGGTTGACGCCGCTGGGGCGGGAACTGGCCCGGCTGCCGGTCGACCCCCGCTTCGCCCGCATGATCATCGAGGCCGCCGACAACGGGGCGCTGGCCGAGGTGCTGATCATCGTCGCCGCGCTGTCGATCCAGGATCCGCGGGAACGCCCGACCGGCAGGGAGGCCGAAGCCGCGGAGGCCCATTCCCGCTTCCACCACCCGACGTCGGATTTCGTCACCCTGTTGAAGCTGTGGCGCCACCTCCGCAGGCAACGGGACGAGCTGTCGGGTAACCAGTTTCGTCGGGCGTGCCGCCGCGAGTTTCTCAACTACAACCGGGTTCGAGAGTGGGAGGACACCCGGTCGCAGCTCGAACAGACGGCCAGGGAGCTCGGCTACCGCACCAGCGGGAACCGGGCGACGGTCGAGGTGATCCACCGGTGCCTGCTGTCGGGGCTGCTGTCCCACATCGGGCTACGGCTCGACGACACGGGGCCCAAGCGGCGAGGCGGCGGCGACCGGCGGAACCGTTCGTCACGCGCCGGCGCACGGGGCCCTGTCCACTATCAGGGGGCGAGAGGCGCCCGGTTCCGGCTCGGCCGGGAGTCGGTTCTGGCCGACCAACCGCCGCAGTGGATCATGGCGGCCGAGCTCGTCGAAACCAATCAGATGTGGGCTCGCATGGCGGCGCCGATCGAGCCCCGTTGGGCCGAGGAGCTCGGCCCGTATCTCGTCAAACACCGTTACGGCGATCCGGTTTGGGTGGCCGACGACGGGGTGGCCTACACCACCGAGCGGGTGACGTTGTACGGGCTTCCGATCGTCGACGATCGCCGACGCACCGTCGGGGCCGTCAACCCGGCTCTCGGGCGTGAGTTGTTCATTCACCATGCACTGGTCGAGGGTGACTGGCACGCTCACCACGAGTTCGTGGCCCACAACCGCGAGTTGCGGGCCGAGATGGCCGAGCTGGAGACTCGTGCCCGGCGCGACCTCCTGGTGGAGCAGGAGGCGCTGCACGGGTTCTTCGACGGGCGACTGCCCCAAGACATCACCTCGGCCGCCCACTTCGATCGCTGGTGGAACGGGCAGCGGCGGAAGACCCCCGACCTCCTTCATCTGAGCCCGGGCGACGTTCTCCGTTCCGACGGCCCGGCCGTCGATGTCGAGGACTTCCCCAACCGATGGACCGCCGATGGGCTCGACCTCGAACTGGCCTACGTGCACGACGGGGACAGCCCGATCGACGGTCTCAACGTCCACGTGCCGGTCGAGGTGCTGAACCAGCTCGATTCCCGGGCGTTCGAGTGGACCGTGCCCGGTCTCCGGGGTCCGCTGATCACGCACCTGATCCGATCGTTGCCAAAGGCGATGCGACGGGAGTTGAACCCCGTGACCGACACCGTCGGGGCCGTTCTGCCGGTCCTCGCCACCGAGGCCGGTCGCCGCCCACTCACGGCCGTGCTGGCCGAAGTCCTCGGCCCCCGAGCCGGCACCGTCATCGAGCCCGACGACTTCGACTGGGCCCGTGTCCCCGCCCACCTCGTACCCACGTTCCGGGTGATCGACGAGAACCGGAAGCTTCTCGCCGAGGGCAAGGACCTCGACGGCCTGCGTGACCTCTTGAGTGAGCACACCCGGGAGGCGATCGCCGACATCTCGGCGGAGCAGTCGGATCTACTGCGATCGGGCATAACCCGCTGGGACTTCGGCGATCTGCCGACGCGCACGACCACGGAAGGTCCACTGCACACGATCACCGCTTTTCCGGCGCTGGTGGACCGGGGCGACTCGGTCGAGATCCAGCTTCTGCCCGACGCCGACGAGCAGGCGGAGGCCATGTGGCTGGGCACACGGCGCCTGCTCCGGCTCGGGTTACCGAAACCGGTTCGCACCCTCGACCGCCTCCTCGACAACTCCACGAAGTTGGCCATGACGGCCTCGCCCGTCCAGTCTCGAGCCGACTGGTACACCGACACCATCGACGCGACGCTCGACCACGTGATCGCCGAGGCGGGCGGACCGTCGTGGACCGCCGCCGGATACGAGCGGTTGGAGGCCGCCGTCGTTGCCGACTTTCACGACGAACTGCTCGCCGTCGTCGACGTGGTCGCCTCACTGGTCGATGCGACGTCGGGCCTGCACCGCCGACTCGCCAACCTGGCTTCGGCCGACGCAGGGGCCGTGTCGGTGGCGGACGCTCGAGCGCACGTCGATCGTCTGGTCTACGCCGGCTTCCTCAGCGGCATCGGCAGCAGGCGACTTCCCGACGTGGTCCGGTACCTGGAGGCCATCGACTATCGACTCGACCGCCTCCCCGACAATCGGGTCGCCGATCTCACCAGAGCCGCCGAATGCGTGGCCGTCGAGTCCCGCCATCGCGAGCTGGTCGAGCGTCTGGGTATGACCGAGGAGCTGGAAGAGCTGGTCTGGCAACTCGAGGAGCTTCGGGTCGCCCAGTTCGCACAGCATCTGCGACGCGTCGGGCCCGGTGCCGTCAAGGTCAGCGTTCGACGGATCGAGCGGGCCCTCGCCGCAGTCGACCGTTGACGTTCGGCTGATCAGGCGACCCGTTCGCTCGACGTTCGGGCCCGGTGTACCGACACCGCGTAGTTCGAGTCCTCCCGGTACGGATCCCGTTCCCAGGTGCCGTATCGTTCGATCAGTTCGAGGCCGGCGTGATGGCACCATTCGTCGTAGCCGCGAAGGTCATAGGGGGGCGAGAACGACGAGCCGCAGATGAGGTGGCCGCCGTCGTCGAGCGCCTCGGCCAGCTTGGGAACAACCAGGTGTCGACGGGAGGGTTCGACGAAGAGCAGAACATCGCCGGCCAGCACGATCGTGTCGAACGATCGGTCGAACCGCAGTTCGGTGAGATCGCCCAGCAACCAGGTGGAGTCGGGCCCTTTCGCCTTGGCCCGTTCGAGCATATCGTGGTCGTTGTCGACCCCGACGACCTCGTAGCCTCGTCGCGCCAGCTCCAGCCCGACCCGGCCCATGCCGCAGCCGGCGTCGAGAACCCGTTTGCCGGCGTACCGATCCACAAAATCGGCTTCGCCGTGAACCTTCTCCCCCTGTGATTCCAATCGTTCCCAACGAGCTTCATACTCGTCGAGATCGGATTCTTGGCGCCATCTGCGCCAACGTTCACTGATGGGGAAACGGTCCACGGCGACCAGCCTTGACGTTGTGTCCTGCCTTGTCGGCTTGACGGGTCCTGCCCTTCGGCCGGACTCCAGGAATCAGGTTTGGAGGCGGGCGAAGAGTTCGACCTTCGCTTCCTCAAAATCCTCCTCGGAGATGATACCCGCCTGACGACGCTGGTGAAGATCCTCCACCATCGCCAGCAGTTCCTGGGGCGACGGTTCGCCGTCACCAGAAACCATCGATACAACATCGGTGTGCTCGTCGTTCGCTGCTGAGTCTTCGTCGGAGGAGTTACGGTTACGCCGAGCGGAGCGCTTTTTGGACGCCCGTTCCTTCTTGGCTTTGTCCCGCTGCAACTTCGCGAAGCTCGATCGTTGTTTGGCCATGGCGAGCTCCTCAAGTAGTCGGTCACATCTGCCGGAGAACGCGCCCGGCAGGCGGTCATATAGGGTAGAGCGATTTTCGACGCAAATGACCGTTTGTGACGAGGTTGTACCATTTCTCCGACCCGAGCCGGATGGCGTCATCCACGGAGCCGCGGTTTTGGGCATAACTCCATCACCGACGGTTGCCGCACGTCACACATCGCCCAGACGCGGGACCGGCCCCGCTTTTCGGTGGGATCAACACGCTCGACTACCATCGGGACTCGCAACCACACCACGTGCGTCAGGACAACGCCCATGACCAACATGCCCTACTCCCCTTTCGGATCCACCTCCCACCATTCCAGCCGGATCATCTACGGGGCCGCCGCCCTCGGTTCCATGAACCAGGACCAGGCCGACGAGACCCTGCAGATGGCGCTCGACGCCGGGGTGAATCACATCGACACCGCCGCCGGCTACGGCGATTCCGAGTTGCGTCTCGCCCCGTTCCTCGCCGAACACCGTTCCCGGGTGTTCCTGGCCACCAAGACCGAGCACCGCACGGCGTCCGACGCACGTTCGAGCCTCGAACGGAGTCTCCAGCGTCTGGGGGTCGACCAGGTCGATCTGATCCAGCTGCACAATCTCGTGGAAGAGGACGAGTGGCGGACCACCTTTGCGGCCGGCGGAGCGCTCGAAGCCCTGGTGGCCGCACGAGACGAGGGCCTCTGTCGGTTCATCGGCGTCACCGGCCACGGCACCAGGATCTGTGCCATGCACCTTCGCAGCCTGGCCGAGTTCGGTTTCGACTCGGTGCTGTTCCCCTACAATCCGTCCATGCTGTCGATCGATCAGTATCGATCCGACTGCGAGCAGCTTCGGGCTCGATGCGCCGAACGGAACATCGCCGTGCAGACCATCAAGTCGATCGCCCGGCGGCGGTGGGCCGACGACTCCTCACCCCACTACAGCTGGTACGAGCCCCTGACCGATCCGGCGGCCATCGAACGAGCGGTTCGATTCGTGCTCAACGAGGACGATCTCTTCCTCAACACCACCAGCGACGCCCGCCTCCACCGGTTGGTGTACGACGCGGCCGAGAGCTGGGCCCGCAATCCGGGCGTCCCGACCGCCGACGAGCTGGCCGCCGACACCGAGAGTTTCGGCATCGTTCCACTCTTCGACGGACGAGAACTGGAGGTCATCTAGTGCTCATCGTGGCCGGAACCTTCACGACGGCACCCGGCGAGCGTGACCGGGTGCTCGACCTCGCCGGCGACGTGATCGCGGCAACCCGCCAGGAGGAGGGCTGTCACGAGTACGTCTTCTCCCCCGACGTCGACGATCCGGACCTGATCCGCCTCTACGAGCTGTGGGACGGACAGGAGCAACTCGACGCCCATCTCCAAACCCCCCACATCGCCGCATGGCGGGAAACCAGTGCCGGTCTCATCATCGGGCGATCCGTCCGGATCTTCACCATCGCAGAGATCACGGATCTCTAGCGTGGGCGACGTCCACGACTCCCTTCCCAATCCCCTGCTCGGTGACTTCTGGATCCGTCCCGCGGCCACGATCGACGCCGACATCGACACCCTCCGGGCCGCCGGCGGCATCACCTTCCACCCCGAACCCACGGTTCCCGACGACTACCCCCTCCCGCAGGGACCGGGAGCCTGGGCGCTGTCGAACTTTGCCGACATCCTTCATGTGTCCAAGAACCCGGAGATCTTCAGTTCCGCACAGGGAATCGTGCTTCCGGAGCTACCGCCGGAGTTCGTCGAGTTCTTCAACTCGATGATCGCCATGGACGACCCCCGTCACGCCCGCCTGCGCCGGCTCGTGTCGGCCGGGTTCACCCCGCGCATGCTGGCCAGACTCGACGGCACGGTTCGGGAGGTCGCGTCGGCCATCGTCGACCGCATCATCGACGCGAACGAGATCGATTTCGTCACGGACGTGGCGGCCAGGCTGCCACTGAAGATCGTCTGCGACCTCATGGGGATCCCCGACTCGAGCTACGACTTCGTGCTCGAACAAACCAACATCATCCTCGGGGCCGGTGATCCGGAGTACGTCGAGGAGACCGATGACATCATCACCTCCATCCTCCAGGCCGGCCAGGGTCTTGCGGACCTCATGAACGAGGTGGCCGAAGCCAAACGGGGCGGCGACGGAACCGACCTCACGAGCGTACTCATGAACGCCGAGCTGGAAGACGACCAGCTGTCGCCCGGCGACCTCGCCAGTTTCTTCATCCTGCTCGTCGTGGCCGGCAACGAGACCACCCGCAACGCCATCAGCTGGGGCTTGACGTTCCTCACCGACAACCCGGATCAGCGCCTGTTGTGGCAGCGGGACTTCGAGCATCTGGCGCCACAGGCCGTCGAGGAGATCGTGAGGCTGGCCAGCCCCGTCACCTACATGCGACGGACCGTCACCCGCGACACCGTGATCGGCGACACCGAGATCGGTGCGGGCGAGAAGGTTGCCATGTTCTACCTTCTCGGCAACCGGGATCCCTCGGTCTTCGACGACCCGCACCGGTTCGACATCATGCGGGAGCAGAAGCCTCACGTGGGGTTCGGCGGACCCGGCCCCCACTATTGTCTGGGAGCGCACCTGGCTCGCCGCGAAATCACCGTGATGTTTCGCGAGTTGTTCGACCGGGTGCCCGCTATCAGAGCCTCAGGGCCGCCGGATCTGCTCTTCTCGAGCTTCATTCACGGCGTGAAACATCTGCCTGCCGCGGTGAACGGCTGAGCCGGCGGCGGAGCGTGGATGCGCCGCTCGTCTAGGCGCACTCCGATTCCCCGACCTGCTTGCGGAACGGCTCGGCCTCGTCGAAGTCGATGAAGTGGCCGGGTGCGTCGTCCGGTGACGGGACGAGGTTGAGATCGGCGAGCTCGCCGGCAACCGCCGCGGCTCCGCCAACCCGCTCCAGCCATGAGCGGAACGCCTCCCCGGCCCGCCGCTCGGCTGTGAACCGGCGCAGCACCCGAACGGTCGCCTCCGGGACCGCTTTGGCCGGAAGCCGCAGCGCCTTGTCGCCGAACTGCACCTTCTCCTGCCCAAGGTGGCCACCGAGCAGCATCTGATAGCCGGGCAGGGATCGACCATGGGCCCGCCGTTCAACGCCGAAGAGGCCGATGTCGGCCACGTGGTGCTGACCGCAGGAGTTCATGCAGCCCGAGATGTTGAGTCGGACGCCGCCGACCTCGGCCAGCCCCTCGAGTTCCAGGGCCTCGCCGATGGCCTTGGCCAGACCCCTGGACTGGGTGATGGCGAGATTACAGGTGTCGGCGCCCGGGCACGACACGATGTCGCGACTGAGCTCCGCTCCCGGTCGGGCCATCCCGAGTTCGTCGAGCCGGCGGTGCAGTTCCGGCAGACGGTCCTCGGTCAGGCCCCGCAACACGAAGTTCTGCCGGTTGGTGACCCGAACCTCGGCATCGAAGGTCTCGGCCACGGCGGCCAGTCCGTGAAACTGCGCCGTGGTGATGTCGCCAAGTTCACACCACGCATAGGCGGAGACGGCCCCATTGGCGGCGCCCCGTACCACGTTGGCCCGGGACCAGCGGGCAAAGCCGGCGGTATCGCCCAGGACGACGGCGACGCCGTGCCCGACGGCGCTCGCTCCCGGCCCGCCATCGGTGGCCGCAGCGGTTCCAACCACCGCTGCAGCGCCCGTCGGGTTGCCGCCGGCCGGTTCGTCACCGTGTTCGATCACCTCGGCCGGGATCCCGCCGGGCCAGGTGGCCGAAGCCGGCAGTAGCCTGCGGATGGCCAGGATACGACGTTGGGTCTCGTCCCATCCGAGCTCGTCGACCAACCACTTCATGCGGGCTCGGAGTTTGTTCTCCCGGTTTCCGGCCTGGTCGAAGACCCGGAGGATGGCCTCGATGGTGGGGAGCAGGTCTTCTTTGGCGGTGAACTCCTCAACCGCGAGGGCGGCATGGGGTGAGGCGCCGAGCCCGCCGGCCACATAGACCCGGAAGCCCTGCTCGACGGTGCCGTCCGGGCCATGACGGTTGACGGCGACGATCCCGGCGTCGTTGAACATGGCCTGCCCGCAGTCGACCGAGCAGCCGGAGAAGTTGATCTTGAATTTGCGGGGCAGGCGCTGACCGAGCGGGTTACGGATGAAGTGGTTGTCGGCGGCATCGGCCCACGGACTGATGTCGAGCACCTCCAGGGGGCAGGCACCCGCCAGGTGGCAGCCCTGGATGTTGCGGACCGTGTCGCCGCACGCTTCCCTGGTGCTGAGGCCGACCGAGCCCAGCCGTTTGAGCACGTGAACGACCTCGGTCAGTTGCACGAAGTGCATCTGGATGTTCTGGCGGGTGGTGATGTGGCCCCAGCCACGGGAGTGGTCGGTGACGACGTCGCCGAGCATGCGGAGCTGATCGGGGGTGACCCGGCCGTAGGGGATGCGAACCCGCAGCATCTGGTTGCGTCCTCCCTGGCGCTGGCCGTAGACGCCGTTGGCGAGCCGGAAGCTACGGAAGACGTCCTCCTCCAGCTCGCCGTCGAGGTAGCGGTTGAGCATGATCTCGAATCTGGCGATGTCCGCGGCGATGTCCGGGTCGGACACAACCGGTTCGGTGGTGGTGCGATCGATGTCGAGCAGGGTCATTGACTTCCTCAAGGGACCGGGACGAGGCGTCGTCGATGGATGGTGGTTGGTTGCGTGACGGACGTCAGGTCGAGTGCGGCGACGGCTCCGATGACGATGACCGCCGGGTTGACGACCGGCGTCTCGCCCAGTTCGGCCAGGGTCGTGCGGATCGTGGACTGACGTTCGGTCGTGGCCCAGGTCACGATGGCGACGGGTGTGTCGGGCGCCAGTCCGGCGTCGAGCAGCCGGTTGCGGATGCGGGCGGCCCGACGGGCCCCCATGAGGATCACCAGGGTCGTTCCAGACCGGCCGAGCGCGCCCCAATCGACGTCGGTGCCGGTCGCAGCGGAGTGCCCGGTCACAACGGTGAAACCGGAGCTGAGCGACCGATGGGTCACCGGGACGCCGGCCACAGCCGGCCCGGCCATGGCCGAGCTGATACCGGGCACGACCTCATGGGCCACACCGGCGGCCTGCAGGGCGAGGCACTCCTCACCACCACGACCGAACACGAACGGATCACCGCCTTTGAGGCGGACGACCACGCCGAGGCGCCGGCCCCGGTCGACGAGGATCGAGTTGATCTGCTCCTGGCTGACGCTGGGGCCGTCGGGGTCCTTGCCGACGGCAATCAGCTCGGCCCACGGTGGCGCAAGGCCGACGATCTCCGACGAGACCAGCCGGTCGTGGACGACGGCATCGGCAGCGGCGAGCAGGCGGGCCGCCTTCACGGTCAGGAGATCGGGATCGCCCGGACCGGCTCCGAGGAGATACACCGTCATTGGTCTGCCTTCCGGGCCCACACGTGTGACTTCAGCGGACGATGGTTCTCCGCCAGGCGAAACTCGATTGGCCGGACCCCCGGCACGGCGGCGGTCACGACCCCACCTCGCACAGCGTGATGACCGTTGCATCGTCGCCGGCGACGCCGTTCCCGGACGCGATCGGGCGGAGATCCCGCATCAGCAGCGCCACGGCCTCCTCGGCCTCACCTCTGGCGACGAGGTCGAGCAGCTGGCCCCCGTATCGGTCGAGCGTTGCGGCCCAGTCGACGGCCTCGGTCGTGCCGTGGTCGCGTCGAATCCGCGTCCTGGCCTGGGCTGCCGCATCGACCATGCGGGCGATATGAGGGCTGAGCACGTCGTCGATCCGCCGCTTGAGCCACGAAGCGACGGCGGGGCTCCGGCCCGTGGTCGACACGGTGACCAGCACGTCGTCGCGGCGAACGACGGCGGGCAGGATGAACGAGCAGTTGTCGAGGTCGTCGGCCGAGTTGCACCAGACTCCGGCCGCCTCGCAATCGAGAAAGACCCTCCGGTTCACCGACTGGTCGTCGGTGGCGGTGATGACCAGGCGGTACGACGCGGCCTCCCCTCGCCGGTACGTTCGCCGGTGGACGGTGATCGGGCGGTCACCGGCGACCGCGGGAATCGACTCGTGAACGTCCGGAGCCACCACGGTGACCGCCGCTCCCGCCGCCAGCAGTCCGGCGACCTTCCTGGCTGCGACCGCTCCGCCACCGACGACCAGGCACGGTCGCCGGTACAGGTCGAGGTTGACCGGGTACGTCCCTGCCGGCAGGTGAGCCTGCTGCCCGACGGGCTTGGCTGATTCGACGATCGTCATGGTCGCCACTCCCCCACGGAGCTCGACGGCCATCCGGCCGAGTCGTTCCGGTGCAGCCCGCACTCCGTCTTGTGGGACCCGGTCCAGCGGCCGGACCGGGGGTCGTCGCCGATCGCCGGTTCGGTGCAGGGCCAGCACCCGATGGACGGATAGCCGCGTCCGGTCAACGGGTTGACGATCAGATCGTGCTCGGCCACCCGACGGTCCACGTCGTTGTCGCTCCAGTTGACGAGCGGGGCGATCTTGACGAGACCGTGAGCGCCCGCGCTCACACGCGGCGCGGCGAATCGGGAGGCGGATTCGGCCCGCCGGAGCCCGGTCAGCCAGGCCGAGAAACCCTGGTCGGCGATGGCCTTGAGGAGCGGCGTAACCTTGCGGGCGCCACAGCACGCATCGGCGCCGTCGGCCCACACCGAGGCCGCGGCGGGTTCGGGCCGTACCACCCGGAGATCCAACCCATAGCGAATCTGTGCCTGCCTCATGGTGGCCAGCGTCTCGGCGAAGTGGAATCCGGTGTCGGAGAAGAACACCGGGATGTCGGGATCGACCGAGAGGGCAACGTCGATCAGCACCGTGTCGGTGAACGACGTGGCGAGACACAACCGCCGCCCGAAACGGTCGAGGGCCCACTCGATGATCTCGACGGCACCGGCCGTGTCCAGGGACATCATCTTTCCGGCCGGCATGAGTGAGACCGCGGTGCTGCGGGAACCGGACGGATCGGAGATGAACGCTGGAGAGGTGGGACCGGACATGTCGTGTGCCTTCCGTGAGTGACCGGAAAAGGTCAAATCGGATAAACCTGATCGATTTAGTCAGGATTAGCCTCACACGGTAGCCGCCCGCGCCACTACCGTCCATACATTTGTTGCTTAATGTATGGGACATCCGTCACGTTTCGGATAGCCCCGCACCGCCTCGTGGCGTCAGGTCGTGACGAGTTCCCGTACCGCCGCAAGTGCCTCGTCGGCATGCTTGTTCATGTTGGCCTCACTCTTGACGATGGCCTTGACCCGACGGTCCGTGCCGATCACGAACGTCAACCGCTTGACCGGCAGCGGGCCGAATCGGGCCACGCCGAACTGTTTGGCCACCGTCTTGTCGGTGTCGGCCAACAGGGGGAATCCGAGGTCGTTGGCCTCGTCGAACTGCTTCTGCCGATCGGACCGATCGGGCGACACTCCCACGATGCTGGCGCCGAGTTCTGCGAACTCGGCCTGCAGGTCACGGAAGTGCCGGCTCTCGAGCGTTCAACCCGAGGTCATGGCCTTGATGAAGAAATAGACCACCACCGGCCCGGACTCGACCAGCGAGTCGAAGCTGACCGGGTTGCCGTGCTGATCGTCGAGCGTGAAGCCCTTGACCGTGTCTCCAACGTTCATGGCGCAAACATAGTCGCTCGGCTCCTCGACCCCCGAGCTTGTCGCTTCAATTCCACGAATCTCGTCGGATACCGCCCGTTCGGGGTGATGGTCTCTCAGCCGAGGGCGGCCATCGCCGCCTCTGCCGCCGCAAGGTCGTTCCGAGCGACCGCCAACAGCTCACGGGTCTCGGCCACCAACTCCGGCTTTGCGTTGTTGACATAGCCCGGGTTGGCCAGTCGACTCTCGAAGCCGGAAATCTGGCTGATCTTGCCGTCGATCAGCTTCTGGAGGCGGGTGCGCTCGGCTTCGACATCGAGTTCGTCGACCAGACCGGACACCAGGACCTCGGAGCCCTCGAACGCCAAGGGGCTGGCACCGGCTGGACGTTCGGTGTTCTCGGCGGAGACGACCTCGTCGACGCCGGCGAGTGTCTCGACCATGCCCTGGCTCTGCTCGATCAATCGGCGAACCGCCTCCGGGGCGTGCAGCGTGACCAGCTGTTTCGGTTTGACACCGCGTGACGATCGGATGTTGCGGATCGCTCCGATCAGTTGATCGGCCCGGTCGAACGTGTCGATGATGGACGTGTCGACCACTCCCGGTTCGACCGATGGCCAGGCCGCGGTCGCACACAACCCCGACGGCGGGAGCGCGATGCCACGCAGTTCACCGCCGCGAACGGCACTCACGTGCGGCCACAGCGCCTCGGTGACGAACGGCGAAACCGGATGCAGGAGCCGAAGGACCGAATCGAGCACGGCACCGAGAACGGCCTGTTGGGCCGGGTTGTCGTCGATGGTCGGCTTGACCGCTTCGAGGTAGCGGTCACAGACATCACGCCAGATGAAGTCGTAGAGCGTGTCGGCGTAGAGATTGAACTGATAGCGACCGAGTGCCTGGTCGATGGTGTCGATCGTCTGGGCCAGGCGAGCGAGAATCCATTGGTCGGCGAACGTGGCGTTCCCACCGCCGGCCGTGATGTCGATCTCACCGACGTCGATTCCCGGTTGGATACGACCCAGAGCGAAGCGGGTGGCGTTCCAGACCTTGTTGGCGAAGTTGCGTCCGAGATCGAACTTCGACGAGGTGTTGCGGGCCAGCGGCATCTCCGCCGTCGGCTGGACCTCACCCGAGGCCTCCCCGTACCCGGAGACCATCTTCTTGGATGGATCCGACGGCGTGGATTGAATCGGGGCGGCGACGACATGTCCGGCCTTGGTGGTGATGAACTCGGGCGCGAAGGTCTCACCGGTGTGGGGACTAACGATCTCCACCGGCATACGAACATCCTGGGTTTCGGTGGTCATCTGGACCAGGGTGTAGCGCATGGCATCGGCCCCATGGCTGTGAATGATGTCGCGGGGGTCCAGGCCGTTGCCAAGGCTCTTCGACATCTTCTGGCCGTGGCCGTCCTGGATCATGGCGTGGATGAACACGTCGTCGAACGGAAGCCTCCCGTCGAGGAAGTACCGGTTGAACATGGTCATCCGGCTGACCCAGAGGGTGATGATCTCACGGGCCGTCATCAGCACGGAGGTCGGATTGTAACTTTCGAGGAGACCGACGGTCTCCGGATAGTCCTCCGGGTAGGGCCAGCCCATCGTCGACATCGGCCAGAGACCGGACGAGAACCAGGTGTCGAGCACGTCGGGATCCCGTTCGAACCCGTCGGCCTCCAGGGCCGCGACAAGCTCGGCTTCGCCCATCGGCTCGGTGACGCCGCCCTCGGCCCCGTTCTCCGCCAACCGTCGAAGCGTGGCATCGGGCGGAACACAGACCGCCTCCTCGACCTCGAACTCGGTGGTCTTGCGGGCGTGGTGGACCGCGCCGGTTGCGGTCCAACGGCTGGTGACCACGACCGGCTCGTCGACACCGGCTCCTTCGATGGCACCGGCGGCCTCGGCGGTCAGATCGTCGATCGGTCGGTGGCGCAGCCAGACCGGGATCTGATGACCCCACCACAGTTGCCGGGAAATGCACCAGTCGCGGATCGTGTCGTGCCAGGCGTGGTAGGTCCGGGCGTAGCGTTCGGGGTGGAACGTCATCTCGCCGTCGCCCTGGCGGGCGCTTCGGGGCGCGACGTCGTCGGGTAGCGGCGGGCTCTGCTTCGGGTCGAGGGCCCGCAGGGCGGATCCTCGGAGCCGATCATCGGTGACGGCCACGTACCACTGATCCGACAGCCACGGTTCGATCGGGACGTGGCTGCGATAGGAGTGACCGACGGAATGGTTGTAGGGCCGGACGGCTTCCAGCAGACCGTTGCTCTCGAACCAGGCCACGATCGCGGCCCGGGCGTCCTCCCGGCTCATGCCGACGAACTGACGTGCATCGTCGGAGATGTCCTCCCAGCCGTGGTCGGCACTGACCGAGCCGTCGGGCCCGAGAACGTTGACGACCGGAAGATCGTGACGCCGGCCGATGTCCCAGTCGTTGGGATCATGGGCCGGGGTGACCTTGAGAAACCCGCTGGCGAACTGGGACTTGGCGTCGCTCGACTCGGGATCGGCCATCACCACGTAGTCGTCCTCGACGATCGGGATCAGACGATCGACAATCGGGAGGCGGACCTGCGCACCGGCCAGCTCGGCCGCCCGGGGATCGGCGGGGTTGACGGCGACCGCCGTGTCGCCCAGCATCGTCTCGGGGCGGGTCGTGGCGACGACGACATGACCGGAGCCGTCGGCGAGCGGGTACCGCAGGTACCACATGTGGCCGTCGACGTCCTCCATCTCGACCTCGTCGTCGGACAGCGCCGTGCGGGTCGCCGGATCCCAGTTGACCAGACGTTTGCCCCGATAGATCAGTCCGTCGGCGAAAAGCTGACAGAAGGCGTGGCGAACGGCGGTGGCGCACATCTCGTCCATCGTGAACC
>JBFHME010000027.1:0-28548 GCA_041594435.1 Acidimicrobiales bacterium
GCCGATGGACGCTACAACCCTTCTCATCCTTGCCGTCGTTGCGCTGGTGGTACTGGTCGCTCTCGGCCTCGTCGTGGCCCGGTCGCGGCGACGCGTCGTTGTTCCCGGCACGGTCGATGAACTCGATCGCTCCGAGCCCGACCGGGAGCTCGACGACAGCCGCGGCGGCCTTGCCGGCGAGGAGCGGCCCGCCGATGTGGTCCTCGACGACGCGACCGTCGTCGTCGAGCCCGAGCCGGCTGTCAAGCCGTCGTTCTTCGAGCGCCTCACCAAGGCCCGAACCGCCTTTACCGGATACCTCGGAGGGCTCGTCGGTCTGGACAAGGTCGGAGACGACGAGTGGGAGGAGCTGGAGGAGGCGCTGATCCGTGCCGATGTCGGGGTCAAGACGGCCATGACCCTGATCGCCGATGTCCGGGCGGAGGCGAAGGAGGCCGATGCCACCGACGGTGCGGCGGTACTCGAGATTCTGAAGGCCCGAATGCACCGGGAACTGGCCGGCAAGGATCGGTCGCTCCGTCTCGACGAGGGCGAAACCAACGTGTGGTTGTTCGTCGGCGTCAACGGCGTTGGAAAGACCACCACCATCGGCAAGCTGGGCAAACGGCTGATTGGCGAGGGCCACAAACCGCTGATGGCGGCCGGCGACACCTTCCGAGCCGCCGCGGCCGAGCAACTGACGCTGTGGTCGGAACGGGCCGGGACCGAGATCGTGCGCGGCAACGAGGGCGGCGACCCGTCGTCGGTGATCTACGACGCCGTGCAGGCCGCGACGGCCCGAGGCTGTGATGTGGTGCTGGCCGACACCGCCGGCCGCCTGCAGAACAAGACCAACCTGATGGACGAACTCTCGAAGGTCCGCCGGGTCGCGGCCAAGGAGCCTGGGCATGTCTCGGAGGTTCTGCTGGTGTTGGATGCGACCACCGGTCAGAACGGCCTGTCGCAGGCCAAGGTGTTCACCGAGGCGGTCGACGTCACCGGGGTTGTCCTGACCAAACTCGACGGATCGGCCAAGGGTGGCGTGGTGTTCGCCATCGAATCCGAATTCGGGCTGCCGGTCAAACTGGTTGGCCTCGGCGAGGGCGTCGACGATCTGGTCGACTTCGAACCGACCGAGTTCGTCGACGCCCTCTTCGAATAGGGAACCCGCTCTCCGTCGGTGCTCGCTGTCAGTTGGTTGCGGCCGGCGGCCGGAAGAAGACCGCCAGCTGCGCCGCACCGGCGACAACGCCGGCGAGGGCGAGAATCAAACCGGTGAAGCCGTCGAGGTTGCCGGCCAGGCCGATCGCCCCGTCGAGCGACCATTCGCCGGGCCCGAGCACGGCCAATGCCGTGGCGGCCACCGCAATGAGAAAGACGTACTCCCACCCCTCGCTGATGATGAGGAAACCGTTGTGGCGATGCACCGTCCAGCCCGCCACCACCATCACCCCGATCATCGCCATCGCCGCGAAGCCGTGGAGGAAGCCAACAGCCATGAGCAGGCCGGACCCGATCTCCGATCCGGCGGCCAGGGGAGCATGGAGCTTGCCCGGTTTCATGCCGATCGAGTCGAACCAGCGCGCCGTTCCGGCCAGCCGGCCTCCCTTGAAGATCTTGGCGTAGCCGTGGGCGGCCATCGTCAGGCCGAGAGCCACCCGAAGAAGGAGGAGGGCAAGATTCTGTGCGTCGTTGTAGTCCATGTCGTTGCTCTCGTGGGGGGACGGTTGGGCGTGCGGGCGTCCAACGGTAGTCGAATCGGAAGAAATGGCGTCACGTCCTGGTTCACTACGTGCATGCGCCAAATCTCCGTCGATCGTTCCATGTCCGTACCGCGTTCGGCCGCCTGGGCCGTGCTGGCCGACTTTCCCAACATCGCCACCTGGAACTCGGGCGTGGCCAAGAGCTTCGCCACCAGCGAGTCGACCAGCGGCGTCGGAGCCCGGCGGCACTGTGATCTGTCGCCGACGGGCACCCTCGAGGAAACGATCCGGGAGTGGGATCCGGAGAATCGACTGGTCGTGAGCATCGATTCGGCGACGAGGCTGCCCATCCGCCGCGGCGAGGCCACGTTCACCCTGACCGGTGACGACGACGGGTCGACGACAGCCATCGACTACCGCTACGAAACCAAGTGGGGAGTCGTCGGCAGGCTGATGGGCCCCCTGCTCGACACCCGGCTCACCAAGGGCTTCAACGGATTCCTGGTCGATCTCGAGGCTGCCGCCGCCTCGTCGTGACCCGACGTCGACGGTGGTGATTGCCGGTCGTTGCGGGGCGGATCCGGTCGGGAGCCGACAGGATCGGCGTCACCAGGCCGAGAGGTCGTCGATGGGGAAGATAGGATTGTGATCCCATGTTTGAATCACTGACCGACACTTTTGAAGGCATCTTCGGTCGCCTCCGCAACAAGGGCGTCCTGACCGAAGCCGACGTCGACGAGGTCCTCCGAGAAATCCGCGTCGCCCTCCTCGAGGCCGACGTCAACCTGACCGTCGTCAAGAGTCTGCGCAACCGGATCAAGGAACGGGCCATCGGCGAGGAGGTGCACAAGGCCCTCAACCCGGCCCAGCAGGTCATCAAGATCGTCAACGAGGAACTGACGACCAGCCTCGGTGGCGAGACGATCGACATCGTGTACGCCTCGAAGCCGCCGACCGTGGTGATGATGGCCGGCCTCCAGGGCTCCGGCAAGACCACCAGCTCGGCCAAGCTCGCCCGCTGGTTCAAGAGCCAGGGCCGCAACCCGCTTCTCGTCGGTGCCGACCTCCAACGCCCCGCCGCCGTCGAACAGCTCCGGACGCTCGGCGGTCAGATCGATGTTCCCGTCTACAGCGATCCGTCGGATCCGGTCACCGTGGCGACCAAGGCGGTCACCGAGGCCCGTTCAACGGGCCGGGACGTGGTGATCGTCGACACCGCCGGTCGACTTGCGATCGACGAGGCGCTCATGGAGGAGGTCCGGCAGATCTCGATCGCCGTCGACCCCGACTACACCTTCCTCGTGGTCGACGCCATGACCGGTCAGGACGCCGTGAACGTGGCCGAGGCGTTCCACGAGAAACTTGCTCTCGACGGCGTCATCCTCACCAAACTCGACGGCGACGCCCGAGGCGGCGCCGCCCTGTCGGTCAAGGAGGTGGTGGGGCGGCCGATCGCGTTCGCCGCCACCGGTGAGAAGATCGAGGACTTCGATCTCTTCCACCCCGATCGTATGGCCAGCCGGATTCTCGGGATGGGCGACATGCTCACCCTCATCGAGAAGGCCGAGGAGACCTTCGAGCAGGAGGAGGCCGAGGAAGCCGCGGCCAAGCTCCTCGAGGGCCAATTCACGCTCGAAGACTTCCTGGCGCAGATGCAGCAGCTCAAGAAGATGGGCCCGCTGAACAACCTCATCGGTCTCATGCCCGGCATGCCCAAGGAGATCCGCGACGTCGAGATCGAGGACAAGCAGGTTAACCAGATCGAGGCCATCATCCGGTCGATGACCGCCGAGGAACGGGCCAACCCCGACATCATCGACGCCTCCCGTCGAGCCCGCATCGCCAACGGTTCGGGCACGAACCCCACACAGGTCTCCGGCCTCGTCAACCAGTTCTCCGAGATGCGCAAGATGATGAAGCGCTTCGGCGGCATGGGCACCAAGAAGACCCGACGGGATCGTCGGGGCAAGAAGAAGGGCGCCAAGGGTCGCAAGGGCGGTGGCGGTCGCGTCACCCCGAAGGGTGGCGGCCGTCATCAGAGCGGCCGGGTCACGCCGAAGGGAACCAAGGCCGGCAAGTCGCCGTTGATGCTCCCCGGCCTCGATCGGCTCGACGAGGTCGAGCTCGAGAAGATGGCGAGAGACCTCGAGGGCTTCGACCTCTAGGCCGACCGTTCCGGCACGTCGGACCGCTCGGCGTCGGAACTCCACGTTTCGGTCAGTCGGCGTGCTCCAGCACCACGGTGAAGGTGATATCGGCCTTCAGGCTGGAGGCGACCGAGCAGTACTTGTTGGTGGCCAGGTCGACGAAGCGCTCGGCCATCTCCTGTTTGAGGCCGGGGGCGTCGATCACATGGGTCGCCCGGATGTCGGTGAAGTACGCCGGCATCCCGGCGGCCCGGTCACCCTCCACGTCGATGCGGTAGGAGTGGAGCTCCAGCCGGCGCTTGCGGATCATCTCCACCACGTCGAACGCCGAGCAGGCTCCGAAGGCGTTGAGGAGCACCTCCATGGGGTTCATACCGGTTTTGGCGTAGTCCTCCCCGTCGATCATCACCTGCTGGCCGTCGGGGGTTCGTCCCAGGAATCGTTTGCCTTCGAGGTGGAAGATCGTGGTCTGTTTCGTGGAACCGGGTTTGGCCATGTCGCCCAGTATGGGCGTCGGTCGCCTCGAAATTGCGTGGCCGGAGGCGTGGAGCCGGAATCAGGCTTCGGTAAGCTCACATGTTGCTTGATTCGCGTGCGACGGCTCCGTGCAGGCTCAGGTGTTTCTCACCGAATGCCTGCCAGAATGAGCCCGCCCACCTCGGCCGGCGTGCCGCCGGGCGAGGACGCCCAGCGGTCAAGATCGTTGTACCCGAGACCAGAGAAGAGAAACCATCGTGGCAGTCCGACTGCGCCTCATGCGCATGGGGAAGAAGAAGCAACCGACCTACCGAGTCGTCGCCGCCGACGCCCGGTCCCCCCGTGACGGTCGGTTCATCGAGATCGTCGGTACCTACAATCCCCGTACCGAGCCCTCCGAGGTCAAGATCGACAACGCCAAGGCCGTTCGTTGGCTCCGCGACGGTGCCCAGCCGACCGAGCGGGTGGTGAAGCTGCTCAAGGTGTCGGGAGCCTGGGACGCCTTCGAGAGCGGAACCAGCGTGGAGGAGCTCGAGGCCGCCGCAGCAGCGGAAGCCGAGGCCGCCAAGGCTGAGGCCGACGCCCCGGCCACCGCCGGCGCCGAAGCGTGAGCGCGGGAACCGCAATGAGCGACTCACCTGCCCCAACCGCTGAAGCCGTCCTTCTCCACCTCTGTCGGGCCATGGTCTCGGAGCCCGACGACGTCTCCATCGAGACGACGGCCAGCGGGGATCGGGTCCGGCTCGATGTCAGCGTCAACGCCGACGACATGGGTCGGGTGATCGGTCGACGGGGTCGTGTGGCCTCGGCCATTCGTACCGTCGTCGGTGCCGCCGCGGCCAAAGACGGTGTGGTCACCGAGGTCGAATTCGTCGAGTAGCGTTCGGGTCGGGTCTGCCCGACCCGCCGTCCCCGACCGTCGTCCCTTGATCCGATGAGCGATCTCACCACGAACTCCGAGCCCGACGCTTCCGGCCCGGAGTCGTATCTCGAAGTCGGCCGTGTCGGCAAGGCCCACGGTTTGCGGGGCGAGGTGGTGGTCACCTGGATCACCAATCTGATCGACGATCGCACCCGCCCCGGCTCTCGCTTCCGGGTCGACAACGGGCCCACCACGGGCGAAGCGTGGTTGACGATCGCCACCTCCCGGCCTCATCAGGATCGTTGGCTGATCCGCTTCGAAGGCGTGAACGATCGCACGGCGGCGGATCGCCTGCGGGGAATCACGCTCGAAGCCGAACCGATCGAAACCGAGGGCGAGGTGTTCGTCCACGAACTGGTCGGCAAGATGCTCGTCGATCAACACGGCACCGAGCACGGCACGGTTGCCGCACTGGTCGCCAATCCCGCATCGGATCTGCTCGAACTGGGCGACGGTCGTCTGGTCCCGATGGCCTTCTATCAGAGCCACGACGACGAGCGAGTGCTGGTCGAGGTCCCGGCCGGTCTGCTCGACGACGACGCCTGATCCGGGTTCGGTCCCGTGCGCATCGACGTCTTCACCATCCTGCCGGAGCTGGTCGAGGGATTCGTCTCGAGCGGCATCATCGGCAGGGCCCGTGACGCGGGCGCGCTCGACGTCCGTGTCCATGATCCCCGTGACACCACCACCGACGTGCACCGAACCGTCGACGACTCACCCTTCGGTGGCGGGGCCGGCATGGTGCTCAAACCCGAGCCGATCTTCGACATCGTCGAACGCATCGACCCGCCCCGGCCGCTGATCTATCTGGCACCGTCCGGTCGGACCTTCACCCAGGCGGTGGCCGCCGAGCTTGCCGCCACCGAGGGCTTCTCCCTGCTGTGTGGTCGCTTCGAAGGGGTCGACGAACGGGTGCGCGATCACCTTGTCGATGACGAGATCTCGATCGGTGACTACGTCCTGGCCGGGGGAGAGGTGGCGGCCGCAGTGGTCGTCGAGGCGGTCGGCCGGCTGGTGCCTGGTGTGGTCGGCAATGCCGCCTCCACCGGCGACGAGTCGTTCTCCGACGGTCTCCTCGAATATCCGCACTACACGCGTCCGGCCGAGTATCGAGGGTGGACGGTGCCTGACGTGCTGCGGTCCGGTGATCACGGGCGCGTCGCCCGTTGGCGTCGGGCCATGGCGCTCGTCAAGACGGCCACGATCCGTCCGGACCTGCTGGATCGCAGAGGTGGATTGACCGACGATGATCGAGCGCTGCTGGACGAGTTCGGCCTGAGGGCGCCCGACGGCTGACTCCGCTCCGCAACGGCAGCTTCACCCTGGTGCTGTCGACCTCTGGAACCGCAGGCACCGAAACGGGTGGGTGCAGGTCGAGCGGGTTGGAGTTTGGCCGGGTAGAGCTAGGCTTGATAGGCGCTGCCGCAACACCGCGGCCCGAACGCGTCAACCCAAACGACGCCCTTCGAGAAGCCTCGTACACAGGAACCCACGATGAACACGACTCAAGTTGTTGAACAGGCCCAGCTCCGCGACGAGATTCCCTCGTTCGCACCGGGCGACACCGTCAAGGTGCATGTCAAGGTCGTCGAGGGCAACCGTGAGCGCATCCAGGTCTTCCAGGGCGTGGTCATCGCTCGTCGGGGCGAGGGAATCCGTGAGAGCTTCACCGTGCGGAAGCTCAGCTTCGGCGTTGGTGTGGAGCGCATCTTCCCCCTTCATTCACCGATCATCGACAAGATCGAGCTGGTCACCCGGGGTGACGTACGGCGCGCCAAGCTCTACTATCTCCGGGATCGGGTCGGAAAGGCCGCGAAGGTGAAGGAAAAGCGCGACCGCTAGGTCCGTCATTCCGGCATCGATCGGTTCGAACTCCGCCCTACGACAAGGCGGGGCTCCAGCGGAGTCTCGGCGATGGAAGAGGTAACCGCATTTTGAGTAGCGAAGATCTCGAGCGCTACGAATCCGAGGCCGAACTCTCGCTGTTTCGCGAGTACCGCGATGTGGTGGCGATGTTCCGCTACGTCGTCGAAACCGACCGCCGGGCCTACCTGGCCAACGAGGTCACCCGGCTCTCGAAACCAGGCGCCGAAATGCTCGAATTCGAGCTGGTCGACGCGTGGGTCTGGGATACCTACCGCCAGTCCCGCTTTCTGAAGCGGGTGACCATCTCGACCACCAGAGGTGTCACGATCGAGGAGCTGCCTGAACGGGAGCTCTGATCGACGGGCGCTGTCGATGATCCACCACGTGGGGATCACCAACTGTGGGAGCGCACAATCAGAAGCTGGGCCGCCGGGGCGAGGACGCCGCGGCCCGTTGGTACGCCGAGGCCGGGTATCGCATCCTCGACCGTAACTGGCGTTGTGAACACGGCGAACTCGACCTCGTTGTCGGCCGCGCCACCACCGTGGTCTTCGTGGAGGTCAAGGCCCGATCGAGCGGTCGCTACGGCTCCGGGTTCGCCGCCGTCGGATGGGAGAAGCAGCGTCGAATCCGGCGGCTGGCGTCGGCGTGGCTGACGGCCCGCCGCCGAGATCGTGATCGCCCGGGTGAGGCAACGGACGCCGCGTTTGCCGCCGAGATCCGATTCGACGTCGTCGATGTCGACGCCCGCGGCCACGTTCGGGTTCGCGAAGGCTGCTTTTGAGCCTTGTCGCTCAGAAGCGGGTGTGACGATTGTGCCAGCATCCCCGATGCCAGTGCCTCCGCAGATCGGGTTCGTCGGGCGGGACGGCGACCAGATGTCCGACGCCGGGCACGATGTCGCGGTTGCAGCCGGGGCAGATGTAGGTTTTGGTCGCCTCATACGGTTGCACGAAGCGGACGTGTGCGTCGTCGACCGCCGAAGGATCGAGCATGGGACCGGTTCGGGGGCGCTTCGGTTTCGGCGTGGTGCCGTGTCCGGATCCCGTGGATGGTGTTGCATCCTGCGTCTTCCGTGGCCGTCTTCCGCCCTGCCGTCCTCCGCCACGGCCCTTGGCCTTGCCTTTGCCGTCGCCTCGCTTCTTCCGGTCCGCCGGTGCATTGTCGGCTGCCGCCTTGGCTGCCTCACGGGCACGATTGCGTGACGGCACGATGAACGCCTCGCCCGGCTATCCGGCCAGCGCCCAGGCCACGAGACCGATGACCACCGCAAACGCGGCAGCAACGAAGATGTAGTCGAAACGCGAGGCCCTATGCTTTCGGTGCGGATCGAATCCCATAGGAGCAGTATGGCATCCCGAACAGATCGTTCGACCACCGACCGAATGCGTCCGACTCGTCGACGGGTCTCGGCCCTGGCGTTCGCATTGCTGGCACCGCTGGCCGCCGCCGGGATCCTGACGGCATGTGTGGGGGAGGTGCCCGAGGTGTCATCGGACGACCCCGAACTCGTAATGGGGCGGGAGGTGTACGCCCGGAACTGTGTCGGCTGTCACGGTGCCTCCGGCCAGGGGGGCACCGGCAGCAAACTCAACGAGGGCACGATGATCGCCGCATACCCCGATCCGGCCGATCTGCTCGCGATCATCGCCAACGGTCGGAACCAGATGCCGGCGTATACCGGGAAGCTCTCCGACGAGGAATTGTCGGCCGTGGTTCGTTTCCTGAGAGAAGTCCTCTGAGCCACACTCCGGCCTGACTGTCAGACCCCGGCACTAGGGTGTGAGCCAGCACTCGGCGGCCGGTTCGGCCGTCGAGGTTCAGGCGGCAGTCGCTCCTCTTCGTCAGTTTCCTGACGTGCGTTTTCGGCGCGTCATCCTGAAGCAAGGAGCGACCACCCATGCTCGCCACTGTTTCCACCGCCGTCGTCCAGGGCGTCGACGGCCACCCCGTCACCGTCGAGGTCCATGTCAGCAACGGGCTGCCGGGCTACACGCTTGTCGGTCTGCCCGACGCCTCCTGTCGCGAATCGCGCGATCGGGTTCGGGCCGCGGTCCTCTCCGCCGGTCTCAAATGGCCGGACCGCCGGGTCACCATCAACTTGGCCCCGACCGGCCTGCGCAAACAGGGCGCCGGGCTCGATCTTCCGATCGCCTTGGGCGTGCTGGCGGCCTCCGGTCAGATCGAGTCAGGGGCGATGCGATCCTATGGCGCCGTCGGCGAGCTGGGTCTGGATGGAACGATCCGCCCGGTTCCCGGTCTCGTGTCGTTGGCCGATGCCACCGAGGCCGACGAGATCTTCGTGCCCCGGTGCGGGGCCGAGCAGGCCGCCGTGGTCCGTCCGGGTCAGGTCCGGGCGGCGGCCACGCTCGGCGAGATCGTGGCCGCGCTGATCGGCGCCGAGCCCCTACCGTCGATCGTGGAACCCAAACCCGGGCCCGGCCGCGAGACCCGGGCCGGTGATCTGGCCGACGTGCGGGGCCAACCGCTGGCCCGCTGGGCGCTGGAGATCAGCGCCGCCGGTGGCCATCACCTGTTGATGATCGGTCCGCCGGGAGCGGGTAAGACCATGCTGGCGGGTCGCCTCGTCGGTCTCCTTCCCGATCTCGACGCCGCGGAAGCCTTGTTGACGACCAGGGTTCACTCGGCGGCCGGTCTGGCGGTGCCATCCGGAGGACTGGTCGAGCGGCCACCGTTTCGAGCGCCGCATCAGGGTTCCTCGGCCGTCGCCATGCTGGGCGGAGGGTCGGCGGCGATGCGGCCCGGTGAGATCAGCTGCGCCCACAACGGCGTGCTGTTCCTCGATGAGCTGGGCGAGTTCTCGGTCCCCATCCTCGATGCGCTCCGGCAGCCTCTGGAGGAGGGCGTGATCCGGGTCTCGCGGGCGGCGAGGGCGGTCACATTGCCGGCCCGCTTCCTGCTCGTGGCCGCCATGAACCCATGCCCCTGCGGCGAAGGGGCCCAGGACGGGCACTGCCGGTGCAGCGACGCCGCTCGGGCCCGCTACTCCCGGAGGCTCTCGGGGCCGCTGCTCGATCGATTCGACCTGCGCGTCGAGGTGCAACCCCCGGCGGCATCGGTCCTGCTCGACGGGGCCGGCGAGGAGTCGTCCGCCGCCGTGGCCGAGCGGGTGACCGAGGCCCGGAGCCGGGCCGCGTCCCGAGGTGTTCGCTGTAACGCCGACCTCCCCGCCCACTGCCTCGACGACGTGGCCCCGCTGGCGCCGGCCGCCCGCTCCCTGTTGCGAAAGGTGCTGGAGGCCGGCGAGTTGACCGGCCGAGGGCTACGGCGGGTCCGCACCGTGGCCCGAACGATCGCCGATCTCAACGGCGAGGGTGACGAGGTGTCGGTCGACACGATTCACGCCGCGCTGGCCCTGCGAACCCAGCCCCGGACGGTGTTGGGGGTGGCGTCATGACCGGCTCACCGTCGGCGGCCAGACTGGCCGACATGCGGGCTCGGCTGGCCCTTCTGCATCTCTCGGGGATGGGCCCCGCCCGCATCCGCTGGCTCCTGTCGCGTCACGACCCGATCGAGGTCGTGGCCCGGATTCGAGCCGGCGAGTTCCCGGCGCCGATCGAGGAAGCGCCCCCCGGGGTGAAGCCAACCCACATTGCCGAATGGCGTTCGGAGATCGCAGGCATCGACCCGAAAGGTCTGCTCCGGGATCAGTACGACCGGGGCTGGACGGTGCTCCATCCCGACGACTCGGGCTGGCCGTTCGCCGACGAGCCGGAGCCGCCCTTGCTGGTGTTCTGCGCCGGAGACGTCGACCTCCTGGCCTTCGGGCCGAGCGTCGCCATCGTCGGCACCCGGCGTTGCACGTCGGTCGGCCGCAACGTCGCCTACCGCATGGGCCTCGAGTTGGCCGAGGCCGGTGTGGCGGTGGTCAGCGGTCTGGCGCTCGGTATCGACGCCGCAGCCCACAAAGGCGTCCTCGATGGTGGGGGAGTGGCCGTCGGCGTGGTCGGAACCGGTCTCGACGTGGTGTATCCGCGCCGCAACCAACTGCTCTGGGATGCGGTCATCGACAACGGTCTGCTCATCAGCGAGTACCCGGCCGGTATGGGTCCGGCTCGCTGGCGGTTCCCGGCTCGGAATCGGCTCATCGCATCGCTGGCCGATGCCACGGTGATCGTCGAATCCCACGGCCGGGGAGGGTCGTTGCTCACCGCCGAGGAAAGCGCGGAACGGGGCAAACCGGTACTGGCCGTCCCCGGCTCGGTGCTCAGTCCCGCCGCCGACGGGACCAACGGACTCATCGTCGACGGTGCCCTGCCCACCCGTGATGCGAGCGACGTCCTGGTCTCGCTGGGCTGGTCGGTGGCGCAATCCGATCCAGACCCACAGGCATCCGCCTTCGAATCCACCCGATGTCACGCTCGCGGTTCCATCGGCGATGACGATGCGGTCGCCGAGACTCCGGCCGGTGACACCGCCATCGCCGACGTCGTACGACGCGAGGTACGAGCCGGGGCGATTTCCATCGACTCGTTGTCGGTACTCACCGGATTGTCACCCATGGTCGTGCTGGCGGAGGTTCAGAGGTTGATCGAAGCAGGCGAGGTCGACCTGAGCGGTTCCATGGTGATCTGGCGGGATGGTTGAGGATCGATCCCGTTGATCCGCATGACCGTCCGTCAGGGCCGCTACCCTCCTTGGCCGTGACTTCCGCCGCAAAAGTCCGTTACCTTCACCTGCTCGGATTCGAGAAGCCTGCTCAGCGCAGCGAGCCGACCGATAGGGAACGGGGGTCAGGGGCACGTGCCCGCCGCCTGGCCCATTCTCGTAGAGAATCCAACCTAAATTCTCACGTTCTGTGGCAGAACGCCGACGGAGAGTGGGTACGAGGAGGCTGGGGTCAAAGCCCTAGCACTTCTCGGCCAAGACATGAGAACCCACTCACCATGGCGGGCACCGTGGCAATTGAAACAGATAGCGATCTCGAAGTCGTCTGGGCGCGATTCAAGACGACCGAGCAACAACAGGACCGTGACGAGCTGATCGTGTATTACGCTCCGCTGGTCAAATACGTGGCCAGCAGGATCGCGGCGGGGCTTCCCCAGACCGTCGATCAGGCCGATTTGATCAGCTACGGGATGTTCGGACTGATCGATGCGATCGCCAAGTTCGACCCCGAACGTGGCTTCAAGTTCGAGACCTATGCGGTCTCCCGGATCAAGGGGGCCATCCTCGATGAGCTGCGCTCGATCGACTGGGTGCCCCGATCGGTCCGGTCGAAGGCCAAGGCCGTCGAGCGGGCCATGGCCAAGTTGGAGGCCAAGCTCCACCGGCCACCGACCGACTCCGAGATCGCCGATGAGCTCGACCTGACATCGGCTCAGCTCAACGGCGTCTACAAACAGATCGGCTCGCTCGGCATGGTGGCTCTCGACGAGATGCTGTCGGCCGGTGGAACCGAGACGCTCACCTTCGGCGACACCCTGGCCGACCGCCGTGACGGTCCCGGCAGGACCTATGAGCGATCGGAGTCCCGTCAGTTGTTGGCCCGGGCCATCAACACGATGAGCGAGCGGGAGAAGATCGTGCTCACGCTCTACTACTACGAGAACATGACCCTGGCCGAGATCGGCAAGGTTCTCGGCGTGACCGAGAGCAGGGTCTGTCAGATCCACACCAAGGCCGTGTTCGGCCTCCGCTCCAGACTCGAGCAGGCTGAACGCGAACCCGTTTGATCCTCGTCGTCGGTTGCTAGTCTGACGGCCACGGCCCGTCGGCCGCTCGGGTCCCCCGGCCCCCTCGATCCCTGCCATCGAAGGAGGCCGGTATGGCCCGATTCGTCCCGTTCCGGCCCGTGCTCGTCATCGCTGCAACCCTGTCATTGGCGTTCGCGTCGTGGCCGCTCGTGTCTCCGGCCTCGGCCCTGGCCGCCGCCGACACCACCGTCGATCCCGATCGGTGGCGTCACCCGGTCGACGCACCGATCGTCGACTACTTCCGACCCCCGTCCGGGCCCTACGCCGCCGGCAATCGAGGTCTGGAATACGGGACCCGGCCGGGACAGGTGGTCGTCGCCGTGGCCAGTGGCACCGTCACGTTCGCCGGCACCGTCGGTGGTGACCGATTCGTCGTCGTCTCCCACAGCCCCGAACTCCGGTCGACGTACGCCTACCTCGCGACCGTCGAGGTGTCGGCTGGTGATGCCGTCGTCGCCGGGCAACGTATCGCTACCGCAGCGGCGCACTTTCATCTGACGGCCAGGCTGCGCAATCGCTACGTGGACCCGCTGGGCTACATGACTTTGTCGTGGTCGGTCCGTCTGATCGCCAATCGGTCGGCTCGTGGCGTGATCAGGTGATACCGGCGCGAGCCGCCGCTATAGTTCGTGAGGGCCATTTGGCCGCGTGGTTCGCCGGTGCGGGCCGCGAACGAAACCCCTAACCAACCATTTCGGTCGATCCGAATCCTACGGTCTCCGCCCAGCGGAGCGAGTTCGACCGTCAGTAACCGGAGGAACAAACGTGACTGCTGTTGTCACCATGAAGCAAATGCTGGAAGCCGGCGTGCATTTCGGTCATCAGACCCGCCGCTGGAACCCCAAGATGAAGCGGTTCATCCACGGCGACCGCAACGGGGTCTACATCATCGACCTGGAAGAGACCCTCTCCCGGATCGAGACCGCCTACACCTTCGTTCGAGACGAGGTGTCCAAGGGTGGAACAGTGCTGTTCGTCGGCACCAAGAAGCAGGCCCAGGAGTCGATCCGTCGCCACGCCCAGTCGGTCGGCATGCCCTTTGTCGACCAGCGTTGGCTGGGCGGCATGCTCACCAACTACCAGACCATCTCCAAGCGGGTGGGCAAGCTGCTCGAGTACGAGCGCATGCAAGCCGCGGGTGATTTCGAGGAGATGCCGAAGAAGGAAGCCCTTCGCTACGGCCGCGAACTCGAGAAGCTGAACCGTAACATCGGTGGTATCAAGACGATGGCCAAGTTGCCGAGTGTGGTCTTCATCGTCGACACCATCATCGAGCACATCGCCGTTACCGAGGCCCGAAAGCTCGGCATCCCGATCGTGGCCGTGGTCGACACCAACTGTGATCCGGACCTCATCACCTACCCGATCCCCGGCAACGACGACGCCATCCGCTCTGCGGAGCTGATGACCCGGGTCATCGCCGAGGCTGTGGCCGAGGGCAAGATCATGGCCGCCCGGCGCACGGGCGCCCCCACCGCACCCCAGGGCCGCACCCCCGAGCAGGAAGCGGCCATTGCCGCAGAGCAGGAGGCCGCCCGCGCCGCTGCGGCTCAAGCCGCGGCCGATCGTGAGGCCCGAGTTGCCGCCGCGCTCGCCGAGCAGCAGGCGGCGGCGGAAGCCCCCGCTGCCGAGGCGCCGGCAGATGCACCCGTGGGCAACGGTGAGGCTCCGGCTGCTGAGGCGCCTGCTGCTGAGGCTCCGGCCGCTGAGGCCCCTGCTGCTGAGGCGCCTGCCACGGAGGCCCCGGCTGCTGAGGCGCCTGCTGCTGAGGCCCCTGCAACGGAGGCCCCTGCCACGGAGGCCCCGGCTGCTGAGGCGCCTGCCACGGAGGCTCCGGTCGCCGAACCAGCCGAGGGCGAAACCGCCTGATCCGGTCGGTATCCACCACGAAGCACGAGAACAAAGGAAACGTCAGATGGCTATCTCCGCCAAGGATGTACAGGAACTTCGCAAGTCGACCGGCGCCGGCATGATGGACGCCAAGAGGGCGCTCACCGAAGCGGGTGGCGACTTCGAGGCCGCAGTGCAGATTCTACGGGAGAAGGGTTTGGCCAAAGCGGCCAGCCGAAGCGACCGTGAGAACAGCGAGGGCATCGTCGTCGTCGCCGAGAACGACGAGGCGGCCGCGCTGGTCCACCTCAAGTCCGAGACCGACTTCGCCGCCAAGTCCGACGACTTCGTCAAGCTGGCCCACGAGCTGTCCGAGCTCGTGTTGGCCAAAGGCCCGGCGGCCGTCGCCGAGAAGGCCGATGCGATCGAGGAGTTGAAGCTCACGGTCAAGGAGAACATCGACTTTGGCCAGGTGGTCCGCTACGAGAAGACCGCCGGTGCCGTGATCGACGCCTACGTCCACGGTGGCGGTCGAGCCGGCGTGCTGGTGGAGGCCCAGGGGGTGGACGCCGAGACGCTGCACGAGATTGCGCTCCACATCGCCTTCGCCAAGCCGACCTACCTGGACCGAGACGAGATCCCGGCTGACGAGGTCGAGCGGGAGCGCGCCGCATTGCTGGAGATCACCAAGAACGAGGGCAAGCCCGAGGCGGCCTGGGACAAGATCGTCGACGGGCGCCTCAACTCCTGGTTCGGCGAGCGGGTCCTGCTGGAGCAGGGCGTGTTCGGTGAGAAGGAGACGGTCAAGGCCAAGATCGGTGACGGCACCATCAGCCGTTTCGTGCTGGCCCTGGTCGGCTAGGTCCTTCTGGCAGGAGCCGTTGGTCGCACCGGGACGGTCCGTTGCGACTGGTGGTCGATTCGGGCGTCCAGTCGACGCCGGATCCGCAGCCACAAGATGGACGGCTTTGGATGCCACCGAGTCGGTTGCGTGACCGGCTCGGGCCGGTCACGATCGTCCGGCGACGGTCGAGGTGAGCGGGCCATGATTCTCGCTCCCATGGCGTAGGCGAAGTGACTCATGTTCTTCCTCCGATGGCGGGTCGGTAGCCCGGATTGTCGGAACCCGGGTCCGACGGACGGGCCTCGGAGATCGAGACGGTCCCGCCACGGCTGGCGATACGCCAGAATGTGATCGACGGACGTCGATCGCCTGGTTGTGCCGCCTCCCGGCAGGCGACGGAACCCGGGTCGCCCCGCATCGGGTGACATTGCCAGTAACCTGAACTCAACCCGGCCGTCAGCTTCCACGTGCGCCGGAGCGGGTACTGAACCATGCAGGCGCGGAGGTTTCTGTGAACAACGACTCAAGTCCACGCTGGCGTCGAATCCTGCTGAAGTTGTCGGGAGAGGCGTTCGCCGGCGACCAGGGTTTCGGCATCAATCACGAGGTGATCGACCGGATCACCGACGAGGTCATCGACGTCTGGAAGAATCTCCGTGTCGAGGTCGCCATCGTGGTCGGCGGCGGGAACTTCTGGCGGGGTATGACCGGGGCCGAAGGGGGCCTTGATCGCGCCCAGGCCGACTACATGGGCATGCTCGCAACCGTGATGAACGCGCTGGCGCTCCAAGACATCCTCGAGCAGAAGAACGTCCCCACCCGCCTGCAATCGGCGATCCGCATGCCGCAGGTGGCGGAGGAGTACATCCGGCGCCGCGCCATCCGTCATCTGGAGAAGAACCGGGTGGTCATCTTCGCGGCAGGCACCGGCAATCCCTTCTTCACCACCGACACCACCGCCGCCCTGCGGGCTGTGGAGATCGACGCCGAGGTGCTGCTGTCGGCGAAGAACGGGGTCGACGGCATCTACAGCGACGATCCCCGCACCAATCCCGAAGCGGTGAAGTTCGATGAGCTAGAGTACCTGGAAGTTCTTAATCGTGATCTGCGAATTATGGACCCCACCGCGATAACCCACGCCAAGGAAAACAAGCTGCCGATCGTCGTCTTCGACATGGCGAGCGAAGGCAGTCTGCGCAGCCTCCTTTGCGGCGAGTCGATCGGTACGATAGTGCGATGAGCGAATTTGCAGAATTGGTTCTCTCCGATGCGCGGGACCGGATGGACAAGGCCATTGCCCACTCCCGCGGCGATTTCGCCTCCGTCCGTAGCGGACGGGCCAACCCGCAACTCGTCGAGCGCCTGTCGGTCGAGGCCTACGGGGTGGAGATGCGGCTGGTGGAGGTCGCCTCGGTCTCCGTGCCCGAAGCCCGTCAGCTCCTCGTCACGCCGCACGACCCGGCCAACCTGGACGCGGTCGAGCGGGCAATCCGGGTCTCCGATCTTGGTGTGTCGCCGAGCAACGACGGTCGATCCATCCGCCTCAACTTTCCGCCGCTCACCGAGGAACGTCGCAAGGAACTCGTTCGAGTGGTGAAGAAGATGGCCGAGGACGGCCGAATCTCGATCCGCAACATCCGCCGAGAGGCCCGCAAGGACCTGGAGAACGCCGAGAAAGACAATCAGCTGAGCGAGGACGAATTGGCTCGAGCCGAAAAGGAGCTCGACAAGTTGACCCAGGCCTCCGAGGCCTCGGTGGACAGCGCACTGGCCAGCAAGGAAGACGAACTTCTAGAGGTTTGACCGAGTCACCGATGACCGCTCGTCGGGCTGTGCGCAGCTCGACGAATCGGGAGAACAGACCCGACGTCGTCGGTGATCGGAAGGAACGCCACTGTGGCTGACATGAATGGACGAGACAACACCGACGAGTCGGAGACTCCGAGCATTTTCGACCTGTTCGAACCGCCCCCGGAGCCTGATCCGAGCACTTTTGGAAAGGTGCCGGTCGTGCGCTCGGACGACGACGAGTTCGACCGCAAGTCGGGGACCACCTCGGCGGAGCGCAAGACCGCGGCCGAGGCGGAGGCCGCCGGACTCCAGCATTGGACAGCACCGGCCACCGGTCAGGTGCCGAAGGTTCTCGGGGGCGACGAAGGCAAGGATCTGTGGGGCGACGTCAAGGGTCCCAGCTGGCAGAGCGACGACCCGACGTGGTCCGGCCCCGATCTGGCCGACGTCTTCGCCGGCTCCGACGACACCGACATCGGCGGTGACAACGAGCACGATCAGTCGACTTCCGCAGCTCCGACCACGCCCACCGTGAGCACCCCTCCGGCAGCGTCGACCCCGGCGCCGACCCCGCCCCGTCGATCCGAACTCGATGACTGGGCTCCCGACGGTCGACCCATTCCGCCCACACTCGACACCTCCGAGGGCCGGCGAATCCCGGGCACGGGACCGGTGTCCGAGCCGGCCGCCGGCCTCGACCACTCCGAGATCGCCAACCACCGGGATCTCGATCTTCGTACACCCGTGCTCGACGACCGAACCTCCCCCGGCCATGCCGCAGCCACCGCTGCCTCCCGATCACCGGGCGTTCCCGATGGCGACGCCGCGATCCGCACCCAACCCCGTGCCCGGGTGGTGAGTTCGCCACCGTCGGTCGAGACGCACCGAAGCGCGACCGCCGACACTGCGGCCGGTGCGACGGGTCGGGTACCGGTCACCTCCGAACGCGGCGTTGCGGCTCCAGAGGACCTGCGGGGCGATCCACGATCGGAACTGTCCGACGATGATCCGACCGCACCGGGGCTGTTCCCGCGCTCGGAGTCCGAGGACCGCTACTTCGAAGGTGACCGCTACGACGGCGCCCGCGACCTGGAGGAACTCGATCAGCCGGGTGGACGGAATCTGCCCCAGGCCATCGGCGCCGCGGTGGTCATGGCCGGTGTGGTACTGGCCGCACTGTGGATCGGTCCGGCGGCGATGATGGTGGTCGTCTGCGCTGCGGCACTCCTCGCCGTCATCGAGCTGTACAACGCCATGCGACTCGCCGGACTCCGACCGGCCACCCTGCTCGGTCTTCTGGCCACCGTCGGCTTTCCCGCCGCCGCCTACCTCCGCGGCGACGTGGCCTTCACGGTGATCATGGCGCTGAGCCTCGTATTCGGCATGCTGTGGTATCTGGCCGGAGCCGACCACGAGCGTCCCGTCCTCAACCTCAGCCTCACGATCCTCGGTGTGCTGTGGATCGGCGGTTGTGGAGCCTTTGCCGCACTCATTCTCCGTCAGGAGGAGTTCGGGGTTCAACTGCTGCTGTCGACCATCCTGATCGCCGTCGTGTCCGACACCATGGCCTACTTCGGTGGTCGTGCGTTCGGGCGCCGTCCGTTCCACAGCGCCAGCCCGAACAAGACCTGGGAGGGCACGATGACCGGCTTCGTGTTCGCCGTGTTCTGCGCATTCGCGGTGGCCGTCATGCCGTTCTCCACGATGTGGGACGGCCGGTTCCTCGGAGCCCTCGCTCTCGGTGCCGTCGTCGGCATCATGACACCCATGGGTGATCTGGCGGAGTCACTGGTCAAGCGTGATCTCGGTGTGAAGGACATGGGCACGATCGTTCCCGGTCACGGCGGTCTGCTCGACCGGATCGACGGAATACTGTTCGCCCTGCCCGGCGCGTACTTCCTCGCGGTCGTCGTCGGCATCGTCTGACGTGACACCGCGGTCGGTTGCGGTCATCGGGTCGACCGGCTCGATCGGGACCCAGACCATCGACGTCGTGGCCGGCCTGCCCGACGACTATCGCATCACGGCGCTGGCGGCCGGGAGCCGCCTGGCGGAGCTGGCGGATCAGGCGGCTGCCGTGCGACCGGAGATCGTCGCCGTCGGGGATGAGAGCCTGATGGCCGAGATGAACGAGCGCCTGGTGGCCCTTGGACTCGACGACGTGGAGGTCGTGGCCGGTTACCGTGGCTTGTCCGAGGTCTCCGTGGCCGCCGATGTCGTGGTCAACGGCGTCGTGGGTTTCGCCGGCCTCGCCTCGACGCTGGCCGCCCTGCAGGCCGGTAAGCGGCTGGCACTGGCCAACAAGGAGTCGTTGATCGCGGCCGGGCCTGTCGTGCAGAAGGCGCGTCGAACCCCCGGCGCCGAACTCATACCGGTCGACTCCGAACACGCTGCGATCCACCAGTGCCTACAGGCGCACGGGGCGCCGCCCGACGATCGCTCCGCCGATCGATCGGGCACTCGGTCGTCGGTTCGACGGATCCAGTTGACGGCCTCCGGTGGTCCGTTCCGTGGCTTCAGCGCCGAGCAGATGGCCGCCGTGTCGCTCGAGGACGCCCTGGCACATCCAACCTGGTCGATGGGACCGAAGATCACCGTCGACTCCTCGACCTTGATGAACAAGGGCCTCGAAGTCATCGAGGCCCATGAACTGTTCGGCCGGCCGGCCGGACCGGCCGGTCACGGCATCGGGCTCGATGACATCGAGGTCGTCGTCCACCCGCAGTCGATCGTGCACTCGATGGTCACCTACCGTGACGGTTCGACCATCGCCCAACTGTCACGACCCGACATGCGGCTTCCGATCGCCTACGCCCTGGCCTACCCAACACGCTTTCCCGAAGCGTTCGGCGCCATCGACTGGTCGACACTGGGCCGCCTCGACTTCGAGCCTCCCGACCGGTCCTTGTTCCCCTGTCTCGACCTGGCCTACGAGGCCGGCCGCATCGGCGGCACGGCGCCGGCGTGGATCAGCGCGGCCAATGAGGTCGCGGTCGAGGCTTTTCTTGAGGGGCGCATCCGGTGGACCGATATTCATCAGGTGATCGAACGGGTGATGGGTCAACACGATGGCGGAACCAGTGACACGCTCGACGAGGTACTGGATGCCGACTCACGAGCACGCAAGTATGCTGAGGTTGTCCTTCCCTAACCGTTCGGAGACGTGAATTTGATGGATTCGACCAAGAGTCCGGGTGTCGCCGGTCCCTCGGTAGCCGACCAGGATGCAGAGCGGCCGACCGGTAACTGGAAGCGGTCACTCGAGCCGGCGGATCGCGGCGAGGAATACGACGGCCAGACGAATCCCGTCGGCCTGCTGGCCATCCTCGGCCTGTTCGTCCTGTTGTACATGTGGGCCGGTCCGCGTTACTTCCTCGTCGTTCTCGGCATCGTCGTGATGATCTTTCTCCACGAAGTGGGCCACTTCGCCACCGCGAAGTGGACGGGTATGAAGGTCACCCAGTTCTTCATGTTCATGGGCCCGCGCTTGTGGTCGTTCCGCCGAGGGGAAACCGAGTACGGGGTACGTCTGCTGCCGATCGGCGCGTTCGTTCGCATCGTCGGCATGAACAACCTCGACCCCTGTACTCCCGAAGACGAGCCGCGCGCCTACAAGAACAAGAGTTATCCGAAACGCATGCTGGTCATCACCGCCGGGTCGATGATGCACTTCCTGCAGGCCATTCTCCTGTTCGGATTCGTGATGACGGTGATCGGGCTCAACGACCCGTCCAAATGGTCGGTCGGGCTGATCTCGCAGTTGGAGGACCAGAGCACGCCGTCGATCGAGGCCGGTCTCGAACCGGGCGATGACATCGTCGCCATCGACGGTGTCGACACCACGGACTGGGGTGAAACCGTCGAGTACATCAGCGCCAGACCGGGTGAGGTGGTCAGCCTCACCGTCGAGCGTGGCGGCGAGGTCTTCGACAAGACCGTCACCCTGGCGTCGATTCCCGACCAGGAGGGCGACGGGCAGCGTGGCTTCCTGGGCGTCGGCCCGTCGTTCGAACGAACTCGGGAGAGCCCGATGCTGGCCGTCGAGACCTTCGGCGAGACGATGCGGCAGGCCGTCACGGCGATTCCCCGATTCCTCGCGCCATCGACCCTCGGTGAGCTCGGCCGGCTGATGTTCGAGGGTTCGGGTTCGGTCGACATCAACAGCGAGGAGGCCGAGAGGCCGGTTTCGCTCGTCGGTGCGGTTCGTATCGCCGGGCAGCAGGATTTCGACGTCACGGTACCCCTGATGATGCTTGGCATCTTCAACATCTTCGTCGGCGTCCTGAATCTGTTGCCGCTGCTGCCGCTCGACGGCGGTCATGCCGCCATCGCCACCTACGAGCGGTTGCGATCCCGAGGCGACTATCGCCACCAGGTCGACGTGGCCAAGCTCCTACCGGTGGCCTACGCCGTGATCGGTCTGCTCGGCTTCATCATGATCTCAACCATCTATCTCGACATCGTTCGACCGATCGGCTGACCCGTGGAAGCCGGAGCAGTGGTTTTTCCCCGTAGACAGACGCGCCGGATCATGGTCGGCGACGTACCGGTCGGTGGGGGAGCGCCGATCACGGTGCAGTCGATGACGATCACCAAGACCGCGGATGTCGAGGGCACCCTTCAGCAGATCTACGCCCTCGCCGCCGCCGGGGCCGATATCGTCCGCTGCACCTGCAACGAGCCGGAGTCCGCCGAGGGTCTGGCCCGGATCGTCCCCCGGAGTCCGGTGCCGATCGTGGCCGACATCCACCACCAGTACCGGCGGGCGCTCGAGGCCTTGGAGGCGGGTGTCCACTGCCTCCGACTCAATCCGGGCAACATCCGAAAACCCGAGCACATCAAGGCCGTGGCGGCGGAGGCCAAGGACCGGGGTGTGCCGATTCGTATCGGCGTCAACGGTGGAAGTCTCGATCCGAAGCTCTACGAGAAATACGGCGGCCGGGTCACACCGGAGGCCATGGTCGAGTCGGCTCAACAGGAGATCGCCTACTTCCACGAGGTCGACTTCGATCTGATCAAGATCTCGGTGAAGGCCTCGAACGTGCCCCTCATGATCGAGGCCTACCGCCAGCTGAGCGAGGTCACCGACTATCCGTTGCATCTCGGTGTCACCGAAGCCGGCCCGCCTCCGGCCGGTATCGTCAAGGCCACAGCCGGTATCGCCACGCTGCTGGCCGAAGGGATCGGCGACACCATCCGGTACTCGCTGACCTCGGACCCGGTCGACGAGGCCCGCCTCGGTCGGGTGTTGCTCGAATCGTTCGGGCTTCGGGAGCGCAAGAATGTCGACCTGATCGCCTGCCCCTCCTGCGGGCGAGCCGAGATCGACGTCTACGAGGTGGCCGAGAAGGCCCAGGAGGCCTTCGCCGACCGTCAGATCCCACTCCAGGTGGCGGTCATGGGTTGTGTGGTGAACGGTCCCGGCGAGGCCCGCGACGCCGACATCGGTATCGCAGCCGGTAACAAGCGGGGACATCTGTTCATCAAGGGAACGAACGTGGCCGTCGTGCCGGAGGACGAGATGGTCTCAACGCTCGTCGAATGGGCGGAGTTCATCACCGAGAACGGCACCGAGGCCGCGCTGGAGCGGGCCAAGTCGACACGCGAGGCCGCTCGCAAGGCCGCCGACGAGGACCGGCGTCGCAATCTCGACGAACTCGGCGACGATGCCAACGCGTCGGAGCAGATCGTGGAGCTGCTGCGCAAAAACCGCTGATCTGCGGGCTGCATCCGGACATGCTGTCGACGGGGAGCCACATCGAACGCCCGGACCACAGCCCGCCCGTCGGGCTCGGGGCTCCGCCGGTCCCCGGCCCAGACGGGCCGAGGCTTCGGGTGTCAGCCGGCCTCGTCTGCCGTCGGATCATCCTCGTCGGCCATCGAATCAACCTCGTCGGCCGTCCGTTCACCCACGGATGCCGGATCGACACCCGCCGCGGCGATCTTGCCTTTGATGTCGTCAAAAGCATCGGTGTTGTCCGAGATCCGCTCCTGCAGGTTCTCGAGCTTTTCGGCCGCCGTCGCTTTCAGGTCGGCCTCCTTGCGGTCGAGTACGGACGACAGGTCTCGTTGCAGATCATCGGACCACTCACGCGCCTCGGTGGACTCGGAGCGGAACCAGCTCTTGATGCTCTCCCACAGGCTCATGGTCGTCGATACTATTCGAACAGTTTGCACAACACCGCAGCAAAACGGTGACAAGGGGAGGGGGCTTCTCTAGGGTGCACGCAATGAGCAACGATCTCGAGCGCACCGACGACCGGGAGCCCGTCGCCCGCCTCAAACATCGTCGTGTCACCCGTTGGACCCACTGGATCCATTTTCCGCTGCTCACCATCATGATCTGGAGTGGCCTGCGGATCTACTGGGCCGACGTCCGGGACCCGTTCGGTTTCGGCGTCGGCCTCGTCGGCTGGCACTGGTTCGATTTCTTCCCGGACGCCGTCAACGAACGACTGGGTTTGGAACGGCGCCTGGCTCGGGGTATGGCCTTCCACTTCACCTTCGGCTGGCTGTTCACCCTCAACGGCATCGCCTATGGCCTCTACACGTGGCGATCCGGTCAATGGCGTCACCTCCTGCCCGACCGCCACTCCCCGGGCGACTCGATCACCGTCGTCCTGCACGATCTGTTCATCCGGCGCAGGCCCCTGCCTCCCCAGGGTCGCTACAACGCCGCCCAGCGTCTGACCTACACCCTGATCGTGGTGATGGGCGGCCTGGCGGTTTTGACCGGCCTGGCGATCTACAAGCCAACCCAGGCGAATCTGCTGACCACGTTGTTCGGGGGCTACGAAATGGCCCGCACCATCCACTTCACCATCACCACCGGCTTCCTGGCGTTCTTCGTCGTGCACCTCCTGCAGGTGGCGCGGGCCGGCTGGTCGAACTTCGCCTCGATGATCACCGGCTACGAGCGATTCACACCGCCGACCCCCGACGCCCCCGACACTCCGTCCGAGCCGCTGAGGGAGTCGGCCGATGCCTGAACCGAAGCGGGATGACCGAGAACGGGCCGCTCGCTACGCGGCGCTGGATGCCGGGGCCCCCACCCTCGACGAGCGGGCCTACCGCCGTCAGACCCGGCGATCGGTGTTGACCGGCGGAGCGGCGTCGCTGTTCGCGCTGCTGGGATGGCGCTGGATGCAGACCGGGCCGGAAGACAACAACATTCCCGTGGTCCTGCGTCGAGGGCACGAGGCCAATGAAGCGCTGTGGCGACGGCTGAGCGGGCGAACGGCGCCAACGTTCGATCGCAGTCGGTCGTCGATGCTGCGGGTGAACGGACGGCACGGGATCCGCGACGACATCGACCTCGGCGCCTGGGAACTCACCGTGCTGGGGCCCGACGGCTCGGAACTCGGGCGCCACGTGCTCGACGACGTCGCCGCACTGCCCAAGGTCGAGCTGACCGTCGAACACAAGTGTGTCGAGGGCTGGAGCCATATCGTCACCTGGGGTGGGGCCCGGTTCAGCGACTTCGCCGCCCTCTACACCGACCGGCTCGGCGGCGAGCTCACCGATTTCGTGGCCCTGGCCACACCGGATCGCGAGTACTACGTGGGGCTCGACATGGCATCGATGCTCAATCCCCAGATGCTGTTGGCCTACGAACTCGAGGGGGAGCCGCTGACCCAGGATCACGGCGCCCCGCTTCGGCTGGCCACACCGAACAAGTACGGCATCAAATGCATCAAACGAATCGGCACGATCCAGTTCGTCGACACCCGTCCCACCGACTACTGGTACGAGCGGGGCTACGACTGGTACGCCCAGCTTTGACGGCACCACTCGGTGCCGAGGGGGTAAAGCGAAAGGGTTCCGCGCCGAATCGATCGGCGAGACGCTAGTATTGTGTCCAGCGTGGGCTTGCGGCCCACGCTTTTGGCTTATCAGCGAGAGTCGGTGGACCCCGGCCCTCCAACGGTAGGTACGGCCGCCCACGCGTCGCTTCGGCGCCGAGCCGCCGGGTTTCGCCCCGGATTGGCTCGCTGGTGCCGGTCGACGGACGGCTGTGCCCGTCCGACCGAACGATCTGAACCGCAGGTGTACGACACAAACGACAGGGAGGTGACTGGTGACCGAACCCAATGCAACGACCGATTCCGAGAAGCAGACGACCGGGACGGTGTTCGGCTCGCCCGTCGCCGACAAGGTCCACGAGCTGCTGGCTGACCCGATCGCCGCGGTCGGCGGCGAATTGATCGACGTCGAATGGACCGGCGGAACCCTACGTCTTGTGGTCGACGCCGATGGTGGAATCACCACCGAACGTCTCGCCGAAGTCAACCGGCTGGTCTCGCCGCTGCTCGATCAGCACGACCCGATCCCGGGCCGTTATCTCCTCGAGGTCTCGAGCCCCGGCGTCGAGCGACCGTTGCGTCGCCCCGATCACTTTCGCCGCGCCGTCGGCGAGCAGGTGATCGTCAAGCTGGAATCATGGTCGGAAGTACGCCGTGTTCGCGGGGAACTGCTGTCGGCCGACGACGACGGCATCGCCGTGGCTGTCGTGGAGATCGATGGCGTCGACCTCCCCGAGATCGAGACCCGTACCCTGTCTCACGACACGATTTCGAGGGCCCGAACCCATTTCGACTGGGGCCCCACCCCGAAGAAGGGCGGTTCGAAGGCCAAGGGCAAGGGCGGGAAGAACCAGAAGTCGAAGTCGGCGAAGAACACCACTCAGCACAAGTCGTCCAACAACAAACGGAAAAAGCGATGAGCAACGAGATGACCGAGGCCCTGCAGGCCTTAGCCGAAGACCGAGGAATTTCGATCGACAAGCTGTTTGGCATCATGGCCAACGCCCTCGAGTCGGCTTACAAACGAATGCCCGATTCCTACGAATACGCCTGGGTGACCATCGACCCGTCCACGTTCGACATCCGGGTCTTTGCCCAGGAGCTCGACGAGGACGGTGAACCGTTCGGCCCCGAATACGACGTCACGCCCGAATCTTTCGGCCGGATCGCCGCTCAGACAACCAAGCAGATCCTCACCCAGGGCATCCGTGAGGTCGAGCGGGAGATGAAGTACGAGGAGTACGCCGGGCGCGAGGGCGACATCGTCACCGGCATCGTGCAACAGACCGACTCCCGCTACACACTGCTCGACCTCGGTCGGGTGGAAGCGCTGCTACCGCAGGCCGAGCAGGTCTCCATGGGTCGCAGTGAGGGCGGCAACAGGGTCAAGGCCTACATCGTCGAGGTTCGCCGCACGGCCAAAGGACCGCAGATCGTGGTCAGCCGGACCCATCCCGGCCTCATCAAGAGGCTGTTCGAACTCGAGGTGCCCGAGATCGCCGACGGCATCGTCGAGATCAAGGCCTGCGCCCGCGAACCGGGGCACCGCACCAAGATCTCGGTCTGGTCCAACGACCCCAACGTCGACCCCGTCGGGGCCTGCGTCGGTGCCCGGGGCTCCCGGGTCCGCATGGTGGTCAACGAGCTGAACGGCGAGAAGGTCGACATCATCCCGTTCTCCGAGGACCCGTACGAGTTCGTGGCCAAAGCCCTCTCGCCGGCCAAGGTGAAGGAGGTTCGGATCGACTTCGACACCGCCACCGCCGAGGTCATCGTGCCCGACTTCCAGCTGTCACTGGCCATCGGCAAGGAAGGCCAGAACGCACGCCTGGCTCATCGACTGACCGGTTGGCGTATCGACATCAAGTCGGAGACCCAGATCGCGGAGGAGGCGGCCTACCAGGGTGAGGACTGGGCCGAGGGTGAGTGGATCGTCGATCCGGAGACCGGTGCGCAGATGTGGCAGCCGGCCGACGGGAGCCCGGCCATCTCGGCCGAGCAGTGGAACGCCGCGACGGCCGGTGAGACCGCCGAGGTCGCCGAGGCCGGCGCCGATACCGACGCTGCGACGGCCGACGCCGAGGTTGCTGCGTCCGGTGGCGAAGCCGAGACCGATTCCGGTGGCGCCGCCCCCGAATCCGAGCCCGACGTCGAGCCCACGGACCAAGCCGGTGACGATACCGAAGCCGGCGATGACGTCGAGCCCACGGACCAAGCCGGTGACGATGCCGAAGCCGGCGATGACGACGACCCGGACGATACCGAAGCCGCCGACGAGGAAGAGTAGCGACGTGGCCGGGCCGGTGCCGGTTGGCTGATCCACAACGGACCTGTGTGGGGTGCCGTGCGGTCCGTTCCCCCACCCGGTTGATTCGCTTTGTCGTCGACCCTGTCGGGGGCCTGCAGATCGGGCGAACCAGCCCTGGTAGGGGAGCATGGCTTTGTCGGGATACAGTGCTCAGTTGCTTCGACGCCGCGGTCGGTCGAAACGGATTCGAGCGGTCCCTGGGCCGCTCCGTCCGTGTCGTATCACCGACCGAGCTGCGGCACCAACTCGAACGACTGCAGAACACATCCTGAAGCCGCACCGTGGCGGTCGCAGGGACAATCGGTCATTCCGGTTGCAGCCAGAGACGTTTGCATGGGTCTGCGTGCCCTGAACGATAGGATTAACCGTCGCCCTCCAAGTGAGGTGCTGTCGTTCTTTTCGGGAGATTCCCCGAGGGCTCGCAGCCGCCAAAGAGTCGGAGACCGCAGACAGCGAGTCGAAGCTCCGAGGTCCAGAGATCGAATCGTCAGTAGTCCAGAACACAGACAGGTACGGCGGAGCTCGGCTCCTCGTACCGCAGAGGTGAAATCAGCAACGTGCCAGCCAAAGTCCGGGTATACGAATTAGCCAGAGAGTTGAATCTGTCCAACAAGGAGACCATCGACCTCTGTGTTGACCTCGGTATTGGAGTGAAGAGTCATTCCTCCAGCATCGTCGAGGCTCAAGCTGATCGCGTCCGGCGCAAGGCCAAGCGTGAGGGCCTGATCAAGCCGCCGACGGAGACCGAGAAACCTGCGGAGGACGCGGCCGCCGCTGACGAGAAGCCGGCGGTGGTGTCAACCAGGAAGCCGCCGGCCAAGAAGGTGGCGAAGAAGGCGACGCCCGCCCCCCCCTCGGACGGTGGCGAAGCCCCACCACCGGCACCGGCCGACGACTCACCGGCCGTTGTGTCGAGCAAGCCGAAACGTGTCGTCTCCTCGAGCGGTCGCTCGGCGGACACCGCCCCGTCCAAGCCGATTCCGCCTCCGCCTCCGGCGATCAAGCAGGTCGACGTGGTGACGCCTGCGCCGCAGCCCGCCGCCGCACCTGAACCCGAGCCGGTGGCGGCTCAGGCTCCTGCGCCCGCTGCCGCTGCTCCGAGTCAGCCCGAGACCCAGCCCGCCGCCGGTTCCCAGCCGGCCGAAACGCCGACCGCCGACGC
>JBFHME010000028.1:0-28163 GCA_041594435.1 Acidimicrobiales bacterium
ACAGATCACTTCGTTGACCGAGCTGCAGACCGACTTCGGGAACGCCATGACCGGACCGGGGTACTCGAGCGGGCTCGGGTAGGCGTTGAGTTCGATCGCCCGTTCATGGCAGGCGGCGTCGATCTCCTCGGTGGTCACGCCGGGCCGGCAGAGTGTGCCCAGGTAGGCCAGCAGATCGGCGGCATCGCGGCCCGTTCGCCGCATCCGCTCGATGATCTCCGGTGACTTGACCCGCGGCTCGTCCCATCGGTCGGCGTGGCCGCCGTCGGCCCAGGTCGGTTTGACGATCGAGTCGGGAACGGGTCGCAGCGGCGAGATGTGGCCCGGCTGTACCGGCGAGGTGGCCGCTTTGTGGCAGCGCTTGAACTTCTTGCCGCTACCACACCAGCAGCGATCGTTGGCCTTCGGGAAAACACCCATACGTCAAGCCTAGAGCCGAAGGTGGGCCGATGCGTAGCGGGGGATCGCCCCAACCATGGCCGAAATCGTTGGTCGAGAGCGGTCCGGTCGGCCTGGTCCGGCGGGCCATCTCCACTATCGATGGCTGCCGGCCGTCTCAGGGAGATGGTCGCAGCACGATATTTCTATTCATGTCACCACCCTTGTCGCTTTATATCGTACTATGTGGATTTGACAGCCAATTGATGAGGTTTCAAGCCGATTTTCGGGCCCACTGCATAGAATGTTGATCATTCAACAATGACCTACCATATTCACCAAATCGTATCGCGCTTATGGATGCCGTTGGCGAGCGAACATTGTTGTTGCGAGTCTGCTGCACAACGCAGGATGACAACGCCTGGTGGGTGGAGGTAGGGTGTTGTGCCTAAGCGCGGAACGGCGAGGAATCTGGCAGACGAACCGAACTTTTTTCAAGGACCGTCACGGCGAGCCGATGGAAAGAGTTGTCGGCACGTCTCGGCATTCCCCGGTAAGGACAGATTGATGGAAGAAGCGAAAGTACCGTATCTAGGTGTATCGCTGGCGGGCAGAATCCTGGTGGCCCGGCCGGAGGTGCACGGCGATGGATTCAGCTCGACATTGACGCTGATCCTCGAACACGGCTCGGAGGGAGCGCTCGGCGTCGTCATCAACAGACCGTTGGCCGATTCACCGATGGTTGACAGCTTTCCGGACTGGGACGACCTCGATCTCGATCCCGGGGTGCTCTTCGAGGGCGGTCCCGTCGACCAGGACGCCCTCATCGCCATCGGTCGTCCTTCGGGCTCGCCCGGCGAACTGGTGCTGGGGGCCCATCCCGTCGACCTCGATCAGCAACCGGCTCTGGTCCGCGCGCAGGGCATCTGCGCCGTGCGCATCTTCGCCGGGTACGCGGGTTGGTACCCGGGCCAGCTCGAACGGGAGATCGCCCAGGACAGTTGGTGGCCCGTCGATGCCACCCTCGACGATCTGTTCACCACCGACCCCGAGACACTCTGGGCCCGCGTGCTCAAGCGGCAGGGTGGCGAGCTCGAGTGGTACGCCCACTATCCGGCCGATTCCAGCCTGAACTGAACCCGACCGCTAGAGCCCGGCCGCCCGCAGCGCTGCGTAACGCGGCTTGATCTGCTCGTTGATGATTCGCAGGCGCTGCTCGAACGGCCAGAACGCGCTCTTCATCGCGTTGATCGTGAGCCATTCCACGTCGTGGAGTCCGTAGCCGAAGGCCTCGGCCAGCTTGATGAACTCGTCCGACAGCGTGACATTGCTCATCAGGCGGTTGTCGGTGTTGACCGTCACCCGAAACCGGAGCCGTCGCAGCAGACCGATGGGATGCTCCTCGATCGACGGAGCGGCGCCCGTGTTGACGTTGGATGTGGGGCACATCTCGAGCGGGATTCGCCGATCCCGGATGTAGGCCGCAAGCCGGCCGAGCATCGGGCGATCGTCGTCGTCGAAGGTGATGTCGTCGACGATGCGCACTCCGTGGCCCAGTCGTTCGGCGCCACAGTAGTTCAGGGCCTCCGCGATCGACGGAAGACCGAAGGCCTCGCCGGCATGGATGGTGATGTGGAAACTCTCCCGCATCGCCAGCTGGAACGCATCGAGATGACGGCTCGGGGGATACCCGGCCTCGGCCCCGGCGATATCGAAGCCGACGACACCGCCGTCGCGATGGCGGAGGGCGAGTTCGGCGATGTCGTAGGAGTGGGCGGCCGTGCGCATGGCGGTACACAACGTGCCGATCGTGATCGGCCGACCCGCCGAACCGATCCGGAATCCTTCGAGAACCGATTCGACGACCTCGTCGAGCGTCAGACCCCGCTCGGTGTGGAGTTCGGGCGCGAATCGGATTTCGGCGTGGACGACGCCATCGGCGGCCAGGTCCTCAGCCGCCTCGGCGGCGGCCCGCATCAGCCCGTCGCGGGTCTGGGTCACGCCGACGGTGTGGGCGAAGGTTTCCAGGTAGAGCTCCAGATTGCGGCGATCGGCACCTCGGGTGAACCATTTGGCCAGCTCGTCCGGATCGGTGGTCGGCAGGCGATCATAGCCCTGCTCCCGGGCCAACTCGATGACGGTCGCCGGCCGCATCCCGCCGTCGAGGTGGTCGTGGAGCAGCACCTTCGGGGCTGACCGGATCTGGTCGAAGAGATCGGTGGACAGAGCGGTGGATTCCGGCTGATCGTTTGCCATACGTCATGCTATCCACCGAGGGTGGACACGGAACCCGGTACCCTTATTGCTCCCTATGGCCATCTCCTTGATCGGCTTCGACGCCGACGACACCCTTTGGCACTCCGAATCCCACTTCGCGTTGACCGAGGACCGGTTTCGGGCCCTCGTGAGCCCGTGGAGCGAACGTGAGCAGACCTCGGAGCTTCTCCTGGCCCGGGAGCGGGCCAATCTGGAGTTGTTCGGCTACGGGGTCAAGGGTTTCATCCTGTCGATGATCGAAACCGCCATCGAGGTCAGCGATGGTGCCATCCCGGCCGACGCCGTACGCCAGATCGTCGGCTGGGGCAAGGAGATGATGGCCCATCCGGTCGAACTGATCGACGGGGTGACCGACGTGCTCGACACCGTCGGCCGGAGCCACCGCATGGTCCTCATCACCAAAGGTGATCTCTTCCACCAGGAGTCGAAGATCGCCGAATCGGGTCTGGCCGATCGGTTCGACGGGGTGGAGATCCTGACGGAGAAGTCGCCCCGGCACTATCTCGACGTCCTCGACCGCTGCGGCGTTGCGGCCGACGAGTTCGTCATGGTCGGCAACTCGCTCCGCTCCGACGTTGCTCCCGTGGTGGAGATCGGCGCAACGGGTGTGCACGTTCCCTACCGCATCACCTGGGGGCACGAGGAGCTGATCGACGACTCGCTCGAGCACTGCCCGCGTCACCGCACCCACTCGCTGGCCTCGATTCGGGACCTGCCGGGTCTGCTGGCTGAACTCGGCGGGCGGTAGCGCTCGGCTCGCCCCCGAGTTCTCAGCCCTCGCTCATCCGGTCGGACTCGAACCCTCCGGGTAGCAGCTCGGCCACGGTCCGAATCGTGCCGTCGCCGTCGACCAGGCATTCGCCACCGCCGTGTTCGAACAGCAGTTGGCGGCACCGTCCGCACGGAGGGCAGGGGCGACCGGATCCCGAGACGACGGCCACGGCCACCAGGCGCCCGCCGCCCTGAGCGTGCAGGGCCGACACCAGTGAGCACTCGGCGCACAGCGTCAGTCCGTAGGATGCGTTCTCCACATTGCAGCCGCTGATGATCCGACCGTCGGCCGTCAGCGCGGCCGCACCGACTCGGAAGTCGGAGTACGGCGCATAGGCGTTGGCGGCGGCCCGGTGGGCCTCGGTCCGCAGAAGGTCCCAGTCGATGGTTGCGCTCACGGTGACTCTTCGCCTACTTCGTCCCGTAGATACGGTCGCCGGCGTCACCAAGGCCGGGCACGATGTAGGCCTGATCGTTGAGCCGTGGGTCCAAGGCCGCCAGGGTGATGTGGACGCTCGGATGTCTGCCGCGAACGGCAGCGATCCCCTCGGGGCATCCGATGATCGACAGCATTCGGATGTCGGTGGCGCCGGCGTCGGTCAGGATGTCGAGGGCGTGCACGGCCGAACCGCCGGTGGCCAGCATGGGATCGACGAGTAGCACCTCACGCTGGTCGATGTTCTCCGGAAGTTTGCGGTAGTACTCGACCGGTTGATGGGTGGCGGGATCGCGATAGAGGCCGAGATGTCCGACTCTGCCGTGGGGGATCAGGGTCAGGATCGCCTCCACCATCACCAGGCCGGCCCGGAGGATTCCGACGATGGCCGGGGAGAGGCCACTCAGCACCGGCGATTCGGTCTCGGCGACCGGAGTCTTGACCGGAACCTTGTGAACGGGCAGGTGACGCAACGCCTCGTAGGCGGTGAGCAGAGTGACCTCCTGGCACAGGAGCCGGAAGGCGGACGATGGCGTGGTCTCATCCCGCAGCATCGTGATCTTGTGCGCCACCAGCGGATGGTCGACGACCGTGACCCGATCGGCGTTTGAGCTCTCACTGGCCATGCGAAGACCGTAGCACGGCACCATCGGGGCCGAGGCTGTCGGACGGGCGGCCGGAGATGTCAAAGGGGTCGACGCCCGAGGAGCGCCGCCTCGGCCCGTCGTGCCAGTTCGCGGGCCTGTCCGATGTCGTCGCCGAACGCGGTGACGTGGCCGAGTTTCCGTCCGGGCTTGGGTTGCTTGCCGTAGAGATGGATGTGGGCCCCTTCGACCGCCAACGCGTCGCCGAGATGGAGGGTCGGGTCCACGCCGTCCAGCCCTCCGAGAACATTGATGGTGACCGCCGCAGGGTGCGCCGCCCACGTCGGGCCCAGGGGCAGATCGAGCACCGCGCGCACATGGTTCTCGAACTGCGACGTCGGACAGCCCTCGATGGTGAAATGCCCCGCGTTGTGCGGCCGCGCCGCCAGCTCGTTGATCACCAGACCGTTGATCGTGAGCAGCAGTTCGACGGCCAGCACGCCGACCGCGTCGAGCTCGTTGGCCAGGCGGGTGGCAAGGTCGCGAGCCTCGTCCGCCAAACGGTGACCGATGTCGGCCGGTGCTCGGATCTCGACGCAGATCCCATCCTGGTTGATGATCTCGGTGACGGGATAGAAGCGAATGTGGCCGCCGGGTCGGCGGACCATGATCACCACCAGTTCCTTGACAATGGCCTGGAACTGCTCGGCCATGAGTGCCAGGTTGCCGAACTGGGCCAGCACCTTCATGGCCTCATTGCGGTTGTCGACCACCCAAACACCCCGTTGGCCGGGCGGTGCGGCCCGAATGGTCTTGAGTACGATCGGATAGCCGAACCGGGACGCGAAGTCCATCACATCGTCGGGGCCGAGGATCTCGGCGAACTCGGGCACATTGAAGGCGCGGTTCCGGAGCACCCGTCGTTGGTGGAGCTTGTCGAATGCGGCCCGGATGGTCTTGGTGCCCGGCCGTAACAGGTTCCCGTTCTCCTCGAGAACCTGCAGCAGGCCGATGTCGATGCGTTCGTGCTCGAACGTCACGACCTGGCAGTCGGTGGCGAATCCGGCGAGGGCGTCCGGGTGGTTGAGTACCACCATCGGGGCGACCTGGGCGGCCGAGTCGTCGAACCGCTCGGCGAACAACCGGGGGGTGATGCCCAGTTTGACCGCGGCCTGGTACGTCATCCTGGCGATCTGACCGGCACCGACGATACCGAGACGGTAGAGGTGGGGGATGTCCAACGGCACGCCCAAACAGTAGCCGCAGTGGCCTCGGGGTCGACACCATTCCCTGACGGTACATCGGATCTCGGCTAGGTTTCGGAGAGAAACTCCGTGCAAGACCGGCCCATGGCGTGCTGCCAACGGCCGGCTCACCCGCCGAGTTCTTCCACCGCCGCATGTCCCGATCGTCGCTCGACCACCCCTACTTCTGGAACCGCCGAAAGCTGTTGACCACCTTGGGCATCGGCGCGGCCGCGGCCGTCACGACCCGGGTGGCCTGGTCGAACTGGAACGACTACCACACGGCACCGGGCCGGGGGGGCAACCCGACCGTGCCCACCTGGGCGCAACTGGACGCGGTCGACGACGAGTCGGGCGTCGAGATCATCGAAAGTCCCGCCGGGCCGGTGGCGACGCCGGTGATGGCCGGCGAAGCGTCGGGTCCCGGGCCCGGGCACCTCTTCGATGTGGTCGTCAACAACGGCCGGGTCATCGACCCGGCATCGGGGTTCGACGGACTCGTCAATGTCGGCATCGACGGCGATCGGATCACCGCTCTGCTCGCCCGCCCGCTCGAGGGCCGGGAAACGATCGACGCCACCGGACTCATCGTCGCCCCCGGCTTCATCGATCTGCTCTCCTATGAGCCGAACGAGTTCGGGGCCTGGTTGAAGATCGCCGATGGCGTCACCTCGAACCTCGCCATGCACGGGGTCGGGGGATCGGCAGAACAGTTCTTCGAGCAGTACACCGGAGCATCTCCGGTGCATTTCGGTGGAGCGTTCCATCATCACTACTGGCGGGGCAGCCAGTTGGGCATCGGAATCGAGGATGCGCCGACCCCGGCGGCGCTCGATCGACTGGAGCAGGCGGCACGCAACGGCATCGAGCGCGGCTTCGCCGGAATCGCCTTCTCGCCCGAGTATTCGCCGGGCACCACCAACGACGAAATGGCCCGACTCGTTTCGGTGGCCGCCGAGTACGGGCATGTCAGCTTCTTCCATCTGCGGTACTCCGATCCGGAGCCTCCCGGCACGAGTCTGGAAGCGCTGGCCGAGGTGATGAGTATCGCGGAACGACACGAGGCGGCAATACACGTCCAGCATCTCACCAGCACCGGTGGCACGTTCGTGATGGACGAGGCCATCGCCCTCATCGAGCAGGCGCGCGACTTCGGGATCGACATCACGGCCTGCATCTACCCCTACGACTTCTGGGGGACGTTCCTCGCCAGCAACCGTTTTTCGCGCGGCTGGCGGGAACGTTATCGCATCGACTACGGCGACCTGCAGATCGCCGGAACAACCGAACGGCTGACCCCTGTCACCTTCGCCCGGGCCAGAGCCGAGAACAAACTCGTCGCGGCCATCGGTTCGATCCCCGAGGACGAGGTACGGCTGGCGATGACCCGGCCGTGGGTGATGATCGGGAGCGACGCCATCCCCACCGTGGGGCTCAACAACCACCCTCGCGGAGCCGGTACGTTCGCGCGCACCCTCGGCCGCTACGTTCGGGATCTCGGCGTTCTCGATCTTCGTACCGGGCTGGCGAAGATGACGATCCAGCCCGCCCTTCGGGTCGAGCGGATGATCCCGGCCATGAAGAGAAAGGGCCGGCTCCAGCGAGGTGCCGACGCCGACATCGTCGTGTTCGACCCGCTGAAGATCGCCGACCAGGCCACCGTGGCCGAACCCGGTCGACCCTCCGCCGGCGTCGTTTGGGTCCTCGTCGACGGACGGATCGCCCTGCGAAGCGGACGGCCACAGCGTGAGGTGTTGGCCGGGCGGGCCCTGGCGGCGGACGCCTCGTAGCCCGCCGAAACGGGTAGGCCCGCTATTCGGTCAGGACGTCGCTGAACGAGGTCAGGACCTGGTCCACGTAGTGGCAGGAGCTTTCACCCTCGGAGGCCAGCCCGTCGACGAATGCCTGCACCACCGTCATGGTGAACGGCTTGTGGGTGGCCGCCTCCGCCGGCGTGGTGGCCTCGCGAATGAACGGCGAATGGAGGCACCGGTCGAGACCGTGCAGGAGGAACTCGCCGACCTCGGCGTCGATCTGTCCGGACCATCGGAACGGAGCGCCCGAGGACTCCGCCTCGGCCGCCGTGGCCGACCAGCGATCGATGTAGGTTCCCCAGAGGTCCACCATGTCGGGTGAGACCTGGCTCATGGCCTCGGGATCGGAGCGGAGTTCGATGATGAGTCGACGGGCGAACTTCGTCCATCCCTCGGCTTCCACAGCCGGGCACGGACCGAGCTTGACTAGCACGATTCCGATGGTACAACATCACCGGAGGACGCCAAACGGACCGATCGTTTGTCTCCATCTCGTAAGAGTCGATTCGTTCAATCCGGCGCCGCGCTCAGCGCGTCGATGATGATGTCGACGAGCGGGGCCTGGCCCTTGTGCAGCTTGGTGCGGGCGTCGGCCAGCCGATACCACCCGGCCCGGTCCACTTCGGGGACCTCGATTCGCCGGCCGGAGCGGGGTGGCCACTCGATTTCGACGGTGTTGCTGACGATCTGATCCGGGTCGAAGTCCCCGGCGACGAGCACCGCGTGAATCGTCTTGCGGCCCGCTTTGAACGGGTCGAGGACGATGGCCGGTTGATCGGCGGGGGCATCGGGTGTCGGCCGGCCCAGCTCCTCGGCGAACTCCCGCCGGGCGGCGTCCACCGCCGGCTCGGTGTCGGGGTCGAACTCGCCCTTCGGGATCGACCAGCCGTGGTCGTCCTTACCGGCCCAGAAGGGACCACCGGGGTGGACGAGGAGGATCTCGACGATCTGTTCCAGGTGGTTCCCGGCACTCCCGGGCTGATCGGATCGCCGGTGGAGAACGATGCCGGCCGAATGCGTGGTCATGATCGGGAGCCGGGTGGCGTGGTCGCGCCTCAGCCCGGCAGGCGAACCTTCAGATCGGCCCGACCGATGCGGTCGAGCACCGAATTGAGCACCCGGGCGTCGTCGTCGAACCCGAGGACGTCCTCCAGATCGTCGGAGGCGTCGTCGTTCAGGATGAAGTACTCGACGGCCCCCCGGACGAGGGCGCGTTCACGACGGTCGAAGCCGGCGCTGAAAGCCAGGAGTTCGACGGCCGCTTCGGCCACCAGCTCCGCGGTCTCCACATCCGTGCTGGGCCCGGCATTGGCTTTGACGTGGTCGAGGTGGATGCCCACGACCTCGACCAGTTGCCGGAGCTCCTCGGCCGAGGTGTCGATGCACAGGCGACGAAATCGTCGCTGTTCGTCCGGGTGGAGCAGGTCCTCGAGGTCGAAATCGAACTCGATCTCGAGTTCGGTGTCGGCCTCGCCGAGCCCCGATTGATGAACGTCACCGCCGCTGGTCATGAGCCAAGTATGGACGATGGGGCCGACCTCTGCACGGTCTGCCGGCTGTGCTACAGGTCGTCGATCAGCTTGAACACCTCGGCCAACTCCATGCCCACCGCCTGTCCCGCGGTGGTGAGTTTGTCACTGACCCGCTGCCGGAAACGGGACAGTTCGGGATCATCACCTGATTTCATCGTCGATTCGAACTGACTGCGATGGGAGGTGAGAGCCCGGTACTTGGCGTCGAGATAACCGGTGACGTCCTCGGCGTGATCGGGCTCATCGGCCTCGAACAGCAGCAGGAACTCCGGCCGGTGGTGTGGCTGGGGCAGATCGGGGAAGAACTTCGGGTCTCGGGCGGCCACGATGCCGTCGGTGGTGAGGCGCCCGGCGTGGCGATGGTCGGGGTGGAGTCGGTAGCGCTTCCACGGGTCGTGGCCCAACACGACGGTCGGTCTGGTTCGCCGGATCACCGCCGCCACCTGCCGGCGCTGGAGCATCCCCGACTCGAGCTCGCCGTCGGACCAGCCGAGAAACACCACCTCGCCGGTCGCCCCGAGTGCCTCGGCTGCCGCCCGCTGCTCGGACTGGCGGGTGGCGATCAGTGCGTCGTCGTCGGCGTGCGGATCCCAGGTCCCCTTGGAGCCGTCGGTGCAGACGCACACGTGGACCTCGCAGCCGTCGGCGGCCCATTTCGCCAGGGTGGCGCCGCAGCCGAAATCGATGTCGTCGGGGTGGGCTCCGATGGCCAGCGCCCGCTCGGGGGTGGCGAGGTTCGTCGTGAACGACGTGATCTCGACCACCGAGGGGGTGAGGGGGTTCTGTGCTTCGGTCACCGGGTTCCCTTCGTTTCGCGTTCGAGCGCACCGGCTCCTTCGGCCAGCCATGCGGTGAGATCGTCGGGGGTGTCGAGGTCCCAGCCGAGCCGTTCGTCGTTGATGACCCGGACGGGGAGGCCCAGACGCTTCGCCTCGACCCGATGACGCCCGGCGGAGCCGGGGCCGTACTGGAAAACGAACGGGGGATCGAGGTTGAGGGGCAACGCCAACACGTTCGTGCCGGCGCCGTGACGATCGGTCACGACCACGACGCCGCGGTCGAGCGGGTCCTGGTCGAGCCAGGTCAGATCGTCGGCCAGGGGAAGGTCGGCGTGGCTGATGATGGCCCGGTTGTGACCCATCGAAGCCGCCATGACGACCGCTTCGGTCATCGCCGGATTCAGGCCGGTGGCGGTCACCTCCAGCACGCCGATCCCGATTTCGACGGCCCAGTCGGCCACCAGATCGCTGTCGCACACGACATAGGTCGGCAGTGGTCGGGCCGCCGCAATCACGCCGGCTGCCAGCCGCCGGGCGAGCCGATCCCGGTCGCCGGGTCCCAGCCGATCCGAAAGCCGGCCCTTGGCCAGATCGAATGACTTGACCGGAACCAGAACAGCGGTGCCGTGACCCGATGGTGTCACATCCAGCTCGGAATCCACGTCGGTCGAATTCACCTCGGCCCAGGGTACCCGGGTCCGACGGCCGAGGTTCCATGCCGTCGCGACCGTCGGGGTTAGAGTGGACGAATGGCACATGAAGGGGAATCGGGGCCCGGAAGCTCCGTCGGCGCAGACACACCGGCTCCTGTCGAACCAGCGGCACCGCCGCTTCGGGTCCTGGTGGCCGGCGGCGGTTCGTGGGGGACCACCGTGGCCCACCTGTGCGCCCACAACTCCGAGACGACGCTGTGGGCTCGAGACGCCGCCACCGTCGCCGCCGTCAACAACGACCATGCCAACCCCCGCTACCTGCCCGACCACCCCCTACACCCGGATCTGACGGCCACCACCGATCTGGAGGAGGCCCTCGACCGGAGCGATCTGCTGGTCATGGGGGTGCCAACCTCGGCCTATCGGGAAACCTGCGAGGCCATCGCACCCCACCTACGGCCGTGGGTGCCGGTGGTGAGTCTGGCCAAAGGATTCGAGCCCGGCACCATGCTTCGGATGTCGCAGATCATCGAACAGGTGCTGCCCGATCGCCCGGTCGGCGTGCTGACGGGTCCCAACCTGGCCAAGGAGATCATGGCCGGCCACCCGACGGCGGCCGTCATCGCTCTGGCCGACCAGAACATCGCCCGCAAGCTCCAGCGGGTGTTCACCACGCCGGCGTTCCGGGTCTTCCTCCATCACGATGTGATCGGCTGTGAGCTCGGCGGTGCGTTGAAGAACATCTATGCCATCGCCGCCGGCATGGTCGAGGGGCGGGGACAGGGCGACAACGCCCGGGCCGCCATCATCACACGCGGTCTTGCCGAACTGATCGAACTCGGAGTGAAGCTGGGCGGTGAGCCCTTGACGCTGGCAGGTTTGGCGGGCATGGGCGATCTGATCGCCACCTGTGTGAGCCCCCAGTCCCGTAATTCACAGGTCGGGCGGAAACTGGGAGCCGGGATGACGGTCGACGAGATTCTGGCCGACATGAACCAGGTGGCCGAGGGCGTGAAGGCCGCCGGTGTGGTCAACGAGTTGGCGACCCGTCACGACGTCTTCATGCCCATCGCGGCCCAGGTGTACGGAGTCTGCCATCTGGGAACCGACGCCGACTTCGCCCAGGACGCCCTGCTCCGAGGACGGCTCGGCCACGAGCAGGCCGGACCGGGGCAGAGCTGGCCCGCTTGATCTCGGTGCTGGGTCCCCGATCAGCCGAACGGGTCGCCGACGGCGGTGTCGGCCTCGTCGCGGTTCTCGACTCGCCGGCGGGTTACCTCGTTGACGGCGGAGGGCTCGTTCAGGGGCCCGGTGCCCGTTGGGTGCTCGACTGGTGGATCGGGGCCGACGATCGGTGGCATCTTCCCGCTCGTGAACCGTCGGTGCGACAGCGGCTTCGAGGTTGCGGCCCGATCACGGAGACCGCGGTGCGGGTTCCCTCCGGCGATGTCGTGCAAACCGTGTATGCCGCGCTGGTCGACGGCCGCGCCGTGGCGGTCATCGAGGTCGAGAATCAGTCGCCGGTGCCGGTGGCTCTCGCCATCGCGCTGCGACCCTACACCCTCGACGGCGATCCGGGGGCGCTGTCCGTGCAACGCCGGTCGTCCACCGAGCTGGTCGCCGACGGGTACCGGCTCACGTTGCCCCGTCCGGCCAACGAGCAGGCGTTCGCCGGGGATCACGACCTCCTGGCCACGGTCGAGGCGGGCGCGGCGTTGACCTGGCCCGACACCCCGCCGACCGCGGCCGGCGGTTCTGCAAACGCCGTGCTCATGGTGCCGATCCCTCATCGCACCACCTTCCGCTACTGCCTGGGCCCCGCCGACCTGGCCGTTTCCATCGACCGGTTGCCCGGCCCCGACAACGTGGCTCGCGGGTGGAACGCGGTGGTCGAGTCCGGCGGTCGATTCGACTTCCCCGACTCGGGGCTGGGCCGGCTCGCCGGGATCGCCCGGGCCCGCCTCCTGTTGCTGGACGAGCGGCCCCCAGGGGTCGATGGTGACGTCGGCATGGTGCTCGCCGGGCTGGCGGAATCCGGTCACGCCGATCGGCTCGGCGAGTGGCTGCCCGAGTTGGTCGACGAGTTGTCGGGCCACGGGGGACTGTCCCCGGCCGATGAGGCCGGGTCGGCCCGGGCGGCGATGCTGGTCGACGGCCTGGCTCGAGCGTTGGTCATCGGAGGCGACCGGCAGGCGGCCGAGGAAGCGCTTCCGTCGCTGCTGCAGCTGACCCGCCGGATCGAGCCGAGGCTCCGGAGGTCGACCCGTCTCAGCCGATCCCGGGTCGCCACGTCGTCGGTCGAATCAACCCGTCACTGGTGTCGGGCCGCAACCGGGCTCGCCGTGGCTGTTCGCTGGCTCGGTCAGCACGACGCGGCCGACGAACTCCGGCGGAGGATGGACGAGCTGGCACGCCATGCCACCGACCTGCTCGATGACGGCCGGGAAACCCTGATCACGGCCGGTGGACCCGCCGCGACCGGAGGCCGGGTCGGCCACGACGAGTTGGTCGGCTGGTCGCAGCAGGCCAACCTGGTCCGCCGCTGGTACCGGCCCGACGACTCGATCGGATCCGGGCCCTTCGGCGGCCTGGTCGACGCCGCCGCGTTCTGGCGGGCCGCCCGGCATCTCCTCCTCACCGAACGGGTCGATCTGTCCGAACCGACCATCGAACTCGTGCCCGATCATCCGACCGCCTGGCGTGGCGGTTCGCTCGAGGTCCATCGGGCGGCCACCCTCCACGGCCGGCTTTCGTACGCCATCCGCTGGCACGGGCCCCGTCCCGCCCTGTTGTGGGACGCCTCGGAGTGCAGGGCCCGGATCATCTGCCCGTCACTCGATCCCGTGTGGTCGACAAGCGACGATCGGGGTGAAACCCTGCTCGCCGGTTCGGCCGACGGGCTGGTTGCTGTACCCGCCCCGGGGGAGAGCTTCTCGTGACCGCCACCGTTCCCAAACTTCGCAAGGCGTTGAAGGCCAAGGCCCCCGGGCTGTCGGTTGAGCGGGAGTACTGGGAGGAGGGTCGCGAGATCGTGGTCGGGGTCGACGAGGTCGGCCGGGGATCGTGGGCCGGTCCCCTCACGATCGGTGCCGTCGTCGTGCCGAAGGACCGCCGTATCTACAAACTCCGTGACTCGAAACAACTCACCGAGTCCGAGCGTGAGGCACTGTTCGACCGGATCGTGGCGTGGTGCTCGGTCTGGTCGGTCGGTCACGTCAGTGCCGCCGACTGCGACCGCCTGGGCATGTCGGCGGCCCAGAAGCTGGCCGCCCGTCGAGCCATCGATGGTCTCGGTGTCACTCCCGACGCGGTGATCCTCGACGGCAAATGGGATTTCGTCGGACACCCCGTGACCCGCAAAGTGATCCGGGGGGATTCGACGTGTCTGTCGATCGCGGCGGCATCGATCCTGGCCAAGGTGACGAGGGACCGGATCATGCGGGCCGAGGCCGACAACTATCCGGGCTACAACTTCGAGAACAACAAGGGGTACCCCTGCCCGCAGCACAAGATCGCGCTACAGGGATACGGTCCGTCCGCCATTCACCGACGGTCCTGGGTCTTCATGGATTCGCTGGTTTGGACGGGCTGTCGTCGCCTCCCATCGGGTGGGCAGCTGTCGATCTTCCCGGGGTGACCGACGACAGCCGGTCTGGATAGGGTTGACCGCATGGCTGAGGTTCGTGAGGTCAAACTGCCCGGCGTCGGGGTCCGACTCGAGTTCGACACGGCGGCCGGTGAGCAAGTCGCCGTCGTCGTCCATCGTGGGGGACGGCGGGAACTGATGGTGTACGACAGCGAGGATCCCGATATCTGCACCACGGTCATGCATCTGACCCCGGGCGAGGCCCGGACGTTGAGCGAGGCGCTGGGCGGATCCTCCGTCACCGAGGTCAGCCGGATCGTCGAACAGCGGATCGAGGGTCTGGCCATCGACTGGATCGAGGTCACGGAGGCATCGTCGTTCGTCGATCACAGCATCGCGGATGGCATGTTCCGAACCCGCACCGGCGTGTCGGTTGTGGCGGTGATCCGTGGCACCGAGACCGTCGCCGCCCCCGGCCCGGACTTCGTCTTCGCCGTCGGTGACGTGGCCGTCGTGGTCGGCACCCCGGCGGGAATCGACCAGGTCCGCGCGCTGTTGAGCGCGTGACCGGCCCCACGCCGATGTTTGCTGCCGTCGGTGCCGACGTCGCCTTGGCTTTCATCGAAATCGGGCTCATCGCCATCGTGCTCGCCGCGCTGGCCCGTCTGGCATCGAAGCTCGGGGTCACGGCCATCCCGTTCTATCTGATTGCGGGTCTGGGACTTGGCGACGGTGGAGTGGCCGATCTCGGAATCGCCGAGGACTTCGTTGCTCTCGGAGCCGAAATCGGGGTGCTGCTCCTGCTGTTGACGCTGGGCCTCGAATACACGGGGGAGGAGCTGCGCCTCGGACTGCGGACCGGTACGGTGCCGGGGCTTGTCGACGCCGGCCTCAACTTCGCCCCGGGTCTCCTGGTCGGCCTGGTGCTGGGGTGGTCGACTCCTGCCGCCGTGCTGCTCGGCGGTGTCACCTGGATCAGTTCCTCCGGTGTCATCTCCAAGGTTCTCAGCGATCTCGACCGGCTCGGCTACCGGGAAACCCCGTCCATCCTCAACCTGCTGGTCATCGAGGACCTGGCGATGGCCGTCTACCTGCCGGTGGTCGCAGCCGTGGTCAGCGGTCAGGACGCCATGTCGACGATCGTGACCGTGGCGGTGGCCCTCCTGGTCGTGGTGGTCGTGTTGTTTGCGGCCATGCGATGGGGGCACCTCGTGAGCGCGGGGCTTGATCGAGGCAACAACGAGGTCCTGCTCCTGGCCGTGTTCGGGCTGACGCTACTGGTCGGAGGGCTGGCCCAGCGGCTCCAGATATCGGCGGCCATCGGAGCATTCCTGGTCGGTCTGGCGCTCTCGGGTCCGGTCCAACATCGGGTCAGCGCACTGATCGAACCGCTGCGGGACCTGTTCGCGGCGATCTTCTTCCTCTTTTTCGCGTTCCAGATCAATCCCGGCGAATTGCCGGCCGCCATGATCCCGGCCCTCGTCCTGCTCGTTGTCAGTGGCCTGGGCAAGCTCGGGTCGGGGTGGGTGGCCGCCGGCCGAGCGGGGGTCGGACGGCGGGGCCGGCTCCGCGCCGGAACGACCCTGGTGGCCCGCGGCGAGTTCTCGGTGGTCATCGCCTCGCTGGCCGTCGGTCTCGATGAGGCGTCGGAGTTGGCGACCGTGGCTGCGGCCTATGTCCTGTTGACGGCGGTCGTGGGACCGCTTCTGGCCAAGAACTCCGATCTGCTGGACGGTCTGCTCCCGGGTCGCGGGCGGACCTCGGCTCCCGAGCTTCGCTCCGCGGAGCTCTAGACCGTCGCTCGCCCGCTGCCCGTTCGTCTGAATGCATGCACGATCGCCCAAACGCCCAGCCCTGCGGTGGCGATCAGGGCCGTCGCCAGCCAGCGCCACGGATTGGTCAGCGCCGGTCCGAGCCGTTCCGGGGTGAACGTGACCTGAGCCAGCAGAATCGCCAGGACTCCGCCGATGATCAGTGCGCCGACACGCAACCGCCCGACCCGGCGGACCAGGACCGAGATCTCGCCGATCAGGAGGCGCCACATCGGGAGCCGGCACGGAAGCGGCCGTCCCTGATCCTTGGCGAGCGTCCGACGGGTCCGTTGATAGGCCGAGAAGAGCAACAGCATGACACTCCGCATTGTAGTTCCCGGTGACGGGCGACCGAGAATTGCGTCGAACCGGGGTCGTCTAGCTGGCGGCCAGCTTCATTCGACCGATGTCGGCCCGCTCGGCGGCCGAGGCCCCGAACTCGTACTCGGCCGAGTCCACGAGTGTGGTCTGGCTGTCATCCTTGAGCCGATAGGCCAGTTGCATCGCGTCGTCGGCTGCGGTGTTGGTGGGGATGAGGGCGTTGTACTCGGCGGCCACCGCCTCCTGGGCTGCGATCAGGCGGCTCAGCACCTCATGGGTCCAGCCGATGGCGTAGCTCATCCGGGACTTCGGCTGGTCGAGCAGCATGTGGGTTCGGAGCTGGGGAAGCAGGTGCCCGACCATCGTCTCGACGAGGTCGAGGTCGACCTCGGTGCCGAACAGGATGACCTGGCTGTAGTCGGCAACGGCGCGGTGGGCGGCTGAGCTCCGGTTCAATTCGGCGATCCCGCCGTAGAGGTAGATGACCCCCCGGGTGGTTTCGCTCCACGTCTTCACGTCGATCCGGCGCTCGCGGACCTCGGTCTCGGCGTCGCTGAGTTCCCGAGCTTCGATCTGATAGCGGGTGATGAGCGCCTGGGCCTTGGCCTCGAAAGCCTCCCGTTCCGGGTCGTGGTCGGTGCTCGACGCCTTGGCCAGCATGGCCCGCACCTTGTCGATCACATTGGCCCGGCGGGGAACCGACAGGGGAGTCACCGGTGTGGCTTGTGTGCGGCTCTCGGTCCGATGATCTGTGTCGAATTCCGTCGTGAAGGTCATGTGGTCCCAAGGTTGTGAACAGAAGCTGCCAACGGCGTGACAGCGCGCGCCGATATACCGGTTCTGCCCCGTAGCCTTGCCGCTATGGCTGATAGTAGTACCGAAGACGGGTCGACAAGGACATACCCGGAACTTTGTCCGTCGTATGCCGAAGCCATGACCAATCCTGAGCTTCCGGCCAACGGTCTCCTTGCGTTCGGGCGTGACAACATGGCCATTCCGGGCCCGTCCGTCATCCCGGAGCGGGTGCTGGCGGCGATGGCCAAACCGATGACCGATATCTACGCCGGCGAGCTGGTCGACGTTTCCGCTCGGGTGTTCACGGCGCTGCCTGCGATCGCCGGCACCGAAGGTCCGGTGTTCGTGGTCATGTCGAACGGTCACGGCGCCTGGCAGATGGCGATCAACAACACCTTGAGCCGGGGCGATGAGGTCCTCGTGCTCGAATCGGGGCGGTTTGCCGTGATCTGGGGCCAGATGGCGGCCCGATCGGGGGTCAAGGTCGAGGTGCTGCCCGGGACCGACCGCCATCCGATCGATCCAACGGCGGTCGCCGAACGCCTGGCGGCCGACACCGGGCATCGGATCAAAGCCGTCCTGTGCGTGCAGACCGACACCGCATCCGGCGTGATCAACGACATCGCCGCGGTCCGTCAGGCCATCGACTCCGCCGGACATCCGGCCCTGTTCATGGTCGACTGCATTGCCTCCCTGGGGTGCGAGCCGTTCCATATGGACGCCTGGGGGGTCGACGTCGCGGTCGCGGCGTCTCAGAAGGGCCTGATGGTGCCACCGGGCCTCGGGTTCGTGTGGGCCTCCGAGCGGGCCCTCGAGGCGCACGCCTCCGCCGATCTCTGCGACGGCTACTTCGACTGGGATCGACGGCTCAACGCCCGCTTCCACTACGAGCTCTACGCCGGAACTCCTCCGGTGTCGCACCTCCACGCGATGTCGGAGGCCCTCGACATGCTCGACGAACAGGGCGGCATCGAGCGGGTCTGGGAACGACACCGGGTTCTCGCCTCGGCGGTATGGGCCGCGATCGAAGCCTGGTCGACCCCGGGTGGCATCGAGTTCAACATCATCGACCCCGCTCATCGTTCGGCGGCGGTGACGACCGTGCTGACGGGTTCGATCCCGGCCGACGAGATGCGGTCGATCTGTCGGTATCAGGCCGGGTTGACCGTCGGTGTCGGAATCGGCGATTTCGCCGACCGGGCGTTCCGGATCGGCCACATGGGCTACGTCGACCCGCCGGGGCTGATGGGAACGCTGGCCACGATCGAGTCGGCGCTGCACGCGATGAAGGCACCGATCGGCGGTTCAGGTGTTGCCGCGGCGTCCGAGGCGATCGGCCGGCACCTGGCGTCCGAACTCGACCGGTAGATCCGGCGGCCCGACGGTCAGTCGCCGGAGCGCTGGGTTCCGACCTTCAAGTCGCTGAACGGGCTGGTGGTGTCGATCCCCGGTTCTTTGGGCAGGCCCAGCACCCGCTCACCCAGGATGTTTCGCAGCACCTGATCGGATCCACCGGCGATCGCCATACCGGGCATGCCGAGCACGTAGCCCGACCAGGAGAACGTGCCCCACTCACCGGTGTCGGCGGCCAGACGGGGCCCGAGCACGGTGGACACGTAGTCCGAGGTCCGCCGCATGTTCTCGGTCAGCAGCAGCTTGGCCCCCGACAACTCCGGTCCGGGCAGCTGGCCCCGCTTGAGGGCGGACATCGCCCGCTCGTTGTTCATGCGGAGGACCGAACCGTTGATGTAGATGTCGACGAGCTTCTGCCGGACCAGGGGATCGTCGGCCAGACCGAAGTGACGGGTCATCTCCCGGAGGCGCGTGAAACCACCGCCCCGGCTGGGCCCGCCGCCGATCGCCGCCCGTTCGTTCATCAGCGTTGTCAGCGCGACCCGCCAGCCGTCGTTGACCTCGCCCAACCGCCACGAGTCCCGAACGCGGACCTCGTTGAAGAACACCTCGTTGAAGTTGGCGCCTCCGGTCATCTGCCGGAGCGGGCGCACCTCGACCCCGGGGGCCTTCATGTCGACGATGAAGCCGGTGAGTCCCTTGTGTTTCGGCAGATCCGGGTCGGTGCGGCAGATCACCTCGCCGATGTCGGAGTAGTGGGCGCCGGAGGTCCAGACCTTCTGCCCGGTGACGATCCACTCCTCACCATCGCGTTCGGCCCGCATCTGGAGGCTGGCCAGGTCCGATCCGGCGCCCGGTTCCGAAAACAACTGGCAGGCGACGATGTCGCCCCGGTACATCTTCGGCAACAGCTCGGCCGCCACCTCGGGTTGTGCGTGGTCGGCGATCGTCGGGGCCACCATGCCGAGGCCGATCGTGAAGAATCCCTGAGCCGGGACCTCGTAGCGGCTCTCCAGCTCGGCGAAGGCTCTGGCGTGCTGACGGCTCAGGCCCCGGCCGCCCCATTCGGCCGGACCATCGATCCAGCCGAACCCGGCGTCGTACTTGGTGGCCCGCCACGCCTGTGACTCGGTCAGTGCCCGCCGTTCCTCCTCCCGATCGACCTCCTCGAACAACGACGGGTCATCGGGGCCCTCACCCCACACGAAGGCGGACGCCTCGGCCTTGAGGGGGGCGTTCTCATCCAGAAATCGGGTGGCCTCGGCCCGGAACGTGGCCAGATCGATGGAGGCGGAATCGTTGGCTTGCAGGTCGGTCATGTCAGCCAAGGTAACCCGCCGGTAGCAGGCCTGCGCAATTGGACGTCGGCTCCGTTACGGTCGAAACTGCTCGATGTCGCAGCGATGCAAATCCGTCGTCGACCTCGAGGTCGACACACGAGCCGAAGCCCCGGAATGGAGAGAGATCCGATGAGAATCGCCGTACAGCTACAACCCCAGCACGCGTCGTACAACCAGATCCGGGAGGCGGTCATCGCCGCCGAGGAGATGGGAGTCGATGCGGTGTACAACTGGGACCACTTCTTCCCGCTGTACGGGGAGCCCGGCGGTGAGCACTTCGAGGCCTGGACCATGCTGGCCTCGTGGGCCGAGGTCACGAGCCGGGTCGACATCGGGTGCCTCGTCACCTGCAACTCGTATCGCAACCCGGAGTTGCTTGCCGACATGGCCCGCACCGTGGATCACATCTCCGGCGGCCGTCTCGTGCTCGGGATCGGCGCCGGTTGGTTCGAACGGGACTATGACGAATACGGTTACGAGTTCGGCACCGCCGGGCGCCGGCTCGATGCGCTCTCCGACGCGCTGCCCCGCATCGAATCGCGCCTGGCCCGGCTGAATCCGCCGCCGGTCCGCAAGATCCCGATTCTGATCGGCGGGGGAGGGGAGCGCAAGACGCTGCAGTACGTGGCCCGCCACGCTGCCGTCTGGCACTACTGGTGGAGCGACGAGTGGGCCCACAAGAACGAGGTGCTCGAGCGCTGGTGCGCCGAGGTCGATCGCGATCCGGCCGAGATCGATCGATCGGTTGGGGTCGACACCGACAAGGTCACCGATCACGACGCCCTGTTCGCCGATCTGGCCGCGGCCGACATCGACGAGATCACGCTCGGCACCGGCGGTCCGGACTACAAGATGGATCACATGAAACGGTTCGTCGAGTGGCGCGACTCTCTATAGGTGATTCGTCGGTTCCGGCGGCTCTCCTCGCCACCTGGAGCCTGTTCGTCTGGGGTGGGCGCCTTCGCAACCTGATCAACGAACCCGGCGGCCTGGGAGAGTTGAGCAGTGGTGATCGTTGGTCGTTGGCCGGCTCGCTGCTTTTCGGTCTGCTGGCGCTGGCGTCGCTCGTGACGCTGGTCGTCGCCGCCCGCCTCACGATCGTTCCGGCCGGGATGTTGGCGGCGCTGAGCGTCATCGTCTGGGCCTATCGGGCGGTGGTGATCGCGGGGCGTGACCACTCGCCGGGGTTCATTCTCGTCCACACGGTTCTGGCCGGAGTGTCGATCGGGCTGGGGATCTGGTATCTCCGTGTGTCCGTGAGGGAGCAGCGACCGACCACCGGCGGGGTCACGCGGCCGAGCGAGTCGCTGTAGTCTGTATGCCGTGGGTGAACCAGTAACCGTTTCCGAAGTCGCCAGCAGCCGTGAGGGATATCTGCGTTTTGAAACCAACCGGTCCTTCACCGGCATGGGTCACGAACGCTATGTGAAGGGCGAGCCGATCCACCGTGATCGACCGGCGGACCAGATCGCCAGATCCCTGTTCGACACCGGGAAGGTCGACGAAGTCCACGTGTATTCCCAGACGGTCACGGTGAAGCTGTCCGGTTCCGATGCAAGCGGTATCCGAGAGGCGCTCGAGGAGCTGTACACGTACTACCGTCCGGGAGTCGAGGTTCCGACTCCGGAGTCATTCGGCGCCGATAGTTGATCTCCCACACCGTCCCGGCCCGGGTCGGTCTGCTGGGCAACCCATCGGACGGCTACGGCGGACGAACGCTGGGGCTGGCCGTGCCGCGGTTTGCCGCCACGGTGGAACTCGTCGAGGCCGAGGAGCTCGAGATCGTTCCCAACCTCAACGACGAACCGTTGTGGGGTGACGTCGACGATCTCGTCGAACAGGTCGACCGATACGGCTATCTGATCGTTCCCCAGCTGCTGGCGGCCACGATCCGGACGTTCGCCGATGTGGCGTCGTTCGAGGCCTCGGCCCGAGGTCCCGAGGCCGGCCCGGTACTCGCAGGATTCGGAACGGCCGGCTTTCGTCTCACCTATCACTCGACCATTCCCCGTCAGGTCGGGCTCGGTGGGTCGTCGGCTCTCGTCATCGCCGCGTTGCGGTGTTTGGCCGAGTTCACCGGCCTGGACCTGCCGCCCGAGATACTGCCCTCCATCGCCCTTCGGGTGGAGACCGAGCAGCTCGACCTGACAGCGGGCCTACAGGGTCGGGTCGTCCAGACCTACGGGGGCCTGATGGCGATGAACTTCGGTGAGATGACCACCGACGCCCGGTACGGTGTGTCCCACGGCGAGTATCATCAGGTCGATTCGTCCAGCCTGCCTCCGCTGTTCCTGGCCTATCGGGAGTCGGCCGCCCGGCCCAGCGACCGGTTTCATCGAGTGCTGCGGCGACGGTACGAGGATGGTGATTCGAACATTCGGGACCTGCTCCACCAGCTCGCGGGGCTGGCCCTCGAGGGTGAGGCGGCGCTGCGGTGGAAGGACGCCTCCCGATTCGCCGACCTTGTCGGTGAGAACATGCGTTTGCGGCGGCAGCTCGGCCCGGTCCCTGATCAGCAGATCGAGCTGATCGATCTCGCCGTGACCTGTAATGCGTCCGCCACCTTCGCCGGGTCGGGTGGCGCGATCGTGGGAGCCTACACCGACGACCGACATCTGGCCCGTCTGACGACCGCCCTCGGTTCGGTCGACGCCGTCGTCGTCGCACTCTGACCCCCCCCGCCGCACAGACCTTCCACCTCACCACCACCAATCGATCTGTGCGGCCCCCGCCCGGCTTCCCGGGTGCGGGCCGCACAGTTCTTCGGTGGGATAGAGCTCTGTGAACGGTAACGAGTGTTTTTTACTGTCACTGAGTGCTGTCAAGCTCGTGTGATGAGTAGTGACAACATGCAACGAGTTCTTACTGTCGCAGCGCAACGATCCGGGTGCTGCACCCGGATTGATCTGATGGATCGTGGCCTGGCGTCAACGGTGATCGAGGACCTCCGGAAGGCCGGCGTCCTCGAACCGTTGCGATCGGGCGTGTACGTCGTTCCCTGGCTCGTCGACGAGAGAACGCCGCAGTTCGCGGCACTTGCGTCGCTGGCGACGGGAGCGATCTCGTTTCGGTCGGCCGGTCGGGGTTACCGCCTCCCGGTGCCCCCGGACAACCGGGACCTTGGCATCGAGGTGACGGTGCCGATCGGCACCGGTGGTCGTGCGTTTCCAGGAGTGACGGTGCACAGAACCCGCCTACCACTCGAGGTCGATGTGGTGGAGATCGACGGTCTTCGGACCACATCGCTCGCTCGTACCGTCTTCGACCTGGCATCCTGCTCAGGTCCAACGAGGCTGCGTCACATCCTGCAGTCGGCGATGATTCATGGCGGTCTCGAAGAGGCGGATTTCCGGGCCTGCTATCAGGCTCTGGCCCGCCGAGGTGTCCGAGGATTGAAGAACCTGAGGATCGTGATGGACCAGCTGTTCCGCGGTGAACCGGTGCCCCAGTCGATTCTCGAGGCCAGGGTGGAGGAGATGTTGGGTAGGGCGGGGATCACGAGCCTGTGTCGCCAGTTTCGTCCGCCCTGGTTCGATGGCGTGCGGGGTGCGGTCGACTTTGCCGATCCGGCGGCTCGTGTCGTCCTCGAGGTCGACGGTCGCTCGTGGCATTCGACCTCGCAGGCGATGGCCGATGATCGACGGCGCGATCGAACGGCCGCCGCTCACGGATGGGTGGTTGTTCGGGTCGTTGCCGACGAGGTTGCGCTTCGCCCGTCATCGGTGATCGACGAGATTCGGGCCGTGCTGGTGTCGAGAACATCGAACCGTGCGGCGTAGGCCCTGCTAGCCGGGCGTGGAGCGCACAGGTTGACGGGGCGCTGATTCCGTGCGGCGTAGGCCCTGCTAGCCGGGCGTGGAGCGCACAGATGGACGGGGTGGGTAATCTCGGGGCATGGCAGAGCATGGCATGACCGGGAAGGGCGAGCACCAGATTCAGGGATTCGCCGGGCTCGGCCTCGATGACGTGAAGAGCGCAGTGGGAGCGGTCGTCGGGTCGACCGACGACGTCGCTGGAGCGGTGCGGTTCGTGGCCGAACACGGCGACGACATCGTCGACTTCATCCAGCGGCTACCGGAGCTGCTGTCGTCGACGGCCTCCGCGCTCACCGAAGCCGCCGACGACGTCGCCGGAGCCGCCGCGTTCCTGACCGGCTCGCCGGGGAAGGGCGACGGGGTCAAGGCGGTGGCCGACGTGGCGGGCGAGGCGCTCGACACATGCCGCACCGAGCTGGCGTCGGCTCAGAAGCTCCTGGCGTCGGTGTCCAAGCAAAGATGGGCGTCTCGGTCGACAAAGCCGGTCACGGTTTGGCCCGTACCGCCGGCAAGCTGGAAAAGGGTGGCCAGGCCCTGGGCAGGTTCTCGTCGTAGCGCAGGTACATCGGTGTCGGTGGTCCATCCGAGGTCCGGCCGGCATCCGATGTCGTCAGGCTGATCAACAGCTTCGAACGGTCATCGTGATCCCGAAAGAGGAGTGCGAACAAATGTTCGACTACACTGGGTCGGGATGGAGTCGATCGTCGACAGCGAGAGTCGGGCCGCCGATCGCGGACCCGGTGGCCGGGCAACCGTGTCCGACTTGCGGGCCCGCCTGGGCCCGGTCTCGCTGGTCAGGCAACAGACCGAGAACTCCACCGCCCTCCGAGCGCTGCCCGAGGCGCTGGCCCCGCTGACCTCCCTCCTCCCGATGGGGGGCGTGCAGCGGGGGTGGTCGGTCGGCGTCGACGGTCACGGGGCGTGGGCGCTGGCCATGGGATTGGCCGGGTGGTTGATGGAGGGTGACGGGTGGATGGCGGCGGTCGGGCTCGAGGATCTCGGTTTGGTGGGAGCGGGCGAGCAGGGGGTCGCCCTCGATCGGGTGCTCATGGTGGAGACCCCGATGCCGGATCAGTGGCCTACGGTGGTCGCCGCACTGGTCGAGGCGATGCACGTGGTCTGTGTCCGCCCCCATCATCGAATCGGCCACCAGGAGGCGCGACGCCTTCAGGCTCGGGCTCGGGAACAGCAGGCGGTGCTGATACACCTCGACGGCGGGCGGACCTGGCCGTACCCCGTCGATCTTTCACTCACCGGTCGCAGCCAGCAATGGGATGGCCTGGGCGAGGGTCACGGTCATCTCCGGAGTCGGAGGCTTCTGGTGGAGGTCGGCGGTCGGCGGGCGCCGGGGGTTGGCCAGTGGGCCGAAGTACGGCTGGATGGCCACCTCAACGAGACGCAACTCGACGGTGCGGGCAGTCGATGACCGGGCGGGATTCCACCCGGATGGTGGTGGTGTGGTGCCCGGACTGGCCCATCGTCTCCTGGGGGGTACCGCCGGATGAACCGGCGGCCGTGCTGGTGGCGAACCGGGTGGTGGCCTCCTCACCGGCAGCACGGGAGGAGGGGGTGAGGGTGGGGCAGCGTCGGCGGGAAGCGCAGGGCCGGTGTCCCGACCTGGCGTTACTCGACCGTGACGTCGACCGGGAGAACCGGTTGTTCGAGCCGGTGGTGGCGGCTCTCGACGCCATCACACCCCGGGTGGAGGTGGCCGGGGCGGGCCTGGTCGGTTTCCCCACCCGGGGGCCGGCTCGATTCTTCGGCGGTGAGGAGGCCATGGCCCGGGTGGTGGTCGATGCGGTGACTCCACAGCTGTCCCGGCAGGGGCAGGTGCGGGTGGCCGTCGCCGATGGGGTGTTCGCCGCACGTCTGGCCGCCCGCTGTCGCCCCGGGGGTCGTTTTGCGAGCGGTATCGGTTCCCTCGTTGTGGACGATGTGGCCACAGCTCAGGCGGTGATCCAGGTGGTGCCCCCGGGGTCCAGCGCCGAGTTTCTGGCCCCGATGCCCATCACCACCCTCGAGATGCCGGATCTGACCGATGTGTTGGTCCGCCTCGGTCTCGACACCCTGGGGCTGTTCGCACAACTGGCCGCCGCCGATGTGGTCGACCGGTTCGGCCGTGACGGCCTGCTCGCCCACCGGCTGGCCCGAGGGCTCGACGACCATCCCCCCGATCTCCGACACCCCGCCCCCGACCTTGCCGTGAGCTGGACCTTCGAGCCTCCGGCGGAGGCCATCGACCGCTGTACCTTCGTCATCAGAACACTGGCCGACGAACTGCACGCCAATCTTGACGGCCGCGGGCTTTCCTGTACCAGGGTGGCGATCGAGGCCGAGACCGAAACCGGGGAACGGCAGCTGCGGTTGTGGCGTCACCGGGGAACGCTTTCGGCCGCCGCAGTGGCCGATCGGGCCCGCTGGCAACTCGACGGCTGGCTGCATCAGACTGCAGCCGGCCGCCCGTCGTCGGGGATTCTGCGGTTGACCATCGTGCCTGACGAGGTGGTTCCGGCCACCGGCCGCCAGCTCGGATTCTGGGGCGCGGACCGGGGGCGGGCCGAGGACGTGACCAGGGTGGTGGCCCGGTTGCAGGCGATCCTGGGAGCCGACGGCTTGTCGGTGCCCGAATTCAAAGGGGGCCTGTCGGCGGGGGAGCAGTTGCGGTTGGTTCCGGCGGCGGCTGTCGATCTGACCGAAGCCCGTCCGGCGGCCAGACCCGGCTGGACGACCGAGCCCTGGCCCGGGCGTCTCCCGCCGCCGTCGCCGCTTCGGGTTCATCCCGACCCGTTGCCGGTCGAGTTGGTCGACGAGCATGGTGAGCCGCCGGCGGTCAGCGGCCGGGGCGAGTTGAGTGGCCGTCCTCATCGGATGCGGATCGAGGGTCGGTGGCGGTCGGTGAGTCGGTGGGCCGGGCCGTGGCCGGCCGAGCAGCGATGGTGGGATCCGTTGACCCATCGACGGCGGGCCCGGATGCAGGTGGTGCTCGACGACTCGTCGGCCCACCTCCTGGTCATCGAACGCCGTCAGTGGTGGATCGAGGCGAGCTACCTCTAGTTCGCTGATTCGGGGAGGTGGTTCGAGGAGGTTCGGAAAACTTTGCCGCCTCCGACAAAACAAGTTAGACTTTCTAACTATGTTCTTTCGGTCCGAGCGGCACCCCGTTCCCTCCCCCAACCGATGGGCGGCCTTCAGCTCGCTGCGGATCCCGTCCTACCGAACGCTGTGGTGGGGTGGGCTGTTCACCTTCATGTCCGTGCAGATGCAGTTCCTGTTGCGCGGCCTGCTGGCCTGGGATCTCACCGAGCGGGAGGGTGCGCTGGGACTCGTCTATCTGTGTTTCGGCGTCAGCTTGCTGATCGCCACACCCCTCGGCGGTGTGGCCTCCGATCGCTATTCGAAGCGCCTGATTCTCGTCCTGTCCCAGCTCGTGATCACGGTGTTCGCGGTGTTCATGGGCGTGGTCGTGCTACTCGACGTCGTCCAGTTCTGGATGTTGATGCTGGCTGCGGTGGCTCAGGGCACGGCGTTCGGCTTCTTCGGCCCGGCGCGGGTGGCGTTCTCCGCAGATCTCGTCGGCCGCGACCAGCTCGGCAACGCCATCGCGCTCTCTCTGCTGTCGATGAACGGAACCCGCATCTTTGCCCCGTCGCTGGCCGGTGTGCTGGCCGGATGGGCGCTGTTCGGAATCGGCGGCGCCTATCTGATCGCCGGTGCGACTGCAGTGGTGGCCATGGTCGTCCTGCTGCGGCTGCCGAACGTTCTGGGATCGCGGGCGGTGGAGGCGGAATTGGCGCGCAATGGCCACGGCGACGCCGACACACCCCGCTTCAACCCGTGGGCCGAAATGATCGACGGCGTTCGCTACGTGGCGGCCAAGCCGCCCCTGCGACGACTGGTCCTGAGTTCGTTCTTCATCGTGATGTTCGGCTTCAACTATGTTGCCTTCTACCCCGCAATGATCGAGGGGGTTTTCGAGCTCGACGACGCCTACGTCGGCTACATCAGCTCAGCCAGCGCACTCGGCGCCGTTGCGGTGTCAATCCCGCTGGCCAGCCGAGCCAACTCCAGCCGGGCCAAGATCGCCATGATCCTCGGTGGACTCGGGTTCGGTCTCGGCGTCATCGCCTTCGGCCTCACTCCTGGATTCTGGTCGGCCTTCGTCGTCATCGGCCTCGTCGGCGGGGCCAACACGGTCTACCAGACGCTGTCGAACACCATGGCGCTGAATCTTTCCGACGACGCTCATCAGGGCCGAGTCCAGTCACTCATGCAGCTTTCGTTCGCCGGGTTCGGCATCGCCGCCGCCCCTCTGGGTCTGCTGGCCGAAGTCATCGGCCTGCGCCAGGCGATCATCGGCATGGGGCTCGTCACCATGGCAGCCGCCACCACGTATCTGGTGGCCGAGGGCGGTGTCGTGTCGGTGCGTCACGAAGCCGATGCGTTGGAGTCAGTCGAGGAGCTGGCCGCTGCGTGATGCGGCGGGCGGGCGTGCCACTAGGTTGATGCGGTGACTTCGCTCGATCATTTGCTTCCCGAGGCCGATGAGACCGTCCGCTGCGCCGATCACGCTCGACGGATCGCCGTCGACCCGGGGGGAACGGCGATTCACGCCGACAGGGTTGTCGTCATCGAAACCGCTCTGCCGTGGCCGAAACCGGTGTTCGACCATCCAAC